>JAFKKL010000010.1 GCA_017305595.1 Hyphomicrobiales bacterium | reverse complement strand
CGAGAAGGTGGTCGATCTCGGCTTCGTCGGCGAACCGGAGAAGGTCGATCTGACCTTGCTCAATCAGTTGATCGGCCACGAACTGATCCCGGTGCTGGCACCCTTGGCGACCTCCGCAAGCGGCCAGACCTTCAACGTCAACGCCGATACGTTTGCCGGCGCGGTTGCTGGCGCTCTGAAGGCGAAGCGCCTGTTGCTCCTGACCGACGTGCCGGGCGTGCTCGACAAATCCAAGAAGCTCATCCCTGAGCTTTCGGTGAAGGACGCGCGCAAGCTGATCGCGGACGGCACCATCTCCGGCGGCATGATCCCGAAAGTCGAGACCTGCATCTATTCGCTGGAGCAAGGCGTCGAAGGCGTCGTCATCATCGATGGCAAAACCTCGCACGCCGTGCTGCTCGAACTGTTCACCAATCAGGGCACCGGCACGCTGATCCATAAATGACCGACGCCATGATCGATGTCTCGGCCAACACACGCGCGTTCACCCACGTCGATACGTGGGTGTTCGACCTCGACAACACGCTGTATCCGCATCACGTCAACCTGTGGCAGCAGGTCGACGCGCGGATCGGCGCGTATATCGGCAACTTCCTGAAAGTCGATGCGATCGAGGCACGGCGAATCCAGAAGGACTACTACAAGCGTTACGGCACCAGCATGCGCGGCATGATGACCGAGCACGGCGTCTCCGCCGACGACTATCTCGCCTATGTCCACGAGATCGATCATTCGCCGCTGGAGCCGAACCCGGCAATGGGCGAGGCTATCGCGCGCCTGCCCGGCCGCAAACTGATCCTCACCAACGGCTCGACCGATCACGCCGGCAAGGTGCTGGCACGCCTTGGCTTCCCGGAGCATTTCGAAGCGGTGTTCGACATCGTCGCCGCCGAACTGGAGCCGAAGCCAGCGCCGCAAACCTATCAGCGTTTCCTCGATCTGCATGGGGTAGACCCAGCCCGTTCCGCGATGTTCGAGGATCTGGCGCGCAACCTCGTGGTACCGCACGACCTCGGCATGACCACCGTGCTGGTAGTTCCGGACGGGACTAAGGAAGTCGTTCGCGAGGACTGGGAGATGGAAGGCCGCGACGCGCCCCACGTCGACCACGTCACCGACAACCTGGCCGGCTTTCTCGCCAAACTCACGGCCCGCTGAGCCACGCTTGACTCTCTCCCGCTGAATCCGGACAAAAGCGTCCGATTTAGAAATCCGAAAAGCCAAGGAATCCTCATGTCTCTCGCCTCGCTCGAATCCACCATTAACGGCGCTTTCGATGCGCGCGACACCGTCACCGCCACCACCAAGGGCGAGGTGCGCGAGGCCGTCGATCAGGCGCTGAACCTGCTCGACAAGGGCGAGGCGCGGGTCGCCGAGCGCGAGGCCAGCGGCAAGTGGCATGTCAACCAGTGGCTGAAAAAGGCCGTGCTGCTGTCGTTCCGTCTCAACGACATGAGCCCGATCCCGGGCGGCCCCGGCGGCGCATCGTGGTGGGACAAGGTGCCGTCGAAGTTCGAGGGTTGGGGCGAGAACCGTTTCCGTGACGCCGCGTTCCGCGCTGTGCCGGGCGCCATCGTCCGCCGTTCCGCCTTCATCGCCAAGAATGTCGTGCTGATGCCGTCCTTCGTCAATCTCGGCGCCTATGTCGACGAAAGCACCATGGTGGACACCTGGTCGACGGTCGGCTCCTGCGCCCAGATCGGCAAGCGTGTGCATATTTCCGGCGGCGTCGGCATCGGCGGCGTGCTGGAGCCGTTGCAGGCAGGTCCCGTGATCGTCGAGGACGATTGCTTCATCGGCGCGCGCTCCGAAGTCGCCGAAGGCGTCATCGTGCGCAAGGGCGCGGTGCTGGCCATGGGCGTCTTCCTCGGCGCTTCGACCAAGATCGTCGATCGCGAGACCGGCGAAACCTTCATCGGTGAAGTGCCGGAATACGCCGTCGTGGTGCCGGGTTCGCTGCCGGGCAAGCCGCTGAAGAACGGCCAGCCGGGCCCCTCCACTGCTTGCGCGGTGATCGTCAAGCGCGTCGACGAGCGCACCCGCTCCAATACCAGCATCAACGAGTTGCTGCGCGATTAACGGAGTCGGGTCACCGATGAGCAAGGACGCCGTCAGCATCACCCGCGAACTGGTGCGTTGTCCGTCGGTGACGCCCGCCGATGCCGGTGCGCTTGGCGTGCTCGAAAGCCATCTCAAGGCGGCCGGCTTCGACCTGCATCGCGTCACGTTCAGCGAGCCGGGCGCTGCCGACATCGACAACCTCTATGCGCGGATAGGCAAGGGCGTGCCGCATATCGCCTTCGCCGGTCATACTGACGTGGTGCCTCCCGGCGATGAGACGGCATGGACGCAAGGCGCATTCTCCGGCGACGTCAAAGATGGCTATCTTTACGGACGCGGCGCGGTCGATATGAAGGGAGGCATCGCGTGCAGCGTTGCTGCAACGCTGGACTATCTCGCTGCAAACGGCGGCAAGCCGCCGGGCGACGGTTCGATCTCCTTCATCATCACCGGCGATGAGGAAGCAATCGCCGTCAACGGCACCGTCAAGCTGATGCAATGGCTCGACGAACGTGGCGAGAAGTTCAATCATTGCGTGCTCGGAGAGCCAAGCAATGTCGAGGAGATGGGCGACTGCATCAAGGTCGGCCGCCGTGGCTCGCAGTCCGGCACCCTGATCGTTGATGGCGTGCAGGGTCACGTCGCCTACCCGCATCGCGCGACCAATCCGATCCCGGATATCGCCGTGCTGATCACCGCGCTCGACAGTGAGCCGCTGGACCACGGCAGCACGCACTTTCAGGCGTCGAACCTCGAGTTCACCTCGGTCGACGTCGGCAATCCCGCCAGCAACGTGATCCCCGCGCGGGCTTCGGCCAAATTCAACATCCGCTACAACGACCATCACACGCAGGCCTCACTACGTGAACTGGTCGAGACGCGGATGACCACAGCCTGCGGCAACCGCATCCGCGCGCGAATCGAGTGGGAGCCGTCCAACGCCGATGCCTTCATCACGCAGCCGGGACCGTTCACCGACCTCGTCGTCGCTGCGATCAATGACGTCACTGGCCGCAAGCCCGATCTCAACACCGGCGGCGGCACATCGGATGCGCGCTTCATCACGCACTACTGCCCGGTGATCGAGTTCGGGCTCGTCGGCCAGACCATGCATCAGATCGACGAACGCACCCCGGTCAGCGACCTTGAGAAGCTGACGCGAATCTATCGCGGCATTCTGGACCGCTATTTCGCATGAGCGGCAAGATCCTCGTTCTCACCGCCATCGATGACGAACTCAGCAAGGCACGCACGCCCGCGAATGTCGAGGTGATCTACACCGGCGTCGGCAAGGTCAACGCCGCCAGCGCGGCAACGCTGGCGCTGCTGGTGCTGCGGCCCGCGCTGGTGATCAACTACGGCACCGCCGGCAAGATCAACGAGGGCCTGCGCGGACTGGTCGAAGTCGCGCACGTCATCCAGCGCGACATGATCGCCGAACCGTTGGCGCCGCGCGGCCGCACGCCGTTCGGCGCAGAGTTCGATCGTCTGTCGTCAGGCAGAGACGGCGTGATCTGCGGCACCGGTGACAGCTTCGTCACCACCACTGATCCATGGCTGGTGGAGAAGGGCGTCGATATCGTCGACATGGAATTATACGCCATCGCCCATGTCTGCCAGCGCCACAGCATTCCGTGGCGCGCCTTCAAGTTCATCACCGACGACGCCAACGACTTCGCCGCCGAACACTGGACCGCTAACGTCGCTGACGGGCAGGATTTGTTCTGGGATGCGATGAAGCGGGTAGGGCCTCAGTCGTAATCGACCCGCACCAGATAAAGCCCATCGGGCGGCGCGAATGGGCCGCAGGCGCGCCGGTCCCGTGCATCGAGCGCGCCGCGCAAGTCGTCCGCGCTCCAACGGCCTTCACCGACCCACACCAATGAGCCGACCATCGAGCGCACCTGACTGTGCAGGAACGACCGCGCGGAGGTGACGATCTCGACCTCATCGCCGTAGCGCGCGACGTCGAGCTGATCGAGCGTCTTCTCCGGCGATTTCGCCTGGCATTCGGTATCGCGAAACGTCGTGAAGTCGTGCTTGCCGAGCAGGCGCTGCGCGGCGACATGCATCGCGTCAGCATCGAGCGGACGCGGCACCCGCCAGACCTTGCCGGCGTCGATGGCGAGATTGGCACGGCGATTGACGATACGATAGCGGTAGTGACGGCGGATCGCCGAGAACCGCGCCTCGAACGTCTCCGGCACAACATCGGCTTCCAGCACGCCGATCGGAAGCGGCCGCAGATGCGCGTTCAACCCGTCGCGAAAACGGCCTGGCGGCAATGTCTTGTCGATATCGACATGCGCGACCTGCGCCAGCGCATGTACGCCGGCATCGGTGCGGCCCGCACCGTTCACGCGGGCCGGCGCGCCGTTGATCGCAGCCACCGCGTCTTCCAATGCGCCCTGAATGGAACGTTGGTTCTCTTGAATCTGCCAACCGCAAAACGGCCCGCCGTCGTATTCGATGATGAGCCTGTAGCGCGGCATCAGGCAAACCGCAGCGGCGGCTTGAGCGGCGTGCCGCGCAGGAAATCGGCGGCCTTCATCGGCGCCTTGCCGGCGCGCTGCACCTCGATGAGGCGGATCGCGCCGTCGCCGCAGGCAACCGTGAGCCGATCGTCAAGCAACGTGCCTGGATCTCCCGAGCCCTTCGCCATTTCACAGCGCAGGATTTTCAGCCGCACGGGATCGCCATCGAGCGGCGTTTCGGTCCACGCACCGGGAAACGGCGACAGTCCATGGATGTGCCGCAGTACGTCATGCGCCGGCTTGCGCCAGTCGATCTGCGCCTCGGCCTTGTCGATCTTCGCGGCATAGGTGACGCCCAGCTCGCTTTGTTTGACAAGTTGCAACCCGCCACGCTCCAGCGCGCCCATCGCCCGCACCATCAGGTCCGCGCCGAGCGACGCCAGCGCATCGTGTAGATCGGCGGCAGTCATTGTATCGGTGATCGGCAGCCGTTCGGCCATGGCCACGTCGCCGGTGTCGAGGCCGGCATCCATCTTCATCACCATCACGCCGCTCTCGCGGTCGCCGGACATGATCGCGCGATTGATCGGCGCGGCGCCGCGCCAGCGCGGCAACAGCGATCCGTGCAGATTGAAGCAGCCCAGCGCGGGCGCATCGAGAATAGTCTGCGGCAGGATCATGCCGTAGGCCACCACCACCGCGGCGTCGGCCTGGTGCGCTTCGAATTCCACGAGCGCCTCCGGTGTCTTCAGCGTCTTCGGCGTCAGCACCGGAATGCCGAGTTGCTTCGCCTCGAACGCAACCGGCGTCTCTTGCAGCTTCATGCCGCGCTTGGCGGGTTTGGGTTCGCGAGTATAGGCCGCGACAATCTCATGGCCGTGCGCCGCCAGTTCCAGCAGCGTCGGCACCGCGAAGTCGGGCGTCCCCATGAAAATCAAGCGCAACGACATCTCGTGTCCCGTCGGGATTGCGATTACTTCGCCGCCAGCCGCGCCGCCTTGGTGAATTTCTTCATGACGCGGTCACGCTTCAGCTTCGACAGATAATCGACGAACAACACGCCGTTGAGGTGATCGATCTCGTGCTGAATGCAGGTGGCAAAAAGCCCCTCGGCGTCTTCCTCATGCACCTTGCCGTCGAGATCGAGATAACGCACGCGCACGCGCGCCGGCCGCTCGACCTCTTCGTAGTATTCGGGGATCGACAGGCAGCCTTCCTCGTAGACGGACAGTTCCTCCGACGCAGCGACGATCTCCGGGTTGATGAAGACGCGCGGGTGCGGCTTGCTCTCGCCGTCCTCGTCCTTTTCACGCTTGGAGATATCCATGGTGACGAGGCGGAGCGGCTCGGCGATCTGGATCGCCGCGAGCCCGATGCCCGGCGCGTCGTACATGGTTTCCAGCATGTCGTCGGCGAGCTTGCGGATGTCCGATGAGACCTTCTCGATCGGCTTGGAAATGAGCCGCAACTGTTTGTCGGGCAGAACGATGATTTCACGAATGGCCATGCGGGCGATGTAAGCCGGGCCATGGCCGCGGTCAATCCACCGGACGGCCGGCGCGGGACCGGCCGCGCCGCGCCTTTCTCAATGTTCTTTAACTATCAAAATAAACCCGACATTCACGACTTATGTTCTATCTTCGTTCTTATCGTTCCCCGAATCGGCTAGGCTGGCGCCATGCGCGGACACCTCTTCACCATCGGCGGATTGAGCATCGATACCGGAACGGCGCTGGTTGCCCTCGCCGGCGTCGCGGTGCTGTTGCTGCTTGGGATCATTGTCGTCATTGCCCGCACCGGCCGCCTCCGCGCGGCGAGCGCAATGGCGCAAGCGATCCGCGCCAACGAACTGGAGGAACGCCTCAGCGAACTCCTGCAAATCCAGAATCAGGCCACGGGCCGCGTCGACGCCATGGGGCAGGCGCTGGCGGGGCGGCAGGCGGAGATGGCGCGCACCGTCAACGAGCGGCTCGATTCGGTGACGCAGCGGGTCGGACAATCGATGGAACAGACCACGCGCCACACCATGGACAGCCTGCACGCGCTGCACGAACGGCTCGGCATCATAGACAATGCCCACCAGAACCTTGCGGAACTGACCATTCAGGTCACGACGCTGCGCGACGTACTGGCCAACAAGCAGTCGCGCGGCGCATTCGGGCAGGCGCGCATGGAAGCCATCGTCCGCGACGGCATGCCGTCGGATACCTATGCCTTCCAGCACACGCTCTCGACCGGAAAGCGGCCGGATTGCGTGGTGTTCCTGCCGGACGGGCGGCCCTTGTGCATCGACGCCAAATTCCCACTGGAAGCGATCACCGCGCTGCATGACGCGCGCAGCGACGAGGAAAAGAAGTCGGCCGCGCAGCGGCTGCGGCAAGACATCACCAAACACGTCACCGATATTTCCGAGAAATACCTGATCCCTGGCGAAACCCAGGATACCGCGCTGATGTTCGTGCCATCGGAATCGGTCTACGCCGAGATTCACGACGGCTTCGACGACATCATTCAGAAAGCCTATCGCGCCCGTGTCGTGCTGGTGTCACCGTCGCTCTTGATGCTGGCGATCCAGGTGATGCAGCAGGTGCTGAAGGACGCGCGGATGCGTGATGCCGCCGATGAAGTGCGCACCGAGGTCATGCATATGATGGGTGACGTCGAGCGGCTGCGCGATCGCGTCAGCCGGCTCGGCAGCCATTTCGATCAGGTCAACGAGGACGTGCGGCAAGTGCTGATCTCGGTCAACAAGATCGGCAAACGCGCGGTGAAGATCGAGGATCTCGATTTCAGCACCGATGCGCCTGCTGCGGACGATGCCTCGCGCGCCGCCAAGGATGTTCGCGTCGATCTGTTTCCCGTTCCCCGCAAGCTACAGGCTGGAGAGTAGTTCCTCGCCGACAAATATGGCGCGACTGGCCGATCCGTCACGGTTCGCCTCTCGTTCGCCTGCTATCCACGTTGCAGATGCGCGCGGCGATGCGGCGAATCAGCTAGCACTGCGGCATGAGCGCTCCGGAAGCCGCCTCGTCCACGCCATCCTCGTCCACGCCGGCCCGCGCGTCGTGGCGCGACGCGTGGATGGTCTATCTGCAACCGCGCGTGCTGGTGGTGATGTTCCTCGGCTTCTCGTCCGGGCTACCGCTGGCGCTGTCGGGCTCGACGCTCCTGGTATGGGTCAGTGAAAGCGGCGTTAGCCTCGGCACCATCGGCCTGTTCACGCTGGTCGGCACACCTTACACGCTGAAGTTTCTATGGGCGCCGCTGGTGGACGGCCTGCGTCTGCCGATCCTGACAAAATGGCTCGGCCGTCGCCGCGGCTGGCTGATCTTCACACAACTGCTACTGATGGCTGCGATCCTCGCGCTCGCATTGACCGACCCCGCGCGTTCGCCATTCTTCGTTGCGCTCGGCGCATTGATGGTTGCAACCGCATCTGCCACGCAGGACATCGTGGTCGATGCCTTCCGCGTCGAAAGCCTCGACGAAAGCGAACAGGCCGCCGGCATGGCGTCCTATGTCGCCGCCTATCGCATAGGCATGGTGGCCTCCACCGCCGGCGCGCTATTCCTCGTGACCGGCTTCGAACATCTCGGCCTGCCGCGTCTGCACGCCTGGATGGCAAGCCTCGCGGTGATGGCCGGGCTGGTAGTGATCGGCATCGTCACCGTCCTGTTGGCGCACGAGCCGGACGGCTCGACCCGCACCGAGGCCGCGACTGGCGACAAACCGTCATTGCAGCGCGTGATCGATGCCGCAATCGGCGCTTTCGTCGAGTTCCTCAACCGGCGCGATGCCATCGTCGTGCTGGTCTTCGTGATGCTTTTCAAGTTCACTGACGCCTTCGCTGGCGCGATGACGGTGCCATTCATCATCGACGTCGGCTTCACGCGCAATGACTATGCCATCATCGTCAAGGGACTGGGTCTCGCTGCGACCTTGATCGGCGGCTTCGCCGGCGGTTTTCTCGCGCGCGCCTGCCCGTTGATCGCATGCCTGTGGATCGGCGGGCTGTTGCAAGCGATCTCCAACCTGACGTTCAGTTGGCTGGCGCTGGTCGGGCCACAACAGTGGGCGCTGGCGGTCGCGGTCAGCATCGAACAATTCACCGGCGCTATCGGCACTGTGATCTTCGTCGCCTACCTGTCGGCGCTGTGCAACAATCCGCTGCACACGGCAACCCAATATGCTTTGCTGACAGCGCTTGCGTCAGTCGGACGCATCTATCTGTCGTCCGGCGCGGGTTATGTCGCCGCCGCCGCCGGCTGGCCGCTATTTTTCGTCGTCAGCGTGCTGGTGGCGATCCCGAGTCTGCTGCTGATGATATGGCTGCAGCAGCGCGGGCACTTCAAAGCACTCGAGGCCGCGAAGACGTGAGTACGAATGACGGACGAGCAACGCCATTAGAATAGCGTTCGCTGCCGCATCGCCGCCGAAAGCGTGCCTTCGTCGAGGTAATCAAGTTCGCCGCCGACAGGAACGCCGTGCGCCATCCGCGTTACCTTGACGTCCGCGTCCTGCAACAGGTCGGTGATGTAGTGCGCCGTGGTCTGGCCATCCACCGTGGCATTGAGCGCGAGCACGACCTCCTTCACCTGCGCCTGATGCGCGCGCGACACGAGCGAATCGATCGCCAAGTCGTCGGGGCCGATACCGTCGAGCGGCGACAGCGTCGCGCCGAGCACGTGATAGAGGCCGTTGATCGCGTTGGCGCGTTCCAGCGCCCACAGGTCCGCAACATCCGCCACCACCACGATGATCGCCGGATCGCGGCGCGGATCGGTGCAGATGGTGCAAGGATCGGTGGTGTCGATATTGCCGCAGGTCTTGCAGACCTGAATCCGGTCCATTGCGGTCTGCAGTGCGCCGGTGAGCGGCGCCATCAGGGCTTCGCGTTTCTTGATCAGATGCAGCGCGGCACGCCGCGCCGAGCGGGGGCCGAGCCCCGGCAATCGCGCCAGCAACTGAATCAGCCGCTCGATCTCCGGCCCGGTGACGCTCGATGCCATGTCAGCCGCTATCCTCTCAGCCGAGAAGCCCGGGCGGTAGGCCTAGGCCGCCGGTCAGCGCCTGCATCTTCTCCTGCATCGCGACTTCCGCCTTGCGGCGCGCATCGTTGCAGGCGGTGACGATGAGGTCCTCGACGATTTCGCGTTCTTCGGCCTTCATCAGCGAGGGATCGATGCTGATCGCCTTGATTTCCATCTTCGCGGTCATGCGCACCGTGACCATGCCGCCGCCGGAAATGCCCTCGACCTCGACGTGATCGAGTTCGTCCTGCATCGCCTTCATCTTCGATTGCAGTTGTGCGGCCTGTTTCATCATGCCGAGAAAATCAGCCATGATCGTTCCTCTTCATCAGCAAAATTTCAATCGTCGCTGTCGGATGAATCCGCAGCGTCGTCGTCCGGGATATCGGCGTCGGGCAAATCCGGCGCAAGGTGCCGAACCTCGACGATCTTGGCGCCGGGGAAGCGCGCCAGCACTTCGCGCACGCGAGGATCGGCTTCGGCGCTGCGCTCACGCGCCGAACGGGCCTCCGTCGCCTGCTCGCGCAAGGTCGGCTGGCCCTCCTCGTTGGAGACGATGACGGTCCAGCGCCGGCCGGTCCACTGTTCCAGCTTGCGTGGAAGTTCACCGATCAAAGCGCGCGAGGCGGTGCGCTCCATCGCCACTTCGAGCCGCCCGTCCTCGAAACGCACGAGGCGCACATCGGCCTCCAGCGCCGACTTGGTCTGCAAGTCGCGCTGCGTGGCGGCGAGCGCCACCAGTTCAGGAAAGCTCGCGATCTTCATCGCCCGCGGCGCAGGATTTGCCGCAGGCGACAACATCTGCGCGCGGGCTGGCGCCTCATTGACAGCGCGCGGCGAGGCCGGGCGCATGGGTGCGGCTGACATTGTCGACGGCATTGCAGCGGACGCACTCGCGCCGGACGGTGCACCACGCGGGCTCGAGCTCGTCGACAGCGAAGAACCGCCGCCGCCTTGCTCGATCATGCGGATCGCTTCATCTGGCGTCGGCAGATCGGCGACATAGGCAATGCGCACCAGCACCATTTCGGCCGCCGCGGCGGGACGCGTCGCGCCTTGCACCTCGGTGATGCCCTTGAGCAGCATCTGCCACATCCGCGACAGCACCCGCATCGACAGTTTTGCGGCGAAATCGCGGGCGCGCACGCGCTCGGTCTCGCCGAACACCACATTGTCGGCGGTCGCAGGCACGATCTTCACACGCGTGACGAAATTGACGAACTCGGCCAAGTCGCTGAGCACCACGATCGGATCGGCGCCAGTGTCGTACTGCTCGCGAAATTCCTTGAATGCGGCGACGATATCGCCGCGCGCCAGAGCGTCGAACAGATCGATGACGCGGGTGCGATCGGCAAGGCCGAGCATCTGCCGCACGTCTTCGGCGCGAACGATGCCGGCGGCGTGGGCAATGGCCTGATCGAACAGCGACAGCGAATCGCGCACCGAGCCTTCCGCCGCGCGTGCGATCATGCCCAGCGCCTCGGGCTCGGCCTCGACATTTTCCATCGACGCGATGTTGCCGAGATGCGCCATCAACACGTCGGCCTCGACACGCTTCAAATCGAAGCGCTGGCAGCGCGACAGCACCGTGACCGGCACTTTGCGGATTTCGGTGGTGGCGAACACGAACTTGGCGTGCGCCGGCGGCTCTTCCAGCGTCTTCAGGAAAGCGTTGAATGCTGCCGTCGACAGCATGTGGACTTCGTCGATGATGTAGACCTTGTAGCGCGCGCTGGACGGCGCATAGCGCACGCTGTCGTTGATCTGGCGGACATCGTCGACGCCGGTGTGGGAGGCGGCGTCCATCTCCAGCACGTCGATGTGCCGGCTCTCCATGATCGCCTGACAGTGCGTGCCGAGTGTCGGCATCTGCACCGTCGGTCCCTTGATCGAGCCGTCCGGCAGTTCGTAATTCAGCGCCCGCGCCAGAATGCGCGCCGTGGTGGTCTTGCCGACGCCGCGCACGCCGGTGAGAATCCACGCCTGCGGAATCCGCCCGGTCTCGAACGCATTGGAGACGGTGCGGACCAGGGCCTCCTGGCCGATCAGATTGTCGAAATTGGTCGGGCGATATTTGCGGGCGAGCACGCGATAGGTGGCACCCTGCGTGTCCGGAGCGCGGCCCAAATCAAAGCCGCCCTGTTCGTCGGAAGGCGTTGCAGGGGTGCCAGCGTCGGTCATCAAGCGATCCGCAATTGCATAAGTTGACGAGGAGCCGGCTTGCGGAAGTGTCCGGGGCTTGATTATCGAGGTCTCGCCCACCACCGACAGACCGGGACATCAAAGTCCGTCGGCGGAGCAGCAAAGCGCTCCAAAAAATAAGTAGGAGACTGACGAGCGACCCGATCCAGACCTCGTTAGGGCTGCTTCCTTCCGGACCTGACCCGGTTGGCGAGAGGCTCGTCCACCGCCAATCTCCCGGTCCCTATTTGGGGCCAAAAGCCACGGAAAGCAAGCCGCTCGGCGTAGTTCCGCAGCCGTGCGTCCGAAACGGTTGTTTGCCAGGCCGCACTCTGCGACAGTGCCGGAACTCTTCGAGAACCTGTATGCCCGCCGACTGGACGCTTCATCCACAGCTTGACAAGGACACCGCCGCGGTCGGCGATCTGCCGCTATGCCGGGTGCTCCTGATCAAGGATGCGCATTATCCCTGGCTTGTGCTGGTGCCGCGCCGCCCCGAGACGGTCGAGCTCATTGATCTGGATGAGGTGGCGCAGGCGCAGTTGATGACCGAAATCACCCGCGTCTCGCGCGCGCTGCGGGAGATCACCCGTTGCGACAAGCTCAATGTTGCCGCGCTCGGCAATGCGGTCCCGCAACTGCACGTCCATATCATCGCGCGCCGGCGCACCGACGCCGCATGGCCGCGCCCGGTCTGGGGCGTGATGCCGCCACTGTCCTACGATCCGCGCGACATGCAGGAACTCATCGATGCACTTCGGCGCAAAGTGTGGATCGAACAACCTGACTTGAGCACCTCATGACAACAACAAAAACAGATCGCCCGTTTCCGCTCGGCCAGCCGGCCTTCGTGTCCAATGCGCTCGAGCGCGCCGCACATCTGCGCACCGACGACGCCAAACTGATGGCGCTGGAAACCCGGAACGACGCCAGCGCCTATGTCGTCTTTCGCGATTCGCTGGTGGTGGCGCAGGAAAATGGTGGCGTGCGCGCGCTGTTGTCCGTGAACGAGGCTCTGAAATTCGGCGCAAATCCCGGCACTATCTTCCTGGGCCTGCGCGGCGATGCGCCGGTGTTCGGCATGGGCATCGCCGACGATGCTGCCGAGAAACTGTTGAACCGCTCCGACGTCGGCGTCGTCGAATTGCGCGGCATGGCGATGCAGGGCGCAATCCCGGCGGAGCAGCTTTCCGCCGTCGCGATGGCCAAATCCATGGTGGGCTGGCATCGCCGTCACGCCTATTGCGCCAATTGCGGCACCCGCACCCGTGCGACGCAAGGCGGCTGGCGGCGCGATTGTCCGAGTTGCAAGGCCGAGCATTTTCCGCGCACTGATCCGGTCGTTATCATGCTGGTGACCTCGGGCGACGATTGCCTGCTCGGCCGCCAGAAGCAATTTCCCACCGGCATGTGGTCGTGCCTCGCCGGCTTCGTCGAGGCGGCGGAAACCATCGAAGACGCGGTGCGCCGCGAGGTGTGGGAAGAATCCGGCATCCGCTGCGACAACGTGCAGTACTACATGACGCAACCGTGGCCCTATCCGTCGTCGCTGATGATCGGCTGCACGGCGGAAGCGCTGACACGCGACATCGTCATCGATCGCACCGAACTTGAGGACGTCCGCTGGTTTCCGCGTGCCGAAGCGGCACAGATGCTGGCGCGACAACATGCCGGCGGGCTCACCGGGCCGCATCCGTTCGCCATCGCGCACCATCTGGTCGGTCGCTGGTTGCAACCCTTGGAATGAGCGGAACCAGATCGTCGCCGAGCGATTGACCATGGACACACCATGATCGACACAGCCGCTTCGAACCCACCCCATATCCTCTGCATCGGGATGCCGGTGCGCGATCTCGCCTTCCGCATCGAGGCGATTCCGTCGCGCGGCTCCAAGGTACCGGCCAGCCAGTTCGAGGAAATCGCCGGCGGCAACGCGCTCAATGCTGCCATTGGCATCGTCCGGCTCGGCGGCCGCGCGGCGCTGTGCGGCCCGATGGGTGACGCCCACGAAACATCCGCGCAGTATATTTTCGACAAACTCGCAGAGGAAAGCATCGACAGCCGGCATCTGGTGCATGTGCCGGGACTGGTGACGCCGATCTCCGCCATCATGATCGATCCAAGCGGCGAGCGCACAATTCTCACCTTCCGCGATCCCGCCTTGTGGAAGGTGCGGCTTCCCGATGCCGACGCCCTGCTGGCGAACTGCGGCGCGGTGCTGATCGAGAGCCGCTGCGCGCCCTTCGCTACCGATCTTTGCGCCGAGGCCCGGCGACGAGGCATCCCGGTGGTGGTCGACGGCGACGGCGTCATGTCGCTCAGCGAGGGACTGCTGACTGCGTCCTCGCACCTGATTTTCTCCAGCGACGCCGTGCGGCAGACAGCTGGCAGTGACGACGACGCCACGGCGCTGCGCAAAATCGCCGGGCTGACCTCATCCTTCCTGGCAGCGACACGCGGCCCGCAAGGCACGCTCTGGCTCGATCCGACCGGAGCATTTCAGGAGACGGCCGCGTTTCCGGTCCACACCGTCGACACGCTGGGAGCCGGCGACATTTTCCACGGCGCCTTCACCCTGGCGCTGATCGAGGGACAGGCCATCCCCGCCGCGGTGCGCTTCGCGTCGGCCGCTGCGGCACTGAAATGCACCCGCTTTGGCGGCGCTTTCGCCTGCCCGCAACGCGCTGAAGTTGAAGCGTTTTTAGACGCACGCCCGCCACTCCCGACGCAATCCGGTTAAACCGAGGCTTGCCATAGAAGAATTTCCTATATATGAGGATCATTCGGCCCCCATATGGAAAAACATCCTCTCATGACAGACCTCGCCGCTCCCGCACCTGACACCGGCCGCCGGCTCGATGCCATCGACCGCAAGATCCTGACCGTGCTGCAGGACGACGCCTCGCTGTCGGTTGCCGAAATCGGCGACCGCGTCGGCCTGTCCTCGACGCCATGCTGGAAGCGCATCCAGCGCCTTGAAGCCGATGGCGTCATCACCCGCCGCGTCGCGCTGGTCGACCAGACCAAGATCGGCCTCGGCATTACCGTTTTCGTCTCGGTGGAAAGCGGCGATCATTCCGACGAGTGGCTGCGAAAATTCGCCGAGGCGGTCAGCGCCATGCCGGAAGTCGTCGAGTTCTACCGGATGGCCGGCGACGTCGATTACATGCTGCGCGTCGTCACCGCCGACATGCAGAGCTACGACGTATTCTACAAAAAGCTGATCAGCGCAGTGGCGCTCAAGAACGTCACCTCGCGCTTCGCCATGGAGAAGATCAAATCGGTAACCGCGCTGCCGGTGCCGCCGATGAACGCGGCTTAACGCAATCAGCGCGCGGTGCGCTATTGCCGCATCATGAACAGTGGATCGGCGCTATCGGGCACACGCCGCCATTGCGCGTTGTCATCGGCTTCGAAATGCCAAGTCTCGCCGCGCGCCGACATCAATAGCATTTCGCCGCGTTCCAGCCGCCACAGCGTCGGCGCTAACGCGACGACAGAGGCATCGCAGTGCGGCTTGACGAAGACGGCGAAGTTATCGCCGCCGGCTTCCGTGTTGGTGAGAGTAAGCGTGCAAATGACCGCGCCCGAGCCGCGCACCATCGCCCAGTTGCCGATCATCTGATCCATCGACCGCGTCAGCGCCCGCGCAGCAGCCAGATTCTGCAACAGATAGATTCCCTCGCCGCTGCGGCGGCCTTCGAGAATCCCGCTTTCGACCTCAGTGAAATCGATCACCGATTGCCCCGATGCATCCTGCATGCGGACGATATCCAACCCCTTGATGCCCCACGCCACGATATCCTTGGTGAAAGGCAACGCATTGGCGCAGCCGGGCTCAAGCTCCAGCTTCATGCCTTGAGGCATCGTATCGGGCTTCAAGGCCACGACACAGGTCTTGCCACGCTCGGCCGTGGACAGCTCCCACTGACCGATCATGTCCTTCTTCAGATTCGCGGCGTTCTGCGCGACCACCGGCGCGCTGACGGCAAGCAACACCACCAGCAGTGCAAGCATCCCGGTTCGGATCGCCGCGACCCGCATGTTACCTGTCTTTCACTGGTGTTTCGGCGATCGGCGTCAGCGGCGGCTTGCCGGAGAACCACGCCTTCAGATTGTCGACGACGAGTTGATCCATGGCGTTGCGCGTCACCAGCGAGGCCGATCCGATGTGCGGCAGCAGCACAACGTTCTGCAACGCCTTCAACTCGTCCGGCACCTGCGGCTCCTTGGCGAACACGTCGAGGCCCGCGGCCAGAATGGTGCCGGACTTCAACGCCGCGATCAGCGCCGGTTCGTCGATCACGCTGCCCCGCGCGAGGTTGATGATGACGCCGCGCGGCCCCAGCGTTTTCATCACTTCCGCATTGATGAGATTTGCCGTGGCCGCACCGCCCGGCGTGATGACGACCAGCGTATCCACCGCCTTCGCCATCTCCAGCAGGTTCGGATAATGCTGATGCGAGACACCCGCGGCCGGATTGCGCGAGTGGTACACGACCGGCACCTTGGCGGCATCCAGCCGCCGCGCGATCGCCTGCCCGATGCGCCCCATACCGACCATGCCGACCTTGCGGTCCCGCAGCGAGCCGACCGTCAACGGATAATCCTGCGTGGCCCAAAGTCCCGAGCGAACGTAGCGGTCCGCCTTAACGAATTCGCGCAGCGTGGCAATGAGCAGTCCCATCGCGGTATCGGCGACCTCCTCGGTCAGTACATCCGGCGTATTGGTGACCATGATGCCGTGCTCGCGGGCATAGGCGGAATCGACGTGGTCGTAGCCGACGCCGAAACTCGACACGATCTCCAGCTTGGGAAAGCGCGACAAGACCGCCGCGCCGGCCGGCCGCATGTGGGTGATGGCGATGCCGCGGATGCGCTGCACGACGTCCGGCGCGAGCCGCTCGACGTCCTCCAGCGTTTCGCACTTGTGCCGTTCGAACCGCTCGGAAAAGCCGTTGTCGACGACCGGCTTGGTCGGGCCATAGATCAGCAGGTCGATTTTTTCCGAAGCAGCGGTCGTCATCAGCTTTCCTTTCGCAGCGCACTCTCATGCCAGCGCCGCAGCAACAGATGCGATAGCAGCGCCAACGCCATATAAATGACGACCCCGGCCACCGAGAGCAACAACAATGCGGCGAACATGCGCGGAATGTTGAGCCGGTATCCGGATTCCGCAATCCTGTAAGCGAGGCCGGAGCCGCTGCCGGCGGAGCCCGCCGCGATCTCGGCCACCACCGCGCCGATCAGCGACAAGCCACCGGCGATGCGCAGGCCGCCGAGCGTGTAGGGCAAGGCCGCCGGCAGCTTCAGATAACGCAGCGTCTGCCAGCGCGACGCGCGATAGAGCTTGAACAGGCCGGCGAGATTGCGATCAACCGAGTTTAGTCCCAGCGTGGTATTCGACAGCACCGGGAAGAAGGCGACGATCCAGGCGCACGCGACCACCGCCGTCTGCTGCGGCAGGTAGATCAACAACAGCGGCGCGATGGCGATCACCGGCGTCACCTGGAGGATCACAGCATAGGGCAACAGCGCCTGTTCAAGCCATTTCGACTGGCTGAACAACAATGCCAGCGCGATGCCACCAACAGCCGCCGCGACGAAGCCTTCAGAGGTGGTGAGCAAGGTCGTCAGCAATGACGCCCACAGGATCGACCAATCTTGAATCAAAGTTTCAGCGACCAACGCTGGACCCGGCAGCACATAGGGCGGAATGTCATTGATGCTGACGATGAGATGCCAGGCGAAAATACTCAGCGCCAGCACCACGAGCGGCAGCGCCATTCGCGCTATCGCGCCGCGCGACAACTTCAAAGCCCCCACCGAGCTTGTCGTCACCTCGCTCATCGCGCGGCCTCCACGCCGCTGGCTTGAGCCAGTGCCTGCGATGCCTGCCTGCAATAGGCGACGTATTCGGCGGACGTACGGAAATTTTCATCGCGCTCAGCCGCATCAATCTTGATTTCCGCGTGGATGCGGCCGGGGCGCGCCGTCATCACCACGATGCGCTGCGACAGGTAAACCGACTCGAACACCGAGTGCGTCACGAACACTATCGTTTTGCCGAGGCTGTGCCAGAGCGCGAGTAGATCGTTGTTCAGGCGGAAGCGGGTAATCTCGTCGAGCGCGGCGAACGGCTCGTCCAAAAGCAGTACGCCCGGCTCGGTGACCAGCGCGCGGGCGAGCGACACCCGCATCTTCATGCCGCCGGAGAGTTCACGCGGAAAGGCCGCGCCGAAGTCCGACAACCCAACGCGCGCCAGCGCATCATCGACACGGCGATCCGCATCGGAGCGCGGCATCCCGACAAGCGTGAGCGGCAGCCGCACATTGTCGTGCACGCTCGCCCACGGCATCAACGTCGGCTCCTGAAACACGAAGCCAATCGAACGGCCAGTTTGCGCGGAAGCCGCGCACCCCGCGACATTCACCTCGCCCGAGGTCGGCGCGATCAGACCGGCGACGATGCGCAGCGCCGTCGACTTGCCGCAGCCGGAGGGTCCTAGCAAGGAGATGAATTCACCGCGTCGGACATCGAGATCGATCGGCCCCAGCGCAACACCGCGATTGTCGTAAGCCTTGGTGACGCCGCGCAATCGAACGGCGCTACCGCCTACAATCCCGGACGAAGCTTGAGAGGTTGCGACCATCACATCATCACGGCTTCGGCCGAAGATCGAGGCCGACGCCCTTGTTGATGAAGCGCAGCGTGTAGGCCTCCCGATAATCGATGTCGCGGCGGACCACACCGGCCCGCACCATCTTGTCGAAGAAACTCGCCATTCGTGCATCCGACATCGCGCCGATGCCATCCTTCACGGCATTACCGGAATCGACGATGCCGTGATCCCTCATCGCCTTGACCGAATAAGCGAGCAGTTCGTCGGTCATGTCCGGGTTCAGCTTCTTGATCATGTCATTGCCCGGCTTATTGTCGCCGTAGAGATAGTTGTACCAACCGACAATCGAGGCATCAACGAAGCGCTGGACAAGGTCGGGCTTGCTATCGACGAGATTGAGGCGGGTTTCGATCAGTGTCGAATAAGCGTCAAAACCATAGTCAGCGAGCAGCAGCACCGTCGGCTTGAAGCCGGCGCGCTTCTCCACCGCATAAGGCTCTGACGAGACATAGCCCTGCATCGCGCTTTTCGGATCGGCCAGGAACGGCTGCGCGTTGAAGGTGTACGGCTTCACCTTATCCTCGCTGAAGCCGTAATCGGATTTCAGCCATTGGAAGTAGCTGCCGATGCCTTCCTTCGATACAAACAGCGTTAACGGCTTCAAGTCCTCGAGCTTGGCGACCTTGGATTCCGGATGGGCCAGAAATACCTGCGGATCTTTCTGGAACATCGCCGCCACCGCGACCACCGGCACCTTGTTGGCGACCGCGTCGAACGATTGCAACGTGTTCGCGGTCATGAAGAAGTCGAGCTTGCCGGCGATTAGCAGGATGCGATTGTTGACGTTTGGGCCGCCCGGCACGATGGTCACGTCGAGTCCGTAGCGACGATAGGTGCCATCGGCCAGCGCCTGGAAGAAACCACCATGCTCGGCTTCCGCCACCCAGTTGGTGCCGAACGAGACCTTGTCCAGCGTCTCGGCGACGGCCGGTGTCGCCAGCGCAAGGACGGCACCCACGAGGCAGGCGCTTAACGATGACGCGAGAGGGGCCAGCTTCATGATTGATCTCCGTCGATTATTCTGGCCCATGATGGCATGATGCAACAGGCGACGCGGACGTTGTAGCCGCTTCGCCGCCGCGCGTCAGGAATGATGCCGAATTTTTCCGCGAACTTGTGCGAGCCCACGACCCTATGACCGCTTCCTGCCCGCCCCGCGACTGGCGTGACATCTACTGGTCCGATGTGACGCGCGAGGATGCCGCGCGATGGATCGCGGTGCTGCCGCTCGCGGCCATCGAGCAGCATGGGCCGCATCTGCCGCTCGGCACCGACGTGATGATTGCGGACGCCTATCTGGCGCGGGTGCGCGACCTGCTGCCGGCGAACCTCCCGGCGACCTTCCTGCCAGTGCAAGCCGTCGGCATCTCGACCGAACACCTCGCTTTTCCCGGCACGCTGACCTTGCCTCCCGATGTCGCCATCCGCAACTGGACAGCATTGGGCGAAAGCCTCGCGCGCGCCGGTGTGCGCAAGCTGGTGATGGTGTCGAGCCACGGCGGCAACAGCGCCGCGATGAGCCTGGTGGCGCAAGACCTACGCGCCCGGCTCGGATTTCTCGCCGTGACCACCGCGTGGAGCCGCTTCGGCGCCCCGGACGGATTGTTCGCCGACGGCGAAATCCGCCACGGCATCCACGGCGGCGCGATCGAAACCTCAATCATGCTGGCGGCCTATCCCGCGCAAGTTCGCGCCGACCAGATCAAGAATTTCGAGCCGCGCTCAATTGCGATGGAGCGTGACTACCGCTGGCTCAGCGTACAGCGGCCTGCGCCGTTTGCGTGGCAGGCGCAGGACCTGCATCCCAGCGGCGCCATCGGCGACGCCTCCGCCGCCAGCGCCGACAGAGGTCGACAACTGCTCGACCACGGTGCCCGCGCCTTCTGCGAACTATTGGCCGACGTCGACCGGTTCGATCCCGCTACGCTGACGGACAGCTTCTGACTGAACCTCCATATCTCTCTCGTACATGGCCTTATTAACTGACCGAGCCGGCGAGTCTTCCTGCCGCTATCGGTCGATCACGCCAGCCCGTTGCATGGCTGTCACATCCCGCTGGCAAAGACACCCTCGCTGAACTTTCTTAGTTGCTATTGCGAATTAGTTGCAATAATAACTAATGACAGGACTGGTCGATTCCGTCACAGCATCGCGCCGGACGGGACTAGAGGCGAGGAAAGCCAGCCGGACCAACGACTTGTTCGAGCGCCGATTAATCGGAAGGGAGAACGGGGCGGAGACAGGCTGAACGACATCTCGCTGAGAAGCATGACGCACGACGGGGCAGCATCAACGTCATGAAATCGGTATGGATCATCCTTGCATCGGGCCTATCTGCACTGGGGAGCGCGGCGACGGCGGCCGACCTGCCGCCAATGCGCCCGCTTAAGGCGGACCCGGCCGCACTTTCAGTCGATTGGAATGGGCTTTATATCGGCGCCCATGCCGGCTTCGGCCGGGGCCATTCTTCGACCACCCTTGCCGATCCGAACGCGATCGGCGCGAGCAACACTTTCGGCGGCATGATCAGCGGCCTCCAAGCGGGCGCCAATTGGGTGTCGCCGTCCGGTATCCTGTTCGGGATCGAGGCCGATGTTTCATTTCCCAACTACATTGATTCGAACTCCGTCATTTCCGCGCTGGGGTCTGCCCGTTCGGATGTCACCGAGAAATTCGACATGGTCGGCACGGCGCGCGGGCGCCTCGGCATCGTCAATGGACCGTGGCTGACTTACGCGACCGGCGGCCTCGCCTGGAGCAGCACGCGCTTCGTCAACACGCCACCATCCGGCGACGAGGAAAAACAGCTTCGGCAACGGTTCGGCTGGGTCGCGGGCGCGGGTATCGAATATGCCTTCGCGCCCCATTGGTCGGCGCGGCTCGAGTATCTCTACAGCGATCTCGGCAGCACCAACGTCACGTTCGCGTCCGGCACGCGTTACGCGTCGACTCATGACTTCCAGTCGTTGCGCATCGGGCTCAACCGCAAGATCGGCGATGTCGCCTCCAGCTTGACATCGCCAGCAAAGTGGATCGAACCGGAATCCGACCGCTGGGAAATTCACGGCCAGACCACTTATCTCGCGCAAGGGTATCCGACCTTTCGCGCGCCCTACTCCGGCCCGAACAGCCTAACGCCGAACGCCCAGATGAAGGCGACCTGGAGCAACAGCCTGTTTCTCAACGCGCGGCTGTGGGACGGCGGCGAGATCTACTACAACCCCGAACTGGCGCAGGGCTTCGGCCTCAGCGACACCGTCGGCGCTGGCGGGTTTCCCAGTGGCGAGGCGCAAAAATCCGATTTCCCTTATCCGCACTACAACACCTCACGGCTGTTCGTGCGGCAGACGTTCGGCTTTGGCGGCGAGCAGGAAGAACTCGCGAGCGGTCCGACGCAACTCGCCGGCAAAGTAGATGTGTCGCGTCTGACCGTTCAGGCTGGTAAATTCGCCGTCACCGACGTGTTCGACGGCAATGCCTATGCGAAAGACCCTCGCCGCGATTTCATGCGCTGCGCGCCGGCTATTTCTTGATGGACGCCGAGTCCAATTCCAACAACTTCGACATGCGCCTGTTCCGGCGCGGCGAATACGTCGTCGAACTGGAGACGCGCTATTCGTTATTCGGTCAACCCGGCAAGCTGCGCACCATCGGCTGGCTCAATAGCGCCTATTCCGGCAGCTATCGCGAAACGCTCGCCACTCCGGCTTTCAATCTCGATATCACCCAGACCCGTCGTGGCCGCATCAAATACGGCTACGTTCTCAATCTCGAACAAGCCTTGACGGATGACATCGGCCTGTTCGGGCGCTGGAGCTGGAACGATGGCAAGACGGAAATCATGGCGTTCACCGATATCGACGCCAGCCTGTCGCTCGGCGCATCGATCAAGGGCACGCGCTGGGGTCGCCCCGACGACGTCGTGGGTATCGGCGGCGCGGTCAACGCGTTGTCGAAAGACCATCGCGATTTCATTGCCGCCGGCGGGCTCGGCGTGCTGATCGGCGACGGCCGGCTGAACTACCGCAACGAACGGATTCTCGAAACCTACTACGCCTTCGCGCTCAACAAACAACTGACCTTTACGGCCGACTATCAGCTGATCGTCAATCCGGCTTACAACGCCGACCGAGGTCCAGTTTCGATCTTCTCAGGACGCCTGCACGGCGAGTTCTAGAAACTTTGCCTCGGCGCGTTGTCTTCACGCGAACCGGATACCGCTTCGCTCGAAAACATTATGTCGCCGGCGCGAACGAGTCCGCCCGCGCCATTGCCCAAGCATCGCGGAAGCGCGGATTCTCCGTGCCTGACAACAGCTCTCCCGGCCGCAATTCCGGATAAAGCCGCGCGAACGACATTACCTCCGTCCCTGTGAGCCGATGCGAGAAGTGCACCGGCCGGATCTCATCTGGATGACTGAGGCCGGCCGCGGCGATCAATTCCGACAACGCGTGAAGCGTGGCGTGATGATAATTGTAAACGCGCTCAAGTTTGTGCGGCACCACCAGCGCACGATTACGCGAGGGGTCCTGCGTGGTCACGCCGGTTGGACATCGATCGGTATGACAGCTTAACGACTGAATGCAGCCGAGCGCGAACATGAAGCCGCGCGCCGAATTGCACCAGTCCGCACCCAGCGCCATCGCGCGGGCGATATCGAAAGCGGTCGCGATCTTGCCGGATGCACCGATTTTGATTCGATCGCGGATATTCAATCCCACCAAAGCGTTGTGCACGAAGTTGACGCCTTCGCGCATCGGCATCCCGAGATGATCCATGAACTCCAGCGGCGCAGCACCAGTGCCGCCCTCGTTGCCGTCGACCACGATGAAGTCCGGATAGATACCGGTTTGCAGCATCGCCTTGCAGATCGCGAGAAATTCCCAGCGATGGCCGATGCACAGCTTGAAGCCCGCCGGTTTGCCGCCTGAGAGCCGGCGCATCTCACCGATGAATGCCATCATCTCGAGTGGCGTCGAAAATGCCGAGTGGCCCGCAGGCGAAATGCAGTCCTCGCCCATCGACACACCGCGAATCCGCGATATTTCCTCGGAAACTTTCGCCGCCGGCAAGACACCACCATGGCCCGGCTTGGCGCCCTGGCTGATCTTCAATTCCACCATCTTGATCTGGTCGAGGCTTGCGACACGTGCAAACGCCTCCGGATCGAAAGCGCCATCGCGCGTCCGGCAACCGAAATAGCCCGAACCGACCTCCCAGATCAGATCGCCGCCGTTCTCCTGATGATACGGGCTGACGCCGCCCTCCCCGGTATCATGGGCGAATCCACCTTTTTTCGCGCCCGCATTCAACGCGCGAACAGCGTTGGGACTGAGCGCGCCGAAGCTCATCGCCGAAATGTTGAATACCGACGCAGAATAAGGCTTGGTGCATTCCGGACCGCCAATCGTGATGCGAAACTTTTCAGTGACCCGCGGCTTCGGCGCGATTGAGTGCTGCATCCACTCGTAGCCGTCGGAGTAAACATTCTCCTGCGTCCCGAACGGCCGCTTGTCGAGCACCATCTTGGCGCGTTGATACACCACGGCCCGCGTATCGCGGCTAAACGGCATCCCGTCCTTCTCGCTTTCGAAGAAGTATTGCCGCATCTCCGGGCGGATTTCCTCGAGCAGAAAACGCAAATGCGCCGAGATCGGATAATTGCGCAGAACTGCATGATCCTTCTGCACCAGATCGTGAATGCCGAGCAGCGTGAGCCCGCCGAAGATCAGAATCGGAATGACGACCAGGTTGACGATCCTGTGATCGACAATCGCGAGGCCGAGAAGCAGTGCAGTGATCACGGCGCATATCGTCAGCACGATGAAGCGCGGCGAAAATGGAATCATCAAGGTTTCCATCATGTCCTTGGGCATTGCCGTTCCTGGCGTCGCGACCATCACCGCAGTTACGCGATGACACTGTCGGAGCGTCGTGGCGTTTATCTTAACACTTCTGTATGAAAATCATTCTGAGGACATCTTATCACAGCGTCGAACGTCAACCATCTTCGGTGCGGGATCAACCAAAAGCAACCATTGAGTGCGGACACGCCGCCAACGGGGATTTTTGGGCAAGGGTTCCTTATACCTCGGGACGATCAAAGCTGACGATGGATCGGCAGGGTCCGATCAGATAGAATTCACCTGTGCGTTCCACTGGAGCGTTCTTTCCCTCACGCCGCCGTTACACTCATGCCCACCCTTCAGGATCTTCGGCAGTCCAAGCCGGTCTTCTATCCCGATCACACCATCCATGCCGAATTCGCCTGCGCCAATCTCGGCCTGAGTTTCACGTCTCTGGACGGTGATACCGGATTGCTGTTCAGGGTAGCCTCGGAGACAGCCAGCCATTGCTTCGGCGGCGGTCGCTGCTCAGCCTTTCCGCAGAACGACGCTACTGCAGCTACCTTGGCGAACGATAAATATTTCACTCAGCGCATCCTCAAAGACGCTGGGATATCCACCCTGTCTGGTCAGTACTTCTTTCTGCATGCACGCCATCGGGCGCATCGACCGCCAGGCCACGAACGAACCGACGCGATGGCATATTTCGCCAGCCTCGACCACCATGCTTTCGCCAAGCCGCTGAATGGATCGCGCGGCGATTTCGCCCGGCCGCTGACTGGTCCGGATACACTGGTCAACTACATGGACGAGGTGGCGCAGTTCTATGATTCGGTCCTGCTTCAGCCGACCGTCAGCGGCGACGAATATCGGATATTTCTGCTCGACGGGAACGAAGTCTTCACCGTTCGCAAGTTTCCGCCAACTCTCACAGGCGACGGCATGCATTCGCTACGCGAACTGCTCGCCGTGCACGATCGCAATCTGCAAGCCCACGGCCTCTCGCCGAGCGGCGTAACTTTCGACGATGCCGGAGAAGCCGGCCGCATTCTCCCGGCGGGGCAAAGTCGGGAATTGCCGGGACGGATGAACCGAAGCGCCGGCGGCGCGATGGCATTTGCACGACCGCATCACCACGAATTTGCCGTGACGTTGGCGCGCCGCGCGACTCAAGCCTTGGGCTTGCGCGCCGCTGCCGTCGATCTTTTCACCGGCGTCGATGGCGACCCCGCCGCCATGGCTGTGATCGAGATCAATGCCAATCCGTCGATCCGCTTTCTTGAGGACAGCGGGCGGGACGACCTGATCCTGACAATCTGGCGTCATACCTTCATCTCCATTGGCCTGCTGCATGTTTGATCTGCCCAAATACGGCGACGGTATCTGCCTCGCGCGGCTCACTGCGCTGCTTGATACGCTTGCCATCGACCGCGAGCGTCTCCGACGTCGATCCGTCGTTGTCACCGGCTCCAACGGCAAAGGCAGCACCGCGGCATTCTGCGCCAGCATCGGCCGCGCCGCCGGCTTGCGGACCGGACT
The DNA here is from genome assembly GCA_017305595.1 of Hyphomicrobiales bacterium. GTDB lineage: Bacteria > Pseudomonadota > Alphaproteobacteria > Rhizobiales > Xanthobacteraceae > 62-47. Next base: position 40,934 of record JAFKKL010000010.1, on the reverse strand, counting down.
TTTCACCTCGCCGCATCTCTATCGTTTTAACGAACGCTTTCGGATCGATAGCGTTTCGATCGACGATGCGCGTTTAACCGAATTGATCGCTCACATCGCGGAAAACATCGACAACCTTTCGCGACAGCGCAACGAGCGATTCGGAGCGTTCGAAGCCCAATTTGCGCTGGCTTGCCTATATTTTAAACAGGAGGCATGCGACTTCATGGTGTTCGAGGCCGGGATCGGCGGCCGCTACGATCCAGTGCGGCTGGTCGGCGCCGCCACGACCTGCGTCGCCTCGGTCGATCTCGAGCACGTCAGCCTGCTCGGCAATTCGCTCGCCCTGATCGCCTCCGACAAAAGCGACGCCTGCGCGGCCAGCGGCACGATCATTTATGGCGAGAACTGCCGGCCGCTGCGCGATCATCTCCTCGCCTACAATCGAAGCCGCGACGTCAAAAGCGTGTTCGTTCGCGACGAGATCGATATCCATAGCGAGCAAACCACATCGAGCGGCGAACGCTTTGACCTCACCGTTGACGGATATCACTTCCGCGATCTGACCATCGGACTGTCCGGCTCATTCCAGATCAACAACGCCGCCATCGCCGCAAGTTTGTTCTCGTGCTGGGCGCAAGCCGCATCGACTCCGCTGAATGACGCTGCGCTGACTCGCGCCGTCCGCGATGGTCTATCGCAAACCAAGTGGCCGGGCCGGCTGGAAGCGATCCGCCGCGATCCGCTGACCGTAATCGATGTTGGCCATACGCCGGATGGCATCGCTCGCGCGCTCGCCGGCCTGCATCAAGCCCACGGCAAGGAGGATTGGCTGCTGGTGGCCGGCGTCTCGCACGACAAGAGCGCCGACGAGATCGTCGCACTGCTGGCGCCAGCGTTCGATATGATCATTTGCACGGCGGCCTATCATAAGGGCGCTCCACCCGAGCACATTGCCGCCGCTGCGCGGCGCGCCAACCCGGTCGCGGCAATCCATGTCGCCGTCACTATCGAGGACGCCGTAACATTGAGTACCGAGCTCGCGATCGCGCAGGGACGCCGGATTTTTGTCGCCGGTGGCCTGTTTCTCGCCATCGAATATGCAACCGGCGTCAGCGGCAAGCGAGCCCAAGACCTCGCCTTCTTTTAACGGCCGAAACCAATCCGCTCGATCCCGACGATTGTTGTTGTCGCCCGCGTCAGTGCCGACTAGCCTCCGGCAACAACGCCAATCCGGAGACCCCTCATGACCAACGGCCCCAATCGCCAAATCCTGCTGGTAGAGAAGCCGAGCGGCAAGCTGGCACCGACCCATTTCAAACTGGTCGAGGGTAAAATTCCCGAGCCGAAGGATGGCGAGGTGCTGCTGCGCGTGCGCTATATCTCGCTCGACGCCGCCAATCGGGCCTGGATGCATGGCGCGACCTATCGTTCGGCGGTGGAGGCCAACACGGTGATGGCCGGCGGCGCCATCGCTGAAGTGGTTTCGTCCAAGGCTCCCGGTTTCGCCCCCGGTGATATCGTGTTCGGCGACACCGGCTGGCAAGATTTCGCAGCGGTGCCAGCGAAACATCTCGCCAAGATGCCGCGCATCGAACCGCTGACGCATCTGCTCAGCGTTTACGGCATCGCCGGCCTCACTGCTTACTTCGGCCTGCTGAACGTCGGCAAACCCAAAGCGGGCGAAACCGTGGTGGTGTCTGCGGCTGCCGGATCGGTGGGCTCGATCGTCGGCCAGATCGCCAAGATCAAGGGATGCCATGTCGTCGGCATCGCCGGCGGTGCGGAGAAATGTCATTGGCTGACCTCAACGCTCGGCTTCGATGCCGCGGTCGATTACAAGGACGGCGCTACCTACAAGGCGCTGAAGGCGGCGGCTCCAAAAGGCATTGATGTTTATTTCGACAATGTCGGCGGCGACATTCTCGAAGCATGCATCTCACAGATGAACCTTTACGGCCGCATCGCCTGCTGCGGCGCCATCTCTCAATATGACGGCATACCGTCCGCGACCGGGCCGCGTGGCGTGCCGGGTCTGATCGTCGTGAAGCGTCTGCTGATGCAGGGCTTCATCGTGATGGACTACATGGACCAGCGCGATCAGGCGCTCGCCGATCTGCAATCCTGGGTCGCTGCCGGCAAACTGAAAGTACAGGAGGACGTCATCGCCGGCATCGAAAACACACCACAGGCGCTGATCGGATTGCTCGCCGGCGAGAATCGCGGCAAGCGCATGATCAAGGTGTAGTGCCGCGCGGCTCGGCGTCGCTTCAACATATCCTCATGCGGCAGGTCGCCGCACGTTCGGCAAGGAGTTCCGCATTGCAGCTTCACGGCTATTATCGCAGCACCGCATCGTGGCGAGTGAGGATCGCGCTCAACCTCAAGGGTGTAAGTGTCGATCACGTCGCGCATCATCTGCGCAAGGGCGAGCAGCGTGCGGAAAGCTACCTCAAGCTCAACCCGCAAGGCTTCGTTCCCACCCTGTCGCTTGATGACGGCACCACGCTCACGCAGTCGCTGGCAATCATCGAATGGCTCGACGAAACACACCCACAACCGCCGCTGCTGCCGACCGATCCGCTCCGCCGTGCGCAAGTGCGGGCGTTCGCGCAAGCGATCGCCTGCGATACGCATCCGGTGCAAAATCTTAAGGTGTTGGCGCAACTGCGGCAACTCGGTCTCGCCGAGGACAAGGTCACCGGCTGGGCGGCGTGGGCCATCAGCGAGGGTTTGGCGGCTTGCGAAACGTTGATCGCAAACGAGGCGGGGCCATTTTGCTTCGGAGCAAAACCATCGCTGGCCGATATCTGCCTGATCCCGCAGTTATTCAACGCGCGCCGGTTCGGCGTCGACCTGTCCGCCTATCCGCGCTTGCTGCAAGCCGAAGCCGCCACGCAAACCGTCCCGGCTTTCGTCGACGCCGCGCCGGAACGACAACACGACGCCGAGTAAATCTCGGCGCAATAGATAGCGATGAGCGTCGCGCCATCGACGACGTCGGCGGCAGAGGTTGGCGATCCCGGGAAGACTCGAACTTCCGACCTACGGTTTAGGAAACCGTCGCTCTATCCGGCTGAGCTACGGGACCACGGCCCACGCGACATCGGCGAAGGATGAGGCCTTCTATCAGACCATGCCGCATTTCGCCAGTCGGGCGACCTATCGTGCACGCTGGATCGTGATCCGGGACGCCTTGAGCCGGCGGGATTAATCGGTTAAGCGGACGGAAGCGTGATTCATTCCGCGATGCCCTTCACCCACCGCGCCATTCCGATTGCCACGGTCCCGCAATGAAGTTCATCATGTCCCTCGCGATCCTGCTGGCTGCGGCAATGCCGGCCTTCGCGTCCGACGCCCGCTTTCTCGCCAGCCTGAGCAAACTCGATCCGCAGACGCGGCTCGAGCAGGTCTGTGATCTCTACGCGATGAAACAGATCTCGCGGGATTCCAATCCCTATCATCCAGATCGCGCCAAGACCGACGTGGTGTCGCATCCGCGACATTCCGGAAACACCGTCACCGGAACCGGTGGCGCGTTTCGCAGCGGCGGCCGCTGGTATCAGTTCTCGTTTTCCTGCACCGGCTCATCCGACGGCATGAAGGTCACCGCCTTCAGCTATCGATTGGGCCAGCCTATCCCGGAATCGAAGTGGGCCAGCTACGGCCTCTGGCGCTAGCCCCGGACTTGACTGGGCGATAATCCCGGCGAACCCTTGCCGGCCTGCTCGGCGGCTTTCACCAGATCAATAATCCGACGGGTGAGCGGCACATCGATCCGATGCCGCTCGGCCAGCGCGACGATGACACCTTGCAGATAGTTGATCTCGGTGCGACGGCCGTGCTGCAGATCCTCCCACATCGAGGAGCGCGCCATCGGATCGATCTGCATCGTCCGTCGCGCCAGGATCTGGAATAGCGCATCGGGCAATCGCAACAGGTGAGGCGTCAACACGGGCGGAACGCCGGTGGAGGCGACGGGCGATATCCCTTCGGCCTTTATCGTGCGTAGTGCCTCGCTCATATGATCGGCGAGCAATCGCCGCCATGGCCGCTGTGCCAGTTGCTCGCGTAGCGGCAGGCCGGACAGCGCATTGAGCGCATTGTTCAAATTCAGCAATAGCTTGCCCCACTGCACGCTCGGCATGTTGTCGCTCGCACGCACCGTGAGGCCGTCGACCGATAGCCGCGCGGCGGTATCGGCCTGATCCCGATCGATCATGATATCGCCCGAGGTAGCACGATGATATCGGCCCTCACCGAGCGCGATGACGTTGAACGGCACCATGCCACTCAGAACCTGCCGGCCTTGCAGGCTTTCGCGCAGGATCGCGGCATTGCCGACACCGTTCTGAAGGCTGACCACAACGGTATCGGCCGGCGCATGACGGGCGATCTCATCGGCCATGGCGGCAGTATCTGCGCTCTTCACCGTCACCAGCAAGATGGCCGCCTCGGCAAGTACCGCAGCGTCGGTTGCCAGCAGCAACTGACTCCCCGGAATGCAGCGATCTGTGCCTTCGAAGCTGGAGGTCCGCAAGCCAAGACGCTCGATATCCGCGATGATACGCGGCCGCGCCAACAAGCCGACGGCGCGGCCTCCGCCAGCCAGCATCCCGCCGACAAAGCAGCCGATGCTGCCGGCGCCTGCGATAATAATCGGTCGGGCGGAAACCAATTTGCGGGTCCGTCGTTGTTATGCGTTCGTGTATGTCATTCCGATAGCAGGATACCGACGCCATTCCTACGGCAGCGAGTCCTGGCGGCAGGGGTCGGAGGTTGTCTTGTAACGGTGATGCTCGGTCACTATTCTTCGGCTGGGCCGGGTTTTGAAATAATAGGAGACGGATCGATGGGTTTGCTCGATATTCTCAACGGCATGCAGAACGGGCCGCGCGGCCCAAGCGATCCTACCGCCAAAGGCGAAGGCATGTCGCCGATGACCATGGCTATACTGGCGATGCTTGCCTACAAGGCCGTGAAGCATTTCACGGGCAGCCAGTCCGAGACCGCTCCCGCCAACACCGCCCCGCCGGCACCCGCACCGGGCGGTAGCATCAACGCCAGCCTGCCCGGCGGACTTGGCGGTGCGCTCGGAGGCGGTGGACTCGGCGATCTGCTGAAAGGCGGCCTCGGCGGCCTGCTCGCGGGCGGCGCGGCGGGCAGCATCCTCAGCGGCGGCATCGGTGACCTGCTCAAGCAGTTCCAGCAGAATGGCCACGGCGAAACCGCGGATTCATGGGTCGCCTCAGGGCCGAACAAACAAATTTCTCCGGGCGATCTCGCCAATGCGCTCGGCGCCGACAACATCAACGCGCTGACCTCAAAGACTGGCATGTCACGCGACGAATTGCTCGGCGAGTTGTCGCGCTATCTGCCAGAAGTGGTCGACGAGTTCACCCCACAAGGCCGCGTGCCAAGCGAGAGCGAGGTCGCCGGCAAGTTCTGACGACCTGTGCCTTCGAGCGAACCGGCGTTCGCCGCCGGTTCGCCTATCTGACAAGACCAATCCTACCGCGTTATTGCCAACGATCATTTCCACTCGGCTGCGATCGCAGCTTGCTGAAAGGACAGCACTCATGGGCGGGCTTATCTGGATCATCGTCGTCGGCTTCGTCGCCGGCATTATCGCGCGCCTGGTGTCGCCCGGTCCGAACAATCCGAGCGGCTTCATACTGACCACGGTGCTGGGTATCGCCGGCGCTTTCCTCGCCACCTTCATCGGGCAGGCGATCGGGCATTACGGCCCCAACCAGGGCGCGGGATTCATCACCGCCACCATCGGTGCGCTGGTGGTGCTGTTCATCTGGAATCGTCTGGTGGCGCGCCGCGTCATTTCCGATCCGGGCAATCGGCTGGAAGGACGCTAAACTTCGCCCAGTGCCTGTGAAAAATCCGGCTCACGCCAGCGAGCCGGACTTTTCTTATCTCTTACAGGTGGAAGCCGGCGTCGACGCGTACCAGTTCGCCGGTCATGTTGGACGACTGCGGCCCGGCGAGGAAGCACACCACGCCGGCGATGTCCTCGGGACTCGACGCAATCTTCAGCGGCACTTTGGCTTTCACCATATCGCGGACCTGCTTCGCACCGTCGACGCCGCGACCCTTCTCGAACCATGGCGTATCAATGTAACCGGGGCACACTGCGTTGACGCGGATTAGCGGCGCCAGCGCGCGGGCCAATGACAAGGTCATGGCGTTCAGCCCGCCCTTGCTGGCGACATAGGCCACGGACGACCCGATGCCGCTCAGGCCCGCGATCGACGATACGTTGACGACAGCAGAAGCGCGGCCCGAGGCCTTCGCACCGGCTTCAAGCAGCGAGCGCGCCGCGCGCACCATCTGGAACGGACCGATGGTGTTGACTCCGTAGAGCCGCTGGAAATCCTCGGCCGAGAGGCCGTTAAGATCTTCGTGAACCACATGCTTGGTGGTGCCAGCATTGTTGATCAGGGCATCGAGACGCCCCCACGGCGCAGCCGCCGCGACGATGCGCTTGCAATCCTCATCCCGCGATACGTCACCCTGCACGACGACAACGTCACCACCAGTGGAACGGCACAAGTCGGCGGTCTGCTCCGCCTCCTTCTTGCTCGAGGCATAGTTGATGACGATGCGCGCGCCGTCCTTGGCCAGTATCGCAGCCGTGGCAGCGCCGAGACCCGACGCCGACCCGGTGATGATCGCACACATGCCGTCCTTTGCCATTCTTCTGTCTTCCCTGTGAGTGTTGTGAGACCGCTTGACCTGATGTCGCTCACCATATCGCCTGATCGGCCCGAGGCAAGGCGGAGGCAACGCCGCCAGAAATCCGTTACGTGGAATAATCGGTGGCATGGCGAGCACCCGCATGACCCTCCCGCAGATCGCCTTGCCCATATCGCGGCTTGTCAGGGCGTGGGGTTTTTCGCATCATTCCTTTGGAGACCACCAGAGCGCCCGTGCCGGCCCGTTCGAGCCGCGCAATCAAGAGTGCTTGCGTCAACGAGGAGCGCCGTGGCGGATAACGACAACATCGTAATGGCGACGGCCGAGCGCATTTTCGCCGACCTGGCCGACCCGCAAACCATCACTCACAGCAAGGATGCAAGCTGGCGTGCGCCGCTGTGGGAAGCGCTCAGCAAGGCCGGACTGCCGCTGTCGTGGGTACCGGAAGACTGCAATGGCTCCGGCGCTAGCCTCGCTGATGGCTTTGCCGTGCTTAACGCCGCCGGCCGTGCCGGCCTGTCAGTGCCGCTGGCGGAAACTATGCTGGCCGGCTGGCTGCTATCGCAGGCCGGCATCGCCTCGCCGTTCGACGCAATGACGGTGGCCCCCGCTTTACCGAAAGATCGCATCGCTCTCAACGATGACGGCACGCTATCCGGCACCGCGCGTAGCGTCCCTTTCGCCAGCGAGACACGACACATCGCGGTCGTCGCCAACAGCGCGAACGAGTTAGCGATCGCTCTCGTCAATACGGCGGACTGCCGGATCACAGCGGGGCTCAACATCGCGAACGATGCCAGCGACACCGTCACTTTCGACAAGGTACAGCCCATTGCAATCAAGCCGGCACCGCAGCAGTTTGACGCGACCACATTGTTGCTGATGGGCGGCGTGGCGCGCAGCCTGCAAATCGCAGGCGCACTGGAATCCATGCTGGAGATCAGCGTCGGATACGCCAACGAGCGCATCGCGTTCGAAAAGAAGATCGCGAAATTCCAGGCCGTGCAGCACAACCTCGCCAAACTGGCAGGCGAAGCCGCGGCGGCGCTGGCGGCTGCAAGCTCGGCGGCCGATGCTATCGCCAAGGCGTCACGGTTCGACGACGCGGTTTTCCTTGAATCCGTCAGCGCAAAAATCCGCTGCGCCGAAGCGGCGGAGAAGGGTGCCGCCATCGCGCATCAAGTGCATGGCGCGATCGGCTTCACCTCTGAGCACATCCTGCATCGCTATACGATGCGGGCGCTGGCGTGGCGCGACGACTTCGGCAACGAAAGCCATTGGGCAGTCGAACTCGGCAAGTGCGTCGCCGCGCGCGGCGCTGACGAATTATGGCCGCTGGTGGCGTCGCGTTAAGGTTGGCCCTGCTTCAGGACGAAATCACATGACCGCAGCCCTCCGTTTCGATCCGATCCGCCTGCCGCCGGAATGCGAAGCGCTTCGCAAGGACGTCCGCGCCTTTCTCGCCGAGGAGGTCGCCGCCGGCACTTTCGATCCACACCGGCCACAACGCGAAGGTAATGACGCACGCGGATTCAGCCGCCGCGTCGGCGCGCACGGCTGGCTCGGCATGACTTGGCCGAAGCAATACGGCGGGCACGAGCGCAGTTTTCTCGAACGCTACGTGGTCACCGAGGAGATGCGCGTCGCCAACGCGCCGACCCGGCATTTTTTTGTCGCCGACCGTCAGAGCGGTCCAGTGCTGCTGAAATACGCCCCCGAGCACATCAAGATGGACATCCTGCCGCGCATCTGCCGTGGCGAAGTATGCTTTTCCATCGGCATGAGCGAGCCAAACTCCGGCTCCGATCTGTTCGCGGCGAAAACCAAGGCCACCAAGACCGACGGCGGCTGGCTGATCAACGGCAGCAAGATCTGGACCTCGTCGGCGCACGTCGCCGACTACATGATCGCGATCTTCCGAACCTCGCCGTCCACCAAGGAGAACCGCCGTCACGGCCTGACGCAGTTCCTCGTCGACATGAAGACGCCGGGCATTGCCGTGAATCCGATCAAGCAGATCACCGGACAGGCCGAGTTCAACGAAGTGGTTTTCACCGATGCCTTTGTACCCGACGATCATGTGCTCGGCGAAATCGACGGCGCGTGGAAGCAGGCGACCAGCGAACTGGCTTATGAACGCAGCGGACCGGAACGTTTCCTTGAAACCTACTATGTCCTGACCGAACTGGTGCGCGCCGTCGGCCCCAATCCGGACACGCGCGCCGCCGAAGGTATCGGCCGCCTGGTGGCGCAACTGCACACCATGCGGCGGATGTCGGTTTCGGTTGCCGGTATGTTGCAGGCCGGCAAGGAGCCAGTGGTGGAAGCCTCGATCGTCAAGGACATCGGCACGGTGTGGGAGCAGCAGTTGCCGCATCGGGTGCGCGATCTCGCGGCCTTCGTCGACGTGGATCCCTCCAATCATGCAACATTGGCCGAGCAACTCGCCTTCGCTACCAAGCTTGCGCCGAAACTCACCATCCAGGGCGGCACCACCGAAGTGCTGCGCGGCATCATCGCGCGCGGGCTCGGATTGCGCTAAACGACACCACCATCACCTCGCAACTCACACCATCAAGGATCGTTATGAGCAAGTTCACCGATATCGGCTTCACCAAGAGCGGCCACGTCGCCACCATCGAAATCCAGCGGCCGCCGTTCAACTTCTTCGACATCTCGCTGATCAACCAGATCGCCGATGCCTTGACCGATATCGATAACGACCCGGAGATGCGCGCCACCGTGCTGGCCGCGCAGGGCAAGGCGTTCTGCGCCGGCGCCAACTTCAACGATCCGAACCGGCAGGAGAGCGGACCGACCGGTGGGGACCCAGCCGACAGCCTCGGCCCCATCAACCACCTCTACATTCAGGCGGTGCGTATATTCCGCGCCAAGAAGCCGATCATCGCCGCCGTGCAAGGCGCGGCGATCGGCGGTGGTCTCGGGCTCGCGGTGTCGGCGGATTTCCGCGTCACCTGTCCGGAGGCGCGCTTCGCCGCGAACTTCACCAAGCTCGGCTTCCACCCCGGCTTTGGCCTGACGGTAACGCTGCCCGAGTTGATCGGCAAGAATAACGCCGAGCTGATGTTCTATACCAGCCGTCGCGTCACCGGCGAAGAAGCGCTTGCCATGGGCCTCGCCAACGTTTGCGTGCCGCTGAGCGAGGTCCGCGCAGCGGCGACAAAACTTGCCAGCGAGATCGCCGAATGCTCACCGCTCGGCCTGTTGTCGACACGCGCGACGATGCGCGCGGGGCTGGCCGATCGCGTGCTGGCCGCGACCAATCACGAGCTCGACGAGCAAACGCGGCTGCGCGCCACCGAAGACTTCAAGGAAGGCGTCAAAGCCACCGAGGAGCGTCGTGTCGCCAACTTCAAGGGGCGCTAAAGCCTTTCCTTCGCGATCGGCACCACCAGCGCATCGACGATGGTGGTGCCCTCGCCTTCCGGATGCACCAGCACCGGATTGATCTCGATCTCCGCGATGGCATCGCGATCCCGTGCCGCCAGTTGTGAGATTTGGGCTATCAAGGTTGCTAACGCACCGACATCGGCCTTTGGCGTGCCGCGAAAACCGTGCAGCAGCGGCGCGGCTTTCAACTCATTCAGCATCGTCATCGCTTCATCGGCACCGACCGGCGCGGGACGATAGATCACGTCCTTGAACAGCTCGGTGGTGACGCCGCCAAAGCCCACCATAATCATTGCGCCGAAGGTTGCATCCTGCATGGTGCCGACAATGATTTCGACCCCCGGCTTCGCCATCGGTGTCAACAGGACCCCCTGAACGGTTGCGTCTGGCCGTCGCGCGTTGGTGCGCGTCAGCAAATCGTCGTACCCCTGCACGGCCTCCTGCTCGCTCGCGATGTTGAGGTGAACACCGCCGACCTCGCTCTTGTGCGAAATATCAGCGGATTGGATTTTCATCGCCAGCGGTAGACCCACGCGCGCAATCGCTTCGTTGAGACCCTCACGATGCGAAACCAGAATTTCATTTGGCAAAGATACGCCCGCCGCCGCCAGCAGACACTTGCTGTCATGTTCCGAGAGCTTGTCGCTGTTCAGATACCGCGTCAGGTCGAGCCGCTTCGTCGCGCCGTCATCCGGCGGTGCGGCGAGCCTGAATCGTGCACGCTCCACGGCGCAACGCATTGCAACGCCGACATGCGAGAGGCCGGACAATACGACGACGCCGGCCTTGGCCAATTCCGTCCGCGCGAAATGCGACGGCAGCGTGTAGGTGTAGAACACGATCGGTTTGTGCCGGGCATCGATCAACGGCTTCAACGCGTCGATCTTGAACGGAATCCGCGTCTCGTTCGACAGCGACAGCACCACAAGAACGGCATCGACCTCATCGCCCTGCGCAAGCAGTTCGATGGTCTTCTGCAATCCGCCGCTATGCACCGCCTGCGCGGTGATATCGATCGGATTGCGGGGCGAACCATAAGACGGAATCATGTCGCGAATGGCGGCCTGCGTCGGCGGCGACAGTTCGGGCACCCGAAGCCCTTGCGAGGACACGACATCGGCCCCCCAGATGCCGCCGCCGCCGGACACCGTGACCACCGCAACCCGATCGCCCTTCGGCAGCGGCGACGCGGTCAGCACCGCCGCGATCGTCACCGCTTCGTCGAGATCGTTGGAAACGATGAAGCCATACCTGGCGAACACCGCGTCGTAGGCTGCCGACCATCCCGCCATACTGGCGGTGTGCGAGGCCGCGGCGCGGCCGCCGGCACCGGAGCGTCCGACCTTGACGACGATCACCGGCTTACCTGTTTCAGCCGCGCGCTCGGCAGCGGCGAGAAACGTATCCGTATCGCGGATGCCTTCCAGAAACAGCAAGATGACGTCGGTGGACGCATCGCGCACCATGTAGTCGAAGAACGCACCCGCGCCGAGATCAGCTTCGTTGCCGGCGCTGACGACATAACTCAGTGCGATCCCCAGTGCGCGAGCGCGGTTGTAGATCGCAAAGCCGATACCACCACTTTGCGCAACGATGCCGATGCGCCGTTGCGTCGCCAAGAGGCGCGGTGCATCGGGCTTCACGTCGACAGTCGGGCTGAACGTCGCCGCGACCTGGCCGAGTTCGTTGTAAAATCCTTCGGCATTCGGCCCCGAGATTCGCATACCGGTCGTGCGGGCGAGATCGGCTATAGCGTCCTGCATCGTCGCGCTGTCGCCGCCCTCCTCGGCAAAGCCGGACGAGATAATGATCGCGTTCTTCACACCAACAGCCGCGCACTCCCTGAGCGCGTTCAACACCGCCCGCGCGGGAATGATGACAATGGCAAGATCGATCGGCTGCTTGATGTCGGCGACGGACGGATAACAAGCGAGCCCATCGATGTTCGGATAGTTCGGATTGACCGGGTATATCCAACCGGGAAAGCCGTTGCGACGCAGGAACGTCAGCAGCAGGCCAGGGATTTTCAGCGCGTCCCGCGATGCGCCGATGATCGCGATGCTGGAGGGCGCGAAGAAACTGTCCAGCGGATGGATGCGGCTGGTCATTGGCGCGTCGGTCATGTTCGCTTGATCCTGAGATATGGCAGCGGCTGCAGTGTTCGCTCCGATTAGTTAGTCAACCGGAACGCAACACCGCCCAATAGAAATGAGCTGCCGTCGATGGCGTGCCCCTTGGCCTTCGCGGTGGAAAGAACCGAATCGACATCGCGGACCTGCATCATCACGCCGGTCATCAATTCGTCCGCGCCCGCGACGAAACGCAGGCGGCCGTTCACCAGCACGATTTCGGGGTCACCGTTGTCCGCGGCGCTAACCGGCGCGCCGATGATCGCACTCCAGTGCCGCGCTAAGCCTGCCGGATCGGGACTCTGCAATTCAACGCCAAGCAGTGCTTGCGTCACGTCGGTTCGGATCGACGCCTGCCAGTTGGGCCCAGCCGGCGGGTAAGGCCCGCGAATATTGTCGCTGCCTTCGGTGTGGTTGAACTCGATGAAGGCGGCGCGGCAATCGCGCGGATGCAGTTGCACACCATGATAGGGCGGATGATCGATGACATTGGCGGTGCGGACGCCGAGCGTCGCGGCATGGCGACCGCGCTCATCCGGATCGTCGCAGGCGAAAATCGCCATGTAACCGCCGCGATTGCCAGTGCGCTGGAGAAAGCGCCCGGCTGCCGTGCCATCCTGAAATGGCGCGACGACTTCAAGCAGCGTCGTATCGATCGGCAACAGCGCATTCTCCAGGCCGTACTTGCCGACATGGGGATCGCGATAACACACGTTGAGCCCGAAGATCACGGCAAGATCGCCGATCACTGGCTCGAGATGCGGCGCAACCAGACAGACCTGCCGCAGCCGCATATCGCTTGTCATCTCAATGCCCTTTGAAAACCGGTGTCCGCTTGGTGACGAACGCCGCCGCGGCTTCCTTGTGGTCCGCCGTATCGCTGCAACGGGAATGATGCAGCGCCTCGCCGTCGAAGCAAGCTTCGAGTGAAAGGCTCTCGGCGTTGTTGATGTTCTTCTTGATGTAGCCGAGCGTCACCGTCGGCCCCTGCGCCAGCGACATTGCCAGATCGCGTGCCGCCGTCTCGATCTCGGCGTCTGGTACCACCCGCGTCACCATGCCGAGCGCATGAGCTTCCTGCGCCGACAGCACCGGCGACAACAGATAGAGCTCGCGCGCCTTGGCGCTACCCAGCATCTGAGTGAGGAAGAAGGTGCCGCCGTAATCGCCGGAATAGCCAACCTTGGCGAAAGCGGTCGTAATCTTCACCGACGCGCTGGCGACGCGTAAATCGCAGGCCAGCGCCATCGACAGCCCGGCCCCTGCAGCCGCGCCATCGAGTTGCGCCACCACCGGCTTCTGCATCTGATGCAGGATGCGTGAAACTTCCATGCCCCGCCGCAGCGTGGTCACTTTTTCTTCGAGCGGCGGCGGCACCTTCACTGCCGCCATCGCCTTGACGTCGCCGCCGACACAGAACGTACCACCGGCGCCTTTCAGCAATACGGCGCGCACCTCACGATCATCAGCAGCGCGCCGCGCCGCATCGATCAGCCCGGCCACCATTTCAGCGTTCAGCGCGTTGCGGCGATCGGGCCGGTTCATGGTGATCGTCAACAGACCCTGATCGAGATCCTGCAACACGATATCGCTCATCTGGCGGTTCCTTTGTTTATGTTATTTGACGCCAATGCGCTGGCTCAATCATGAACCAGCGCGGTGTGGCCAACTACTTCTTCACCAGCGGACAGCGCGATGCGGACAACGACTGGAACGCCTGATCGGCAGGCACCGTGGCGAGGAGTTTATAGTCGTCCCAACGGCCCTTGGATTCAGCCGGAGACTTGACCTCGAACAGATACATGTCATGGACCATGCGGCCGTCCTCGCGGATCTTGCCATTCTTGGCGAACATGTCGTTGATCGGCGTGTCCTTCATGATCTTCATGACGGCGGCCGCGTCCGTGGTGCCGGCCTGCTTCACCGCCTTCAAATAATGCAGCACGGATGAATAGACGCCGGCCTGCGACGACGTCGGAACGCGCTTGACCCGCTCCATGAAGCGCTTGGAGAAGGCGCGGGTCTCGTCATTCATGTCCCAATAGAAGGCCTCGGCGAGCAGCAGGCCTTGGGCTGTCTGCAAGCCGACGCTATCGATGTCGGTGATATAGGCCAGAAGCGGCGCGATCTTCTGGCCGCTTTTCATCAAGCCGAATTCGGCAGCCTGCTTGATGGCGTTGATGGTATCGCCGCCGGCATTGGCAAGACCGATCACTTTCGCTTTCGAAGCCTGTGCTTGCAGCAGATAAGACGAAAAGTCAGGGACGTTGGTCGGGTGCCGCACGCTTCCCAGCACCTTGCCACCAGATTTGACGATGACGTTGGTGGTGTCTTTCTCGAGGTCATGCCCGAACGAATAATCGGCGGTCAGAAAAAACCAGCTATCCAGGCCCTGCTTGACCGTCGCCAATCCGGCGACGTTCGCCAGGGCATAGGTGTCGTAGACATAATGAATGCTGTAGGGTGTGCAGGCTTCGTTGGTCAGGCGGATCGAACCGGGACCGCTGAACATGATGATCTTGTGGCGCGCTTTGGCCACCTCGAGCGCGGACAATGCCGGCGCCGACGCCGCAACGTCAATGATGGCCTCAACGCCCTGATTGTCGAGCATGTCACGGGCAATGTTGCCCGCCAGATCGGCCTTGTTGAGATGATCAGCCGCGATGATTTCAATCTTGCGACCCAGCACTTCGCCGCCGAAATCTTCGGCCGCCATCTTCGCCGCGGTCTCGCTGCCGAGGCCGGTGATGTCGGCGTAGAGACCGGACATGTCGAGGATCGCACCGAGTTTCAACGGCGGCTTGCTTTGCGCCAGCGCGGTGTTCGCCGTGAGCGCCAGCAGCGACGCCATAACACCCGATAAAATCGCCCTCACGTTCATCCTCCCGATGCGTTTATATTCCAAGCGACACTGTTACCGCTTGAGGGAACGATCATGGCGCAACGCCTTGCATGCGGCAAGCTGCCGATCGTTTGTCGTTCGTTGCGATTCCGACGCCGATGCATGAGCGCAGTCATTTTTTCCATCGAACGGAATGAACGGCGTCTCGCAACATCGTTGAAAGAATGCCTGTTGCCGACGTCGGTGGCACTCGCTTGTGCACTGATGCTCAACATCGTCGTTCTCGCGCGCGCCGCGGCCTCCGACTGCGGCGGCGAGTTGCTGGGACAAGGCCGGGTCGCCCACGTGGTCGATGCGCGCACGTTGCGACTGGCCGACGGCCGCGAGATTCGACTCGCCGGCATCGAGCCCTCGCCTGACGCGAGGGCCATACTGACTGCGCTGGTCGCTAACCGGGATGTGGTGCTGCGAGGCAACAATGACGCGCCGGACCGTTACGGCCGACAACATGGCTACGTCACCCGCACAGAAGACGACATCTCGTTGCAAGTTCAATTGCTCCGCGCGGGCGCAGCGCTTGCGGCGGGAACCGTGACCGACGCAGATTGCGCGGCGGAACTGGCCGCAGCCGAAACCCGCGCACGACAGACCCGGCAAGGCGTCTGGACCATTCCGGATGCCATCAAAAATGCGGAAAGCCCCGGCGATATTCTGGCAAAACTGGGGCACTTCATCATTGTTGAGGGCAAGATACTGTCGGCCCGCCAGTCGGGCACAACATTCTACCTCAACTTTGGCCGTCACTGGGTGCGAGACTTCGCTGTGATTATCCCGAGGCAGATGATAGGATCGCTAACGAGGGACGGTATCGATATCAAGACGCTGGCGGGCCGCCGTGTCCGGGTGCGAGGCTGGGTTGAGCAGCGTAGCGGTCCGCGTATCCAACTGCGCGGAACCAGGCAGCTTGAAATTCTGGATCGCCGCTAAAGCATCGTCCGGGACAAGGGGATCGGCTCACGTGGTGAAATCGCGGCACTGTTGCAGTCCGGAGCTTGGCTTCTGATTCAATTGCAAGCCAAAAGGTCTTAGAATGACCCGCGTCGACTGCAAGGCACGCAGCCGGGGCGCGGGGCGGCGCTGTATTCAGGATGGAGGCAGCCGCATCAAAGGATGCGACGGATAGCGACTGTGACGAAGCAAACGGGATACCCATACGGCATCGGTTTGCATCGCCGCCATCTGGCGGCGATCGTTGGTGTTTGCGTGGCACTTGCTTTGTCGGGCTGTGCCAATATGGGGCGATTGCAGACCGCCTCGCCCTCCAACGAGACGTCGGCGAAGCCGGCGCGTGTCGCCGCGGCGCCCCTTTCACCGACCGAACGTGAACACGAACGCATTCTGGCTTCGTATGGCGGTGCGTATGATGACCCGCGGCTGGAAAACCTGATCACAAGAACGGTGAACCGGCTGGTAGCGGCCTCCGATCGTCCCGACCTCTCCTACAAGGTCACGATTCTCAATTCCGGCGCCGTCAACGCCTTCGCCTTGCCGACCGGCCAACTCTACGTCACGCGCGGGCTGATCGCGCTCGCGAGCGACACCTCCGAGTTGTCGTCGGTGCTGTCGCATGAGATGGCCCACGTGCTGGCGAAACATGCCGCGATCCGCGAGGACCAGGCCAAGCGCGCGGCTTTGGTGACGCGCGTGGTGAAGGAGATGGGCAACGACCCCGACATCACCGCGCTGGCGCTGGCCAAGACCAAGCTGACGATGGCGAGCTTCTCGCGGTCGCAGGAATTCGAGGCTGACGGCATCGGCGTCGGCATTTCAGCGCGGGCGCATTTCGATCCGTTCGGCGCGGCGCGGTTTCTCACCGCGATGGAGCGCAACGCCGCTTTGAAGGCTGGGCGCGTGTCGATCGACCCGCGATCGCAGGACTTCCTGTCATCACATCCGGCAACGCCTGAACGCGTGCAGAACGCGCAGACGATCGCGCGACAATTCAGTTCGCCGCAGAACAGCGAGCGCGATCACGACGCCTATCTCGCCGCGATCGACAACATGGTCTATGGTGAGGATCCAAGCGAAGGCTTTGTCCGCGGCCGACGCTTCCTGCATCCGAAGCTCGGATTCACCTTCCAGGCCCCGAATGGCTATACGCTCGACAACACGGCGCAAGCCGTCATCGGCGTTCGCAACGGCGGCGACCAGGCGATGCGTTTCGACGTGGTGCGGGTGCCGGCGGAGCAGTCGCTAGGCGATTATCTCAATTCCGGCTGGATGGAGAACGTCGATAAAGCCTCCACCGAACAGCTCACGATCAACGGCTTCCCCGCCGCATCCGTCACGGCGCGTGGCGATCAGTGGCAATTCCGGGTCTATGCATTGCGCTTCGGCAGCGACGTCTATCGCTTCATCTTCGCGTCCCGGCAAAAGAGCGCTGAGAGCGAACAGAACGCCAAGGACACCGTCAAGTCGTTCCGTCGCCTGACATTGGAAGAAATTCAGGCGGCGCGGCCGCTGCGCATCAAGATCGTCGCGGTTCAACCCGGCGACACCGTCGAATCGCTGTCGCGGCGGATGGCCGGTGTCGATCATCCCGAGCAGCGCTTTCGTCTGCTCAACGGCCTTGAGGCGACAGGCAAGGTCAAACCGGGCGAGCACGTCAAGATCGTGGTGGACTGACGATCCGCTTCAAACGGCCTTCATCGACTATGCGGCCTCAGAAACAAAAAGCCCGGCCATCAGGCCGGGCTTTTGTGTTTAGGGAGGCTTTCGCGCGACGAGGCGATCAGGCCGCCGCGTCAGTGACGGCGCTATCGTCGTCTTCGGCATCGATATCCGAATCGCCGTCAGCATCGGCTTCGGTCTCCGCCTTGGCGCCACGGCGCGGGCTCTTGGCGAGCTGACCCTCGATCTCCTTGATCGCTTCGGTCTCAGTGACATGCTGAACAACCGCGATCTCGCGCGCCAGCCGGTCGAGTGCCGCTTCGTAAAGCTGCCGCTCGCTGTAGGACTGCTCGGGCTGCGATTCCGAACGATAGAGATCGCGAACCACTTCGGCGATTGCGACGATGTCGCCCGAATTGATCTTCGCTTCATACTCCTGGGCGCGGCGCGACCACATCGTCCGCTTCACCCGCGCACGGCCCTTGAGGGTCTCCAGCGCACGCTTGACCAGCGCCGGCTCCGACAGCTTGCGCATGCCGACATTGACGACCTTCGCTGTCGGTACCCGCAGCGTCATCTTGTCCTTCATGAAGTTGATGACGAACAGCTCGAGCTTGGCGCCGGCGATCTCCTGCTCCTCGATGGCCAGGATCTGGCCGACGCCATGAGCCGGATAGACAACGAATTC
Organism: Hyphomicrobiales bacterium; assembly: GCA_017305595.1. Lineage (GTDB taxonomy): Bacteria > Pseudomonadota > Alphaproteobacteria > Rhizobiales > Xanthobacteraceae > 62-47. The sequence continues at coordinate 22,507 of JAFKKL010000010.1, read as the reverse complement.
GTTGGTCTTGAAGCCCTGGCGCTGGGTCAGCGCCTTCTTCGGTTCCTCGGCGCGGACCGGAGCAACCGGCGCCTTCGCGACCTTGGCGACCACCGCAGGCTTGCTCGGCGCCGGCTTGGCGGCAGCGACCGGCTTGCCAGGAGCCTTGGTTGAAGCCTTGGGAGCGGTCGCCTTGACGGCGGCGGGCTTGGAAGCAACGACCTTCTCGGCGGCTTTCGCAGTCTTTTTCAGCATTTCACTTCTTTTGTTCTTGGAGGATTTCGCCGCCGATGGCTTGGCGGTCGAAGATTTTGCGCCCGACAACTTGGCGGTCGACGGCTTGACGGCGGCCGGCTTCGCGTTTGAAGTCTTGGCACTCGACGATTTGACCGAACCCCGCGCCGTCTTGTGAGATCCACGTGCACGGTTCTTGGGTGTGCTGCGAGTAGTCGCAGCGGTTTTTCCCGCACCCTTCGAGATACTCTTTTTACGCGTTTTCTGTGACACAGCTCGTGCGCGACAAACGCTCGCGCTCCTGTTCAAGGTTTTCCATGAGAACCCATCAGGGCCAAAACGGCGGCGCGAACAGGGTCCGGCTTGCTGGATGTGCCTTACAATAGCACATTTCCTGCAAAAATCAATGATTTATGCCCGGACAACAATTTCGTTGCCGGGTTCCACAGGCCAACCTTCGCAATAAGGTTAAGTTAGCTGTTATCGACCGCGCTCACTCGTAAGGCAAGCCCAGCCGATCCTCAAACAGTCTTAGTCGCCGGTTCCGGGCTCCGGGGAGAAATACTTATCGAATTTGCCTTCCATGCCATCGAAATCCTTGGCATCAGGCGGCGACTCTTTCTTTTGCGTGATATTCGGCCAGTTCTTGGCGTGGGCCGCGTTGACCTCAAGCCACTTCTCGAGGTTCGGCTCACTATCGGGCTTGATCGCGTCGGCAGGGCATTCCGGCTCGCACACGCCGCAGTCGATACACTCATCCGGGTGGATCACCAGCATGTTCTCGCCCTCGTAGAAACAGTCGACGGGGCAGACCTCTACGCAGTCGGTGTATTTGCACTTGATACAATTTTCAGTGACGACGTAGGTCATCCATAGCTCCGGAAGCGGTCGAATTTTGAGTGTTGGCGTAGCGCAGTCGGCCCGAAGCCGCAAGGGAAGCGTTGACCTGCATGGCAGACGAATAGGCCGAATGGATCATTCCGACGGGGTTTGCACATCGACGTAAAGCAGCTTCCCGGCTTCGGCATTGCCGCGGCGCTCGGAAAAAGCCGTGACTTTCAGCACCTTCACACCTTGATCCAAGGCGATCGTCACGACATCGCCAAGCTTGACGCCATGGCCAGGGGCGTTCTGACGGCTACCGTTAACGCGAACCCGGCCGCCTTCGACCAACGCGGCGGCACTGGTGCGGGCTTTGACGATCCGCGCATGCCACAGCCATTTATCGAGACGCTGACGCTCCACACCGTCTCCCGGTACGCGCTAGTTCGCATCCTTGCGATTGGCCGCAAGCTGCTCCTTCAACGCCGCCAGCTTGGCGAACGGCGAGTTCGGATCTGCGGGACGATCACGCTCCCGCTCGCGCGGCGCGCTGCTTGCGAACGGCCGATGCGACGGCCCACCGCCGTCCGGACGCCGATCACGGCCGCCCTTGCCCTGAAACTTGCCCTTGTCCCGCCCCTTGCCGAAATCCTTGCGGGCGTCCTTGCCGTGGCCACGCTCGCGTGGCGGCCTGCCCTCGCCCGGCGTCCCTTCCGAGGCCGCGCCAGCTTCGCCGGCAGGACGGTTTGGGCGTTTGAAATCAAACGAGCGGTCGCGACGGCCATGACCATGCCGCTGCCGCTTCTCGCCATCCGCGGCTTCGCCTTCAGCCGGAGCGCCTTGCGCACCCTGCTGCGGACGATTCGGCTGACGGTGACGATGCCGATCGTGCCGGGGCCGACGATCTTCCGAACGGCCGCCGGGTCGCCACACCTCGACCATCGCTGGTGCAGCGGCTTCGGTCGACGCAGTCTCGGTTGGCGTCGCCTCGGCAGTTGCAGCCTCAACGGCAGGCTCAGTCGAAACAGCCTCGGCAACGACATCTGCGGACGTATCCGATGACGCTTCTGTTGCGGCATCAGTCGCAACGACAGGCTCGCCTGGGGAGGCTGAAGCGGCCTCGACCTCGGGTGACGTTTCGGAAGATGCTTCGCTCGATGCATCGTCGGATTGAACCGGTTCGCTGGCCTGCGCCTCGACAGATGGCTCGTCGACACCTGGCAACGCATCGTCGGACGCAGCAGCATCATTCGCGGCAGCAACCGCGACGTCCTCGGCAGGCACAGCGTCGGTCGATGCAGTTTCCGATGACGTGTCATCGGTCGTCGTGGACGCGTCGGCAACAACCGCCGTATCAGTAGCGATAGTTTCAGGCGTCGGCGCGGGCGCAGGCTTCAATTCCATGCGATAGCCCAGCGCGCGCAGAACCGATGCAAAATCCTCGCCGGCCGAACCAGTCAGCGACGTCATCGCTTGCGTCACCACAAAACCGCGCCCGTCGAACGCGCCGGGTGGTTTCGGCAACGTCGAGGCCTCGCGCCATGCCAGCGCCGGACGGATCAGGTCGGCCAATCGCTCGAGAATGTCGACGCGCACGGCGCGTTCGCCGCATTGGCGATAGCCCAGCACGCGATAAGCATCGCGATCCAGTGCCTTGTCGACCGGGAACGAGGTGCGGCCGCTGCCAGCGAGATGCTGCGCGCCGAGCAGCGCGCCGAGGTCGACGTTGTCCTGCTTGTGCGCCCACAATTGCGAGGCGAGCGCACGCGCCGCCGGCTTCAGCAGCGCCGGCACGTAAAGATGGTAGGCGCCGAACCGCACACCATACTTGCGCAAGGTCGCGCGCGAAGCCTGATCAAGGTCCTTCACCTCATTGGCGATCTTGGATCGCTCCAGCACGCCGAGCGCCTCGGTCAATTGAAACGCGATGCCGCGCGTGATACCGGTGACGTCCTCGGCCTTCACCAGTTCGAACAGCGGGCCTAGCAGCTTCTCCGCATGTGTCTTGAGCCAGAGGTCGAGACGCGCCTGCACTGCATCGCGCGGCGCACCGCTCAGGCGTTCGTCGGCGACGATGCGGATGCGCGGATGCAGCGCATCGTCACCCGCCACCACCTTGGCGACGGCGTCGCCGGTCCAGCGGATGGTGCCGTCGGAGACCAGCACGAACTGATCGTCCGGCGCCTGCGACAATTTCTCCGCGCGCGCGTCAATCTCGCCGGCCAGCGCCTTCTGTGCCGTGGCCTGCAAGGCCTTGGCTTCGGAGCCCGCTTCCGCCGCGTCGGGCGCAAACATGAATCCGTCGAGGCGGCCAATCACATGGCCTTCCACGATCACTTCGCCAGTCTTTCCAATTTCAGTATTCAGCATGGTGTTTTCCCGCAAGCGGCGCATCAATACACTGGTCCGGCGATCAACGAAACGCTGAGTTAGCCGTTCATGCAGGGCATCGGACAATTTATTCTCAAGTTCATGCGAAATTCCCTGCCAATAGAGCGGATCGGCCAGCCAATCCGGGCGATTTGCCACGAAGGTCCAGGTGCGGATGTGGGCAATCCGCCCGGATAACGTGTCGATATCGCCATCGATCCGGTCCGCTTGCGCGATTTGCGCGGCGAACCAGGCATCGGGAATGCGGCCCCGGCGCATCAGAAAGGTATAAAGCGTCGTCACCAGTTCGGCGTGGGCAGCCGGCGACAGCTTGCGATAGTCCGGAACCTGGCACGCCTCCCACAGCCGCTCCACCGCCGCCGCGCCGTGCGCCATGTCGCGGACGTCGCCGTCACGCGCGGCATGATCGAGCACGCGCAGGTCCTCGGCGATCGGCGCGCGGGTCAGTGCGGCATGATCCGGCGTATGCGCCAGCGAAACTTGCAACGCGTCGAGCGAGCGGAAGTCGAGCTGCGCGTTGCGCCATTGCAAGGTCTTGATGTTGTCGAAGGTGTGGTTCTGCAACGCGTTGACGAGTTCAGGCTCGAACGGCGCACAACGTCCCGTGGTGCCGAAGGTGCCGTTGCGTGTCGCACGTCCCGCACGGCCGGCGATCTGTGCGAACTCCGCCGGCGTCAGACGACGAAATTGATAGCCGTCGAATTTGCGATCGGACGCGAAGGCGACGTGATCGACGTCGAGATTGAGACCCATGCCGACGGCATCGGTGGCGACGAGATAATCGACATCGCCGGATTCGAACAGCGCCACTTGCGCGTTGCGCGTGCGCGGCGACAGCGAGCCCAGCACCACCGCCGCGCCGCCGTGCTGGCGACGGATCAGTTCGGCGATGGCGTAAACTTCATCGGCAGAAAACGCGACAATCGCAGTGCGGCGCGGCTGTCGCGTGATCTTGCGATCGCCCGCAAATTCAAGCTGCGACAGGCGCGGGCGCGTCAGAATGTTGGCGCCCGGCAGCAACTTCTCAATCACCGGCCGCATCGTGGCCGCGCCAAGTAACAGCGTCTCATCGCGGCCACGCCGATTCAGGATGCGATCGGTGAAAACGTGACCGCGTTCGAGATCGGCCGCGATCTGGACTTCATCGACGGCGAGAAACGACACGTCAATATCGCGCGGCATCGCTTCCACCGTCGACACCCAGAAGCGCGGCTTCGACGGTTTGATCTTCTCTTCGCCGGTGATCAGCGCAACGGATTCGACGCCGGTGCGCGCGACGATCTTGTTGTAGACCTCACGCGCAAGCAGACGCAGCGGCAACCCGATGATGCCGGACGAATGCGCGAGCATGCGTTCGATGGCGAGATGCGTCTTGCCAGTGTTGGTGGGGCCGAGCACCGCGGTGACGCCGCTGCCTGGCGCACGCTCGAGCACAGGCGTTGAGAACGGCGAAGCTGACGAAACAACCATATTGTTCAGGGCTTCCGAAATCACAGGCGGTGCGACAACACGCGAGCCTGTCTCACAATGCGACGTGAATCACGCCGCGGCTTAAGCTTTGGAACGAGTCCGGAACGAATCGCGCCCGAATCGCTGACTCGCACCGCCCCTCGCGGAATGACCGCAACATCTCGCGGTGCGTGGCGGCATGGATAACTACATCAAGAGGATTCCTGTCAAACAAGAGATAGGAATGCGGCGCAATCATTAACACCCATGCGGGACGGGATCGCGTCAAGAGTCAACGAGATTCTTCGTCGGGATTCTTGCGGCAAACCCATGGCGAGATTGCGCCGGCCTTGCCGCAAGAATTTTCCGGTTCGGCTCAGCGCGAGGCGGCGCGGGGCGGAAGGGCGGTGGCGTTGAACTGGGTGGCGACCAGCACGCCGTGGCCGAGCGGCGTCGGGATCGAGAGTTTGAACGGCACCAGCACCCGCGTGCCGGCGATCGGCACCAGCCAGATCTCCATCGCCTTCTGCTTGGCGAGATATTTGATAGCGGCACGATCCGGCACGTATCCCGATACCGGCGTGAAGTAGATCCCGCAGACCACGGCCGGGCCATGATAGCCTTTTTCGGCCTTGACCGTGTCCATCCGCTTGTAAGCCAGCCGCAGATCGTAGCGCATCCGGCCATCGAAGATCGCCGACGCCGGCTTGCAGGCTTCCGGGCCGAGCGGATCGCCCGTCCCCGACACGCGGATCATACTGCCGGTCATGGGGTCCAGCACCCCGCGCCGATGCGCGTCGGTTACCGGGATGCGGGCATCGTCGGCGGGCGGTTCCGGCGTGATGCTGGATTCGGTGACGTTGCCGCCATTCATGACAATGCGGATGGTTTCGGCCTTCTTCGAGGTTTCGCTGGTCGCGGTATAACTGGCCGACGCGAACTGGCCGTTGACGACGCGGCCGTGCACCCCGCCGTTGCCATGCCCCCCGTAAATCGCCTTGAGCAGACCGACGGTGGCTCCGGACACGGTGGCACTGTAATGATCCTCGGCGATTTCGATGGTCCAGGCCCCGCGGCCCACCGGAATACCAGCCAGGGTCACTTCGTAGCGGGCATCCAGCTTCCCCTGCGCCAAGGTCGGCGGGACCGAAAGCAACATCAGCATCATGGCGAGAGTCGCACGGCGGCCTGCGAGCGGCCAAAGCCGGAGACGCCGGAACGGGATTTCAGCCAACCTGCTCACAAATAGGTATCCTGGAACCAGCCGCACCATTCCGTACATGCATTTCGGCGGACATACCGGAAAAACCATTCCTTCACCATGTCGGAACCGAATACGTCGTTTATATGGTTGAGATCGAAGGCGAAATCCGGCACCCCCATCGGGGCTGACTGATCTTGACTACCACCGGCAAAGCGCGTTGCGCGCTTGACCTTGCGACGTGCTGCCCCTATAGGTTCGCCGATCCTGAAATGGATGCGATTTTTGACCCCCGCGGCCGCGCAGCGTGCTTGCAGTGTGCCTTGGGGAAGTAAGAGGAATTTTCCAATGTCCCGCCGCTGCGAACTGACCGCCAAGGGTCCCCAGGTCGGTCACCGGGTGAGCCACTCGAACATCAAGACCAAGCGGCGCTTCCTGCCCAACCTGGTCAACGTCACCTTCCTGTCGGATGCGCTGGGCCGTTCGGTGCGGCTGCGCGTTTCGACCAATGCGCTGAAGAGCGTCGACCACAACGGCGGTCTCGATGCCTTCCTGCTCAAGGCGAACATCGACAACCTGTCGCTGAAGGCCGCCGAGCTGAAGCGCCAGATCGAAAAGAAGAAGGCCGAGACCGCAAGCGCCGCGGCCTGATCGCCTTATAAAAGTTTATCGCTGCAAGACAGAAACGGCCGGGTCGCAAGCCCCGGCCGTTTCCTTTTGACGTCCGCCATGACGACGGTCAATCGCTCGATCACGATCACGTCGGATCAACGCAGCACGCTACCCGGACTGAACGGTGTGCCGACGCCGGTGCGAAAGTAGACATACGAATTTCCCGCGGCATCGGTTCGGTTGCCGACCCAAGGCTCGTCCGCAGTGGAACGTGGAACGCCGCCGAATTCGCGCGTTGGTCGCTTATCGTGCTGCCGCGCGGTATTTCTATCGATCCGCTCGATACCCTGAATCTTGTCGCGGTTGGTTTCCGCAGCCAGGGCCGCCATCGAAACAACGCAAACGGCAGTCGCGACAATCGCAACGACAAATGCCTTGAACATCGTTCGTCCTCCGTCGTTCGATCTTGTGTTGAGGATCATAAATGCGCCGCATGGCGATTGCGTGGCTTCGCGCGCCGTCCCGGCCACGCTGTTTCGCTTGACGCCTATGTCCTCTCTGTTTCACCAAACAGCATGAATGATAACAATCACCACCCGCCCATGCCCCCCTCTACCGCAACCGCGTTCGGCAGCAGTCATGCCCGCGTTTATGCCGAAGGACCGCCGCGACAGGTGCCAGGCTTCGACGGTCTGCATCGCATGACGATCATGCTGCTGGCGGAACGCGTGCCGCACGACGGCGGCTTGCTGGTGCATGGCGCCGGCGGCGGACTCGAACTGAAAGCACTCGGCGATGCGCAACCCGGCTGGAGCTTCGACGGCGTCGATCCCTCCGCCGACATGCTGCGCACGGCGGAGGAGATTGCATCCGCGCATCGCGGCCGCATTCGTCTGCATCACGGCTTCATCGAGGCGGCGCCGGACGGCCCGTTCGATGGCGCGTGCAGTTTGCTGACGTTTCACTTCATCCCACGCGACGTGCGGCGCGAGACGCTTCGCGAAATCCGCCGCCGTCTCAAGCCCGGCGCACCGTTCGTGATTGCCCACATCTCGTTCGACCAGCACGAACCGGCGCGCTCGCAATGGATCGCGCGGCATGTCGGTTTCGCCGGCGCCGATCCCGCGCACGCCGAAGCGGCGAAGCACGCCATCGCCACAAGACTGTCGGTGCTGTCGCCGGAGGATGACGAGGCGATGCTGCGCGAGGCCGGCTTCGACAATGTCAGCCTGTTCTATGCGGGGCTGAGTTTTCGCGGCTGGGTCGGCTATGCGTGAGCGACGATCACGCGCCCTCGCCGCCTTCCTTCACCGCGTCGAGCAGATTGTCGCGGAGTTTGGTCACCTGCTTTTGCAGCTTGACGAAATCCTCCATCGGGAAACCCGATGCCTTGACGAGATTGCGTTGCGACGCGCGCTCGCGTAAGCGGCGGCCTTCCTCGGTGAGGCTGACGCGCACCACGCGCTCGTCGTCGCTGTCGCGGCGGCGGCGCAGATAGCCGAGGCTCTCCAGCTTTTTCAGGATCGGCGTCAGCGTGTTGGATTCCAGAAACATCCGCTCGCCGAGCTGGCTCACGGTCTGGTCGTTCTCCTCCCACAGCGCTACCAGCGCGATGTATTGCGTATAGGTGAGGCCGAGCGGATCGAGGATCGGCTTGTAGGCACGACCATAGGCGAGGTTCGCCGAATAGATCGCGAAGCAGAGAAAATCGGCCAGCTTCGGCCCCGCCGACTTCGGTTCGGCTTTGGACGCGGTCGCCCTGGGCGCGGTCTTGTGTGCTGTCTTGGACGCCATCTTGGGCGAAACGGACTTCGAGGGGCTCATCGCGGGCGCTTTCGACACGGAGATGTGAGGACGCCTCCGAATATATATCGCATCCGATTAAATCGGAAGGGTTGACACACGACAGGTCGCCGCTTTATGTACCGCACACGATTAAATCGGATACGATCTAATTAACCTGAAGGAGCCTGCCATGACCACCACCGCATCTGCCGACGCCCCCGCCAAGGTTCTCTACACCGCCAATACCCACACCACCGGCGGCCGCGATGGCCGCGCCCAAAGTTCGGACAATCGCCTCGACGTCGCGCTGTCGGTGCCGGGCGGCCCGGGCAGCGGCACCAACCCGGAGCAACTGTTCGCCGCCGGCTGGTCCGCCTGCTTCATCGGCGCGATGCGCCACGCCGCCGCCGCGCAGAAGGTGACGCTGCCGGCGGATGTCGCGGTCGACGCCGAAGTCGATCTGGTCACGCGCGGCGACGCCTTCGCCTTGCAGGCACGCCTCAATGTCAGCCTGCCGGGCCTGCCCCGCGAGACGGCACAGGCGATCGCCGACGGCGCGCATCAGATCTGCCCGTACTCGAAGGCGACGCGCGGCAACATCGACGTGACCATCACCGTCGCCTGATCCGCAACAACGGCCGCGCCCCGCACACCTTGGGGCGCGGCCACCCCTTCCTTGCATTTTCGGAGTCCGCTGATGTCCCTCTCCCTCAACCGCCGCCGCCTGCTCGGCTTCGCCGCCGCTGCCGCCGCCCAGATCGGGCTCGGTCCGATCACGACCGCGCAAGGCGCGTCACAAGGTGCAACGTCCTCGCCGCTGCCCGTGATCAAGCCCGGCAGCCACACCTCGCTCGGCCCGCTGAAGACCATTGACGCCGGGTTGGTACGCATCGGTTATGCAGAACTGGGCCCGGCGAATGGACCGGTGGTGATCCTGCTGCACGGCTGGCCCTACGATATTCACAGCTATGCCGACGTCGCGCCGCTGTTGGCGGACGCCGGCTATCGCGTCATCGTGCCGTATCTGCGCGGCCACGGCACGACGCGGCTTCTCGCGGACGACACGCCGCGCAACGGACAACCTTCAGCCGTGGCCTCCGACACCATCGCGATGATGGACGCACTGAAGATCGAGAAGGCCGTGCTCGCCGGCTACGACTGGGGCGCGCGCTCGGCCGATATCATCGCTGCCTTATGGCCGGAGCGTTGCAAGGCGCTGGTCTCGGTGAGCGGCTATCTGATCGGTAGCCAGGCCGCCGGCGCCAAGCCGCTGCCACCGCAGGCCGAGCTGCAATGGTGGTACCAATTCTATTTCGCCACCGAGCGCGGCCGTCTCGGCTACGCGCAGAACACCGCCGCCTTCGCGCGGCTGATCTGGCAGCTCGCCTCGCCGCAATGGCATTTCGACGATGCCACCTTCGCGCGCAGCGCCACGGCGTTCGATAACCCCGATCACGTCGCCGTGGTAATCCACAATTATCGCTGGCGGCTCGGCCTTGCGGAAGGCGACGCGAAGTACGACACGCTGGAGGCGAAGCTCGCCACCTTCCCGCAGATCGCAGCGCCGACCATCACCATGGAAGGCGATGCCAACGGCGCACCGCACCCGGAGTCTTCTTCTTATGCAAACCGCTTCTCCGGCCGCTACGAACATCGCCTGATCAAGGGCGGCATCGGCCACAACCTGCCGCAGGAAGCGCCGCGCGCATTCGCGCAGGCTGTGGTGGATGTGGCGAAGTGGGCGTGAGAAATCCATCGGACGTCATGCGCGGGCTTGACCCGCGCATCCATCACTCTCGGATGGATTGACGGATCAAGTCCGGCAATGACGGTCGTGACCTGAGGCCAACGCCGCCTTACGCCGGCGCGAGCCTCGCCGTCGCGTCGCGGTTGCGGCCGATCATCAGCGACAGCACCGCTGCGACAAGCCCGGTGAGGCCAGCAATGACGAAGGCGCCGAGGTAATCGCCCTGCGCGGTGCGCATCGCGCCGGCGAAGAACGCTGCCGATGCCGCGCCCAACTGATGCCCGGCGACGATCCAGCCGAAGATCACCGGCGCCTTGCGGTCGCCGAACGCATCGTTGGCAAGCCGCATGGTCGGCGGCACCGTGGCGATCCAGTCGAGGCCGTAGAACACCGCGAAGATCGTCAGGCTCCACAGCGAGAATCCGGAATACGGCAGGTAGATCAGCGACAGGCCGCGCAGCCCGTAATACACGAACAAGAGCTTGCGCGGATCGAAGCGATCGGTGAGCCAGCCCGAAAGCGTGGTGCCGATCAGGTCGAAGATGCCCATCAGCGCCAGCAGGCTCGCGGCCTGCACCTGCGCGATGCCGTAATCGCCGCAGAATGCGATCAGATGCGTGCCGACAAGACCATTGGTGGTGAAGCCGCAGACGAAGAACGTCGCGAACAGATACCAGAAAGTCCGCGTCTTCGCGGCTTCGATCAGGTGAGAGATCGCGGCGACGAACGGATTCTGCCCGGTCGCCGGCGGCGGCACGTCGTCGACATCGCTGCCGTAGGCACGCTGGCCGATCGAGCCCGGTCGCTCCGGCACCAGGAAATAGATCACCGGCACCAGCGCCGCGCAGCACACGGCAATGATCAGCACCACCGGCTGCCAGCCGCCGCGCTCGACCACCATCGAAAGGCCGGGCATGAAGATCAGCGTGCCAGTGGCGGTGGCGGCGGTGAGCAACCCCATCACCGTGCCGCGATTCTTGACGAACCAGCGGTTGACGATCACCGCGCCGAGCACGTTGGCGACCGCGCCGGAGCCGATGCCGGTGAGCAGGCCCCAGGTCAGGAACAGATGCCACGGCTTGGTCATGAAATAGCTGGCGGCGGTGGCGGCCGACATCAGCACCAGCGCGCCCATCACGGTGCGGCGGATACCGAACTGGTTCATCACCGCGGCGGCGAACGGACCGGCGAGGCCGTAAAGGAAAATACCGACGGCGGCGGCGACCGAAATGGTGTCGATGCTCCAGCCGAAGGATTGCTGCAACGGCAGGATCAGCACGCCCGGCGTGGCGCGAAGGCCGGCGGCGGTGAGCAGCGCGACGAAGATCACCGCAACGACGACGAAGGCGTACTTCTGGCCGAACGGGCGGCTGGACATCGGACCACTTGAAATGGAAGGCTGGCTCATGTTACTGACCGGTACGTATTGAAGGCGCGCAACATAGGTACCGGTCAGTAACATTGTCAAGCCGTTCCGCCCCGACCAGGACACAGACCACCTCCGCGCCGGCGCAGCCGCCGCGCGCGGCGGAGCGGATTCGTGCCTCGGCCCGCGAGTTGTTTTACCGCGAGGGTATCCGCGCCGTCGGCGTCGACGAGATCGTCAGCCGCGCCGGCGTCACCAAGCCGAGCCTCTATCGCGCCTTTCCCTCCAAGGACGATCTCGCCGCCGCGTATCTCTCCGATTACGACCGCGAGTTCTGGCCGCGCTTCGAGAAGCCCGGCGGCAAGTCCTACAGCGATCCGCGCGCGCATGTGCTGGCCTATATCCGCGAATTGGCGAACCGCGCGGTGAAGGACGGCTATCGCGGCTGCGGCCTCTCCAACGCCGCCGTGGAATATCCCGGCCACACCCATCCGGCGCGCCTCGTTGCGGAGACGCACAAAAAGGCGCTGCGACAACGCCTGCGCGAACTCTCGGCTGAAATGGGCGCGCGCGATCCCCGCGCGCTGGGCGACGGATTGATGCTGCTGATCGAGGGCGTCTACGTCACCGGCCAGCAATCGGCCTCCGGCCCCGCGCAATCGGCGCTCGCCGCCGCCACCGCCCTGATCGACGCCAGCGTGGCGAAGCCGACGCGGAAGCGATAGGCGTCCGCTGTCAAATCGTCATTGCGAGAAGCGGACGGGATAGACTCGCAACGGCGGCCTCCGGGTCTGACAACCCCTAACAATCCCCGGCGAAATGTGGCATAGGCGATGATCCTTTCATCGCACGTTGAGCCGACATGCCCGCACCGAAACCGCCCGCCTTCGAGACCCTCAGCCTCTATGCCGGCCAGCATCCGGACCCGGTGACCGGATCGCGCGCGGTCCCGATCTACCAGACCACGTCCTTCATGTTCCAGGACGCCGACCACGCGGCGGCGCTGTTCAACCTCGAGCGCCCCGGCCACATCTACAGCCGCATCTCCAACCCGACCGTGTCGGTGCTGGAGGAGCGCATCGCGGCGCTGGAGGGCGGCGTCGGCGCGGTGTGCACCGCCAGCGGCATGGCGGCGCTGCATCTCGCCATCGCCACCCTGGTGAGCGCCGGCGAGCACATCGTCGCCTCGTCGTCGCTCTATGGCGGCTCGATCAACATCCTGACCCACACGCTGCCGCGCTTCGGCATCACCACTACGTTCGTCAATCCGCGCGACCATGATGGCATGCGCGCCGCGATCAAGGACAAGACGCGGCTGGTGATCGGCGAAACCATCGGCAATCCCGGCATGGAGGTGCTGGACATTCCGAAGGTGGCGCAGATCGCCCACGACGCGAAAATCCCGCTCCTCGTCGATAACACCTTCGCTACGCCGTATCTGAGCCGGCCGATCGAACTCGGCGCCGACATCGTGATGAACTCGGCCACCAAATGGCTCGGCGGCCACGGCATCGCCATCGGCGGCGTGCTGGTGGACAGCGGCCGCTTCAACTGGCGCGCGTCGGGTAAATTCCCGGTGCTGACCGAACCCTATGCCGGCTACCACGGCATCGTGTTCGACGAGCAGTTCGGCCCGATCGCCTTCATGATGCGCGCGCGCACCGAGGGCCTGCGCGACTTCGGCGCGTGCCTGTCGCCGACCAACGCATTCCAAATTTTGCAAGGCATCGAGACGCTCGGCCCGCGCATGGATCGCCACATGGCGAACACCAAGGCGGTGCTGGATTTCCTCACCGCCAACAAGGCGGTGGATTGGGTGCTGCATCCCTCGCTGGAAAACCATCCGGACTACGAACTGGCGAAAACACTGCTGCCGCGCGGCGCGGGCTCGATCATTTCGTTCGGCATCAAGGGCGGCCGCGCCGCCGGCAAGAAATTCCTCGAAACGCTGCGCATGATCAGCCATCTCGCCAATGTCGGCGACGCCAAGACCTTGGTGATCCATCCCGGCAGCACCACGCATCAGCAGATGGATGCCGAGCAGCTCAAGGCCGCCGGCATCGGCGAAGAAATGGTGCGGTTGTCGGTCGGCATCGAGGCGGCGCAGGACATCCTCGACGACCTCGGCCAGGCGCTCCGCATCTCGCAGAAGGTTTAAGCCATGCAGCTCAAGGTCAACGGGATCGACACTTTCATCGCCTGCGGCGGACGCGACTTCGACGCATCGCTGCCGACCGTGGTGATGCTGCACGGCGCGGGCTTCGATTCATCGACATGGTCGCTGCACAGCCGCTGGTTCGCGCATCACGGCTATAATCTGCTGGCGCCCGACCTGCCGGGCCACGGCCACTCCGGCGGCAAGCCGCTCGGGTCGATCGCGGAGTTAGCGGACTGGACGGCGGCGCTGATCACCGCCGCTGGAGCGAAAGACGCGTGGCTGATCGGCCATTCGATGGGCTCGCTGATCGCGATCGAAACCGCGGCGCGGCATCCCGACAAGGTGACGAAGCTGAGCCTGCTCGGCACCTCCGCCGCGATGGCGGTTGGTCCGGAGTTGTTGCAGAACGCCAAGGACAACGATCCCGGCGCCATCGACATGATGTCGATCTGGGGCCTCGGCTTCCGCGCCGAACTCGGCGGCTGCCCGCTGCCCGGCCTGTGGATGCACGGCGGCGCGCAGCGCGTCTTGAAGAACGTCGCGCGCGACGTGCTGTTCACCGATCTCTCCGCCTGCAACGCCTATCAGGGCGCGCTCGAGGCGGCCGCGAAGATCAAGGTGCCGGTGACGCTGATCCTCGGCGAGCGCGACATGATGACGCCGCTGAAATCCGGCAAGGCGCTGGCGGGCTCGCTCACCGACGCGCGCACCGTGGTGCTGCCCGGCGCCGGCCACATGATGATGCTGGAGCAGCCGGAACAGACGCTGGCGGCATTGCGGGGGTAAAGCGTCTGGTTTTTGAGAGACGTCATGCGCGGACTTGATCCGCGCATCCATCACGTCAAGAAGGATGGATTGCCGGGTCAAGCCCGGCAATGACACAGGGAGCGAATGCGCTCACACCTTCAGCGTATCGCCGCCCTTGAGATGCAAAATCTCGCGCGCTTCATCGGGTGACGCCACTTCAAGCCCGAGCCCCTCGATGATCTTGCGCACCGCGCGGACCTGTTCGGCGTTCGACTCCGCCAGACGTCCCGGCCCACCCCACAGCGAGTCTTCGAGGCCGACGCGGACGTTGCCGCCCATCGCCGCCGCCATCGCCGCAATCGGCAATTGATTGCGGCCGGCACCCAGCACCGACCAGCGATACTTGTCACCGAACAGGCGATCCGCGGTGCGCTTCATGTGCAGCACTTCGTCGGGATGCGCGCCGATGCCGCCTTGCAAACCGAACACCGTCTGCACGAACAGCGGCGGCTTCACCAGACCTTCCATCAGGAAGTAATTGAGGTTGTGCAGATGCGCGGTGTCGTAGCATTCGAACTCGAACCGCGTGCCTGATTCCGACAGCGTGCGCAGCACGAACTCGATATCCTTGAAGGTGTTGCGGAACACGATGTCCTTGTTCTCGAGATGCTTGCGCTCCCAGTCGTGCTTGAAATCCTTGAAGCGGTTGAGCATGCCGAACAGGCCAAAATTCATCGAGCCCATGTTGAGCGACGCCACCTCCGGCTGATACACCGCCGCCGGGCGCACGCGCTCCTCCACCATCATCGTCGGCGAGCCGCCGGTGGTGAGGTTCACCACGCAGTTGGAGCGCTGCTTGATGATTTTCAGGAACGGCGCGAAGGCTTCCGGCGATTGATCCGGCTGCCCCGTTTCGACATTGCGCGCGTGCAGATGCACGATGGCGGCGCCCGCCTCCGCTGCGCCGATGGCGGCATCCGCGATCTCCTGCGGCGTCACCGGCAGGGCCTTCGACATCGACGGCGTATGGATCGCGCCGGTGACGGCGCAGGTGATGATGACTTTACGGCTCATGACAGGCTTCCTTGCTCGATCGAAATGGAATGGACCGCGCTCACGCGTCGTTCGCGGCTTGTTTCTGCTTGTGCGCGGCCAGCGCCGCAAGACGTTCATTGCGCCGTCGCGTCAGCGATGCGAGGCGCTCTGGCGTGGCCTGATGCGGCCATGCGGCGATCACCCGGTCGACGTTCGGACTTTCATACACCGACGGACCGGCCGCGCCTTTCGCCAACTCCTTGTAGAAGCCGGTATAGCGCGCGCAGTAATCGGCGATGCCGCCCGGCGCGTTGAGTTCGATGGTTTCCATTGGCCCGAGGAACGACCAGCGCAGGCCGAGGCCGTTCTTGACGGTGTGATCGAGATCTTCCGCCGAGACGTAGCCCTCCCCCACCAGACGAAACGCTTCCGCCAGCAACGCACCCTGCAAACGATTGAGCACAAAACCGTTGATCTCGCGATTGACCGTTACCGGCACCTGCCCGATGACGAGATAGACCTCGCGTGCACGGGCGATGGTGTCGGGCGAGGTCCACGGCGCGCCGCACAGTTCGACCAGCGGCACCAGATGCGGCGGATTGACGGGATGACCGACGAGACAGCGCGCGCGGCCCGGCAGGTTTTCCGTGAAGCGCGACGCGACGATGGCGGACGTGGACGAGGCGAGGATCGCGCCCGGCGGCGCGAGGCGATCGAGCTCCTTGAAGATCGCGATCTTGTCGTCGATCTTCTCCGGACCGTTCTCCTGCACGAAGGTGACGCCGGCGACGGCGTCCGCGAGATCGCGCGCCACTGTCAGCCGCTTTGCTGCGCCTTCGGGATCGTCGCATAGTCCATGCCGCGCCAGTCCGCGCAGTTCGTCGGCGATGCGTTGTGGTGCGGCTTCAAGCGTCAGTGCATGCGGATCTGTCAACCGCACCTGCCATCCGGCACGCGCGAAGATCGCGGCCCAGGCGCAGCCGATCAGACCCGTTCCGACGATGGCGACGCTTTGTTGGTCCGACATACTAAGACACGTCCTGCATGAGTTGAGTTGAATACACTACATGTCTCTCATCGTCATGCCCGGCCTTGTGCCGGGCATCCACGTCTTTGCATCAGTTGACGAGCAGAGAGACGTGGATGGCCGGGACAAGCCCGGCCATGACGAAGGTGGGTGGGTCCACCTCACAACCACAGCACCTTGCGGCGCAGATCGAGGTCGTCGCGCAGCGCGCGCGACGGTCCCTGATGGATCACCCGGCCGCGCTCCAGCGCGACGGTGGTGTCCGACAAAGCCAGCGCGAGATCGAGATGATGGTCGACGATAATGATCGCGACTTCCTTGCGCAACCGGTCGAAGGTTTCGAACAATTGTTCGACCACCGCCGGCGCCAGCCCTTCGAACGGCTCGTCGAGCAGCAGCACGCGCACGTCGCCGGACAGCGCGCGCGCCACCGCCACCATCTGCTGCTCGCCGCCAGAGAGATAGTCCGCCGGGCTGTCGAGCCGCTCGCGGATGCGCGGGAAATAGTCGTAGATGCGTTCGCGGGTCCAGTGGATGCCGTGGCCTGTCTGCCGCTTGAGGCCGCCGAGTTCGAGGTTCTGCGCCACGCTCATGCCGGCGAACAGTCCGCGCCCCTGTGGCACGTAGCCGATGCCGAGCCGCGCGCATTCCGCCGATGGCCGCCCGACGAGTTCATGACCAGCGAGCTTGATCGACCCGTTCGCCGCCGGCGCGATGCCGATCAGCGTTTTCAGCAGCGTCGATTTGCCGGCGCCGTTGCGGCCGAGCAGCGCGATGATCTCGTTATGATGCAGCGTGAAGTTCACGTCGTTGAGGATGTGGCTCTTGCCGTAGAAGGTATCGACGTTCGACACCTCCAGCAGTGGCTCCGGCGTCGCCGCCGCCTCGCGCGGCTTCGCCGCCACCGCCGCCGCGCCCGAGCCGATGTAGACCTCCTGCACCTTGGCGCTGCCGCGCGCGTCCTCCACCGTGCCGTCGAGCAGCACGCGGCCCTCGTTCATCACGGTGACGCGGTCGGCGAGTTGAAAGACGCGGTCGATATCGTGCTCGACCAGCAGCACCGGCAGATCGGTCGAGATGCGCTTGATGATGGCGCCGATGCGTTCGCGCTCGGCGGCCGCCAGGCCCGCCAGCGGTTCGTCGAGCAGCAGCACGCGCGGCGCGGTGGCCAGCGCGACGCCCATGTCCAGCAGTCGCTGTCCGCCATAGGACAGCGCGCCGGCTTCCGCGCGCTCGATGCCGGCGAGACCGAGATAGCGGATCACCGCGTCGGTCTCGCGATTGATATCGGCAATCGAGAGCGCATTGGTCCACGGATCGAAGCGGCGCGGATGGCGGCCCTGCACCGCCAAGCGAATGTTTTCGCCGACGCTCAGCGCCGGAAACAGGTTGGTGATCTGGAACGAGCGACCGATGCCGGCGCTGGCGATGGCTTCCGGCGTTCGTCCGGCGATGGGTTTGCCGAGCAACGTCACCGCGCCTGAATCCGGCGCGAACATGCCGGACAACAGATTGAAGGCGGACGTTTTGCCCGCGCCATTCGGCCCGATCAACGCGTGAAGCGTGCGATCTGCGACTGCGATATCGACGCCCTGCACCGCCTTGATGCCACCAAAACTCTTGACGATGTTGTCGGCGGCGAGCACCGCGCCGTCGACATGCGCGGTCGGGCGCAGGAAGTCCGGTAGCGGCAGCGCCTCGATCTTGCGCGCCGACATCGCGGCATCTTCCACCACCTTCTTGCGGAACGGCGCAGTGGCGCGCTCCCACACGCCGACGAGACCGGTGGGCGAGAACACCACGAAGGTCACGAAGATCAGGCCGAGCCAGAACAGCCAGTTCTCGGTGTAGATCGAGAGAAACTCACGAAACAGCACGTAGAACAGGGCGCCGATGGCCGGGCCGATGAAACTGCGCATGCCACCGATCACCACCATCGCCAGCAGCTCGCCGGAGAAGGCGACGTTGATCGGATCGGCCGACGTCATGCGGTTCTTGTACAGCAGCAGGATGCCGGCGAGGCCGGTGATGGAGGCCGACAGCACGAAGGCCGCAAGCTTGTACTGATTGACCGGATAGCCGAGGAAGCGCGCGCGCTGCTCGTTCTCGCGGATCGCCACCAGCACCGAGCCGACGGTGGAATTGTGGAAGCGCCACAGCACGATCAGCACGACGAAGGCAATCGCCGCCACCAGCCAGTAATAGTTGGTGGAGGATTCGAAATCGATGCCGAACCAGGTCGGCCGCGTGATGCCGCCGAGTCCGTTCTCGCCGCCGGTCACGTCGGTCCAGCGGAACGCGACCACGTAGAGCATCGCCGCCAGCGCCAATGTCAGCAGCGCAAAATAGACGCCGCGCCGGCGCAGGAACAGGTAGCCGAACGGGGCCGCCAGCAGCGCGACGATAACCATGCCGCCGATCACGGGACCAACGAACGAGCCCGGCATCAGGTCGCGTTGAAGCAGCGCCGCCGCGTAGGCCGCGAGCCCGAACCATGCGCCGTGGCCGAAGGACACGAGGCCCGTATAGCCGACGAGAATGTTGAGCGCCATGCAGGCCATGGCGAACACTACGACTTCGGTGGCGGAGGTCATGGTGAGGCCGAGCGCCAGCAGCACCGGCGGCAACACGATGAGGCTGACGAAAGCGGCGACGAGCGGCGCGGGAAAGAGCTGTCGCATGATCTATTGCTCCAGCCGCGTCATGCGTTCGCCGAACAATCCGCGCGGCCGGAACAGCAGCACCAGCAGCATCAGGAGATAGATCGCCGCGGTGGACGCCGCTGAGTAGCCGATGCCGACCATCACGCCTTTCACCAGCCCGACCAGCAACGCCGCGACGACGACGCCCCAGAACGAACCGAGTCCACCGATCACCACCACGACGAAAGCCGGCGTGATGATCTCGTTGCCCATCGCCGGATGCACCGCATAGATCGGCGCCAGCAACACGCCGGCCAAGCCCGCGAGACCGATGCCGAGCGCGGCCACCGCCGCCATGTAAGGCTGCAACGAAATGCCGAGCGCGCCGACCATGTCCGGATTCTGCACGCCGGCGCGCACCACGCGGCCGAACGGCGTCTTCTGCAACAGGAACCAGAGCCCCGCGACGCAGGCGATCGCGATGCCGATCAGCACCACACGATAGAACGAATAGATGAAGTTGCCGACGATCACCTGCCCGCGCAGCGCTTGCGGAATCGAATACGACAATGGCGGTGCGCCAAAGATCATGCGCAGCGCCTGCTCCGCCACCATCGCGAGACCGAAGGTGAGCAGCAGCGACAGGATCGGATCGGATCGATAGAAGCGACGAAACAACGTGCGCTCGATGACAATGCCGAGCAGCGCCACCAGCACCGGCGACAGCACCAGCGCGCCACCGAATCCGAGGTAGGGCGAGATCACCAGCGTGAGATACGCGCCGATGGCGAAGAACGCGCCGTGCGCGAGGTTGACGATACCGCCGAGCGAGAAGATCAGCGACAGCCCGAGCGCGATCAGGAGATAATAAACGCCGTCGAGCAATCCGTTGAGGATCTGCTGCATCAGGAGCATGGACACGGCAAGGCCCTCGGCTGCGACGGGATAATGACGATGCGCGCCGCAGAATGGCGCGGGCAAGAAAGGAATGACGGCCGGACGGGTCAGCGTCCGGCCGCAGTCAATGTCCCGATCAGGTCGGGAACGTGCAGCTGTTTTCTTCCTTGGTCGCTGCAATCACTTCGAGACTTTCATCCGGGCCCGGCACCGGCGCGCCCGAACTGAAGATGTCCCACTGGTTCTTGATCTTGTCGGCGGGCAGCGCCGTCACCGTATACATCTCGTGCATCAGCTGGTGATCGGAGGCGCGGAAGTAACCTTCGCGCGTCTTCAGAAGATCGAACTTCGCGCCCTTCTCGAAATGCTCGATGATCTTCGGCGATTCCAGCGACTTCAGATCGTTGATGGTCTGCGCCACGATCTTCATGGCGATGTAATCGCCCCACGCCTGATTCTCCGGCGGCTTGTTGTACTTCTTGGTGAAGGCGCCGACGAAAGCCTTGGTGCCCGCGGTGTCGATCATGTGATGCCACACCACCGGCCAGGTGCCGACGAAATTGCCCTTGCCCGCCGCCCACGCCAGCGCGGTGTCGAAGCCGAAGCCGCCGACCGGGAATTTCAGGCCGAACTCGGCATACTGTTTCAGGAAGTTTGTGATCTGGTTGCCGGCGAGGTTGATCACCACGAGGTCCGGCTTGGCGTCGCGGATTTTCAAGAGATACGACGAGAAGTCGGCAGCGTCGGTCGGCACCAGATCGTCACCGGCGAAGTCGCCGCCGTTGGCCTGCATGAAGCGCTTCGACACTTTCAGGAGGTCATGGCCGAAGGCGTAGTCCGCCGTCAACGAGTACCACTTCTTGCCCTTCACCAGCCCGTCGCGCAGGAAGGCGCGGCCCGCCGTCTTCACATACATCGAGTTCTGCGACTCGACATGGAACATGTAGCGTTTGCAGTCGGAGCCGCGCAGCGCGTCGGAGTTGCCGCCGGTGTTGATGAACAGCGTCTTGTTGCGCTGGGCCACCTGCGCGATGGTGAGACACGACGCCGAGGAAATCTCGCCGATGATACAGGCGACCTTGTCGCGCTCGATCATGCGCTCGGCCTTGGTGGAAGCGGTCTGTGGGTTGACCGAGTCTTCCTTCAACAGTTCGATCTTGCGGCCCATCACGCCGCCCTTGGCGTTGATCTCCTCGACCGCGAGGTCGATGGCCATCACGCCGTATTCGCCGAGCGGCCCGAGGAAGCCGGTGCGCGGCGTCAGGTGGCCGATGCGGATGACGTCGGACGATTGCGCCAGCAGCACCGACGGCGCGGCGACGGTGGACGCCAATGCCAGCCCGCCTGCCGATTGCAGCAGGCGGCGGCGCGTGAACTGCGGATTGTCAGCCATGAATGTTCCCTTCCCTGTGGTGGCCGCGCATCGGCGGCGTCCTCGTCCCGTGGCGCGCACCATTCTTTGGATGAGGTGCTTCTTGCCGTGATCTGTGATCACGGTTAGACTGACAAAAGTTGCCTTGCTTGTCGAGTCCCGTTCTCGCTATTTGCGGCTCCTAACCGGAGTGAATGCCTTGAACCTGCCCGCCGCGCTGGTGCTGGAAGAGCCGCTGGAGCGGCTGACGCTGGGCGAACGGGCCTATGCACGGATCGCCGACCTGTTGATCTCGGGGCGACTCGCCCCCGGCGAGAAGCTGTCGCTGCGCGGCGCCGCCGAAGTGCTCGGCGTCTCCATCATGCCGGTGCGCGCGGCGGTGTCGCGCCTCGTCGCCGACAAAGCGCTGGAGGTCGCGCCCAACCGCGCCATCCGCGTGCCGGTGATGTCCGCGGCGCAGTTTCGTGACATCACCGCCACCCGCATCGCCATCGAGGGCCACGCCGCCGCGCTCGCCGCCGAGCATCACACTGACGACGATCTGCCTGCGATTGCCGCAGCGGAAAAAGCAATGCGCGCCGAAAGCCTGTCGGACACGCCGGACCTGCCGCTCGCCGTCGAGGTCAACAAGCAGTTTCACTTCGCGGTCTATCAGGCGGCGAAGTCGCCGACGCTGGTCGGCATCATTCGCGCGCTGTGGCTCAAGGTCGGCCCGGTCATCAATCTCGACCTGCGCGAGAATCCCGAACGCATCTACACCGGCGGCGCGGTGCGCTTCCATGCCGAAATTCTCGACGCGATCGTCAAGCGCGATCCCGAGAAGGCGCGCGCCGGCATCGCCGCCGACATCAAGGGCGCATCCGACTTCATCCTGTCACGCGGCAACCTGCCGGATTAGAGCGTTTTCGGAGTCACCATGGATCTCGACATCAAGGGTTTGCGCGTTCTCGTCACCGCCGGCGCCAACGGCATCGGCCTTGCCATCGCGCAGGCTTTTGCTCGCGAGGGCGCGTGCGTGCATGTCTGCGACGTCGATGACGCCG
>JAFKKL010000342.1 GCA_017305595.1 Hyphomicrobiales bacterium | reverse complement strand
GTCGCAAGGAACGCTGGTGAGTGATGGGCATCAACGGCGCCGGCAAATCGACGCTGCTCAAGCTGGTGGCCGGCGCGACGGAGCCCGACGCCGGCACCGTGGCGCTCGGCGGCAGCGTCAAGATGGGTTACTTCGCGCAGCACGCGATGGATCTGCTCGACGGCGAGCGCACCGTTTTCCAGTCGCTGGAGGATGCGTTTCCGCAGGCGGGGCAGGGCTCATTGCGCGCGCTTGCCGGCTGCTTCGGCTTTTCCGGCGACGATGTCGAGAAGCGGTGCCGCGTGTTGTCGGGCGGCGAGAAGGCGCGGCTGGTGATGGCGCTGATGCTGTTCGATCCGCCGAATTTTCTGGTTCTCGACGAGCCGACCAACCACCTCGACATGGCGACCAAGGAAATGTTGATCGCGGCGCTGGCGGACTACGAGGGCACCATGCTGTTCGTCTCGCACGATCGGCATTTCCTCGCCGCGCTCTCCAATCGCGTACTGGAATTGACGTCGGACGGCATCCACCAGTATGGCGGCGGCTACACCGAATACGTTGCCCGCACCGGCGTTGAAGCGCCGGGGCTGCGCAGCTAACGCGCTTCACGTTTTGACGGAAACGGCATTGCCGGACTTGACCCGGCAATCCATCGTTCTTGAAGAAGATGGATGCCCGGATCAAGTCCGGGCATGACGAAGGTTCGTTTTGTTACGCTGCATCGGCGCGCTTGGCTGGCGCCGCGGGCGCCTGCGACGGCGCAGTCGCGGCCGGTTTGGGGCGCGGCTTGTCCTGCTGTTTCGACCACGAGATGTAGTAGGCCACGATCGTCATGATGGCGATGCCCGCCGCGCTGACCACAACCTGCGCCAGGAACGAGCCCGAACTCATGATCAGCGTGAAGTGTGCGACGAACGACAGGAACACGCCGACGCAGAACACCGCCAGCGATTGCTGGCCGCATTTCACCACTGGCTCGAACACCTTCCATTCCAGACCGGGCCACTCCTTCGGCACGAAGCGCGTGACAAAGAAGGCGATGATGACGAAGTGCAGCACGCGGTAGGGCGCGAGGTAGGTTTTGTCGTTGGGATTGAAGGCGTCATAGAGCCACGACGGAAACAGCGCGCCGAAGTCGGGGAAGCGCCCGGCCATGGTCATGATCAGCGCGAAGATCAGATAGGCCCCGCCGAAATAGAGCAGGATCGGCGAGTTGATCACCGAGCGTGACGCCGTCGAGCCGCCGAGCGCGAACCACGCGCCGAACATGAACAGCAACTGCCAGGTGAACGGATTGAAGTACCATTCGCCCGCCGGATAGCCGCGCAGGTTCCAGCCGTAGTGACGGGCCGCGAAGTAGAGGCACAGCGAGGCGAGCATGGTGAGGTCGGGCTTGCGCAGCATCATCCACAGCACCGGCGGGAAGAACGCCATCAGCACGATGTAGAGCGGCAGCACGTCGAGGTTGAGCGGCTTGAAGGACAGCAGCAGGCCGTGGATCAGCGTCTGGATCGGATTTTCGATCAGGCCCGCGACGTTGAACTCGTTGATGATCTCGACGTCGCTATAGCGCTGCGCGACGTAGCCGATCGCGGCGATGTAGATCACGAATAGAACGACGTGGGCGACATAGAGTTGCCATACCCGCTTGAACAGGCGCGTGGCCCCGACCACGAAACCGCGATCCAGCATCATCTTGGCGTAGACGAACGACGCGGTATAGCCCGAGATGAAGACGAACAGATCGGCGGCGTCGCTGAAGCCATAATTCCGCGTCGTGATCCAGTTCACCACATTGTTAGGGATGTGGTCGAGGAAGATCGCCCAGTTGGCGATGCCGCGAAACAGGTCGAGCCGCAGATCGCGGCCTTTGGGAGGCAAGGTTGCGTGGATATCCATGGGGCGCCGTCGGTCAAGGTCTGGAATGGAGCGGAACGTCAGGTTGCCGGCAGGTAGTATGTCGTCGAGATTGTCACAAGGCTACGGACGGACTATAGCATCAGCCACACGTCGATGGTCGGTGTTCAGCCCGCGATCCGGCGTGTGACGGGCGGCGCGAGCCGGTGCTCGTCCTTATCCGGTTGTCGTCGAAACGCGAATCAGCAGGCCACGTCACGTCATGACCGCACGTATTTTTAAACCCGCCAAGAACGCGATGCAATCCGGCTTTGCCAAGAGCAAGGAATGGCAGCTCGATTACGAGCCCGAGCAGCCGCGCATGGTCGAACCGCTGATGGGGTGGACCAGCTCGGGCGACATGAAGCAGCAACTGACTTTGCGGTTCGCCACCAAGGACGAGGCCGTGGCCTATTGCGAGCGCAAGGGCATCGCCTATCAGGTGATCGAACCGCAGGAGCGGGCGCGCCGGCAGGCGGCCTACGCCGACAACTTTGCCTTCCGCCGCACCGATCCCTGGACACACTAGATCCGAACACACTGATCCACTCCGCTTGAATGATCGCATTTGATTGAATCGGCCGACTTGCTCCCCCGGTCGGACGAGTGTGTGCTTTTGCACGTGCACCGGTCGCAGGTGATACTTTACCCGGCGGAAACATTGCTCTCTCCGCTGCGGGCAACTGGAAAATACGGCGTTTCCCACCAGACCCGAAAGTACCGGTTGCGCGAGGTGGCGCCGCAATGACAACATGGCGGCGGTCATTATCCAAGGTCGCTCCCTCGTAAAGGCCGTTCACTCGTAACCCTCTGGACGTCATGCCGCTTCATTCCAATATTGCAACGAATTCTCCGGATTTCACCCAGAACGCCGACGCGATGCGCGCGCTGGTGGCGGAGCTGAAGGACAAGCTGAACGAGGTCGCGGGTGGCGGCGGCAAGGTGTCGCGCCAGCGCCATACCTCGCGCGGCAAGATGTTCGTGCGTGATCGCGTCGATCTCTTGATCGACCCCGGCACGGCATTTCTCGAATTGTCGCCGCTGGCAGCTAACGGTCTTTACGGCGGCGACGTGCATTCGGCTAGCGTCGTCACCGGCGTCGGCCGCGTGTCCGGGCGCGAATGCGTGATCGTCGCCAATGATGCGACCATCAAGGGCGGCACCTACTATCCGATGACGGTGAAGAAGCATTTGCGCGCCCAGGACGTTGCGCGGCAGAACAATTTGCCGTGCATCTATCTGGTGGATTCCGGCGGTGCGTTCCTGCCGCAGCAGGATGAGATTTTTCCCGACGAGCGCCACTTCGGTCGCATCTTCTACAATCAGGCCAACCTGTCGGCGCAGGGCATCGCGCAGATCGCTATCGTGATGGGCTCCTGTACCGCCGGCGGCGCTTACGTGCCGGCGATGTCGGACGAGAGCATCATCGTGCGCAATCAGGGCACCATTTTCCTCGGCGGCCCGCCGCTGGTGAAGGCCGCCACCGGCGAGGTGGTGACCGCGGAAGAACTCGGCGGCGCCGACGTGCATTCGCGCCAGTCCGGCGTTACCGACCACTACGCGCAGAACGATCGCCACGCCATCGGCATCGCGCGCAAGATCGTCAGCACGCTGAAACAGTCGCCGCGTCATGTCTCCGGATGGCAGACGCCGCGCGAACCGCTTTACGCGCCGCAGGAAATCTACGGCGTGGTGCCGGCGGACAACCGCAAGCCGTTCGACGTGCGTGACATCATCGCGCGGATTGTCGACGGATCGGAATTCGACGAGTTCAAGAAGCTCTACGGCCAGACGCTGATTTGCGGCTTCGCACATATCTGGGGTTATCCGGTCGGCATCATCGCCAACAACGGCATCCTGTTCAGCGAAAGCTCGCTGAAGGGCGCACACTTCATCGAACTCTGCAGCCAGCGCAACATTCCGCTGGTGTTCTTGCAGAACATCACCGGCTTCATGGTAGGCAAGAAGTACGAGGCGGGCGGCATCGCACGCGATGGCGCCAAGCTGGTGACGGCGGTGGCGACAACATCGGTGCCAAAGTTCACCGTGGTGATCGGCGGCTCCTACGGCGCCGGCAATTACGGCATGTGCGGCCGCGCCTATTCACCGCGCTTCCTGTGGATGTGGCCGAACGCGCGCATCTCCGTGATGGGCGGCGAACAGGCGGCGATGGTGCTGAGCACGGTGCGCCGCGAGGGCATCGAGGCCAAGGGCGGCACGTGGTCGGCGGAGGAGGAGCGCGAATTCCAGGCGCCGATCCGCGCGCAATATGAGAAGCAGGGCAGCCCCTATTACGCGACTGCGCGGCTGTGGGACGACGGCGTGATCGATCCCGCCGATACGCGTCTGGTTTTGGGTCTCGGTCTGTCGGCGGCGGCGAACGCGCCGATCGAGCCGACCCGCTTTGGTATTTTCAGGATGTAATGATGGCTGGGTCTGCACACTACCGGCGTTTTCGGACGCTCTTGATCGCCAATCGCGGCGAGATCGCCTGCCGCGTCATTCGTACCGCTAAGGCGATGGGCCTGCGCACCGTCGCGGTTTATTCCGAAGCAGATGCCGATGCGGTTCATGTCGCGATGGCCGACGATGCCGTGCTGCTCGGCCCGGCGCGAGCGCGCGACAGTTATCTGAATATCGAACGCGTGCTGGCGGCGGCGAAGCAGACCGGCGCGGAAGCGATCCATCCCGGCTACGGCTTCCTCTCCGAGAACGCCGAATTCGCGCAGGCCTGCGCCGATGCCAATCTGGTGTTCGTCGGCCCGACCGCTGCGATGATGACGGCGATGGGCTCGAAGTCCGGCTCCAAACTGCTGATGGAAAAGGCCGGCGTGCCGCTGGTGCCGGGCTATCACGGTGAGGCGCAGGACGATGCGACCTTGGCGGCGGCGGCCGAGAAGGCCGGTTATCCGGTGCTGGTGAAGGCATCGGCCGGCGGCGGCGGACGTGGCATGCGCGTGGTGCGCGAGGCTTCCGAGATGAAGGCGGCGCTGGAGAGCGCGCGGCGGGAGGCCAAGGCTGCGTTCGGTGACGACCGGATGCTAGTCGAGAAATACGTTCAGAACCCGCGTCACATCGAAGTGCAGATCGTCGGCGACAGCCACGGCAATCTGCTGTCGCTGTTCGAGCGCGAATGCACCTTGCAGCGCCGCCATCAGAAGGTGATCGAGGAAGCGCCGTCGCCGACCCTCAATGCCACACAGCGCGAGAAGGTCTGCGAGGCCGCGCGCAAGGCGGCGGGCGCGGTGAACTACGTCGGCGCCGGCACCATCGAGTTTGTCTCCGATGGCAAGGAAGTGTTCTTCATCGAAATGAACACGCGCTTGCAGGTCGAGCATCCGGTGACCGAACTGATCAGCGGCGTCGATCTGGTCGAGTGGCAGTTGCGCGTTGCCTTCGGCGAGAAGCTGCCGATGACGCAGGATCAACT
>JAFKKL010000341.1 GCA_017305595.1 Hyphomicrobiales bacterium | reverse complement strand
CCCACCATCGGATTCAATACTCATTTCTGGCTGACGCAGCGAGGGACGTACGAAGCGGGAAGCATCGATGGCGTGTACGTGCAGATGGACATGAAGACCGATGCCTCAAACCTGAAGCTCGTCGCCAATGTCGGTGCGGACTGGTGGCGAAATTCGACCGCCGCCTATGTGAGCGGCTTCGCCAACAATCCGGGGGCCGGCATGAGCAACTGGATCGAGCTTTCCACTGAATGGTCGACCCTGCGTTTCTACTCCGGGAGCGCCTCGCAGCTTCAGGCGTTCCCGCCGCCAGAGCTTGCCATTCCCGCGCGTGAGGAGACTTCCGCCATCGTTCGTCGTCGCGCCAGCAGTCCGGCGCCTTGTTTGCCCCGGCGATAGAGTGGGCGCTCATGATATAGCTTCATGAGAGTTTCCGGGTGCCGGCAGTAAACGGCCACGCCACGCGATCCGGCTACTCCCATTCGACGGCACGGTAGCGCTGAGAGGTGCTGAGCCAACGGAGATCATGCGTTCGCATTGCTCTTCGCTGCGACGCTGGATGTGTGAAGAACCTTTGGCGCTTCCTCGACACGTTCCAGCCATGCCTCACGCCACCATGAATATATCGCGCGCGGGCAAAACATTCGCCGGGTGCTGAAGCAAGACCCGCACCAGACATTCTCGAGGATCAAGCCGGGTGTCTTCATGTAACGCATTTTTCCGGTCTTTTCATCGATGAACTTGGAGACCCTTGCTTGGACGCGGTAAGTGCCGCCACAGTAAGGAACCATCTCCCCATCGAAGAACAGGCCGCGATTCATGTTCTGAAAATTCACCGTCGAAAGTATTTCCTCGTAGGACTTTACCCGTACCAGTTCGCCGGGCTGCAAGTTGAGGTCGACGACGGGCGCAATTTCGCTGGCTTGAAGACGACCGCGCTGGCGGGGGTAAGGCGTTCCGCCGCGTCGGGCTTGAAACCAGTTGTACAACCAGCGGCCCGGACGCCCGAGCGAGGGATGATAAGCTCTGGTTGCCTTGGTGTAGACGGTATAGATCAGACCGCTGAAAATCCTGCGAAGGCTGACATTCCCCGAGAGATAGTCCGCGACGTATTGGTCCGGTCGCCACCAGGGAAGCAGGCGGGTGAAGTAGGGCAGGCGGACTGCCTGACACTGATACGCCTCATCGCCGTCGCTCGTCATCGAGGTCGCTCGGAGAACATCGCTCTCCAAACAGCCATGCATCGGAGTTACCGCGCAGGATTGCGGTGCGGGCGCCAAATCAGAAGTGGCTGAAGTGTCGGAGACAGGCTTCAACCACGCCTCTTTCCAGAAGATCAAACACGCTGCCTGGCAGCCGCCGTAGGCTTGACCGTCGCAGCGAAGATTCAAATGAATGCCGCCGGCAAGCCAACGTCCGCCGGTGCCGTTGACCGTGTCGCATGTCTTATGTGCGACTTTGAATATCTTGAAGGACTGCCCGCAATACTTGAACATCTGTGGCATGAACGGGAGCCCGTCCAGACGGCCGCTTTTGTCGAGCGTCGCAAGAATTTCCTGTTTGCTGCGGATTTGTACCCAGTCGCCGGCATGAAGGGTCATTTGCGAATTGCCTCGTCTTATGCTTGCGCGAAAATCGCTCGCGCGGCTTGCCCGGTAAAATTGTCTGCAGATCGGATGTTCTCGTCTCAACCGCATCTCGATCCGAAAGGCGTCGATGTTCTCACCGGTTGACGGGCCACGGCTATCTGCGCCGACAATTGTTGACGCCTTGCCGCATGACTGTTTGGGAAATTTTCGAGTGCACGCGCCGGACCGGCTACTCACCTCCACTGGAATACTTAGAAGATAAAATCGGGAGATCGTTTTGATACCCGTCAAGTTTCTGAGGTGAGGCGCGTATCTAGTTATTCCTGCTGGAACGGCGACTTGGGCGTCCAGCGTCCAAGCCTCCCGGGCTCGATAGCGAGAAGAGACATGATCAATCTCCGGTCGACGACGGGAGTATCTTCCGCGCTTTCGGATTGGCTGGATCTGGTGCGCGGGCTGGCCGCCATCGAGGTCGTGCTGTTTCATTCGTATCAATTGCTCTTTCAGGAGCAGTTGCCCGCCGAAAGCTACGGTCCGGTGATCGTGTACGCGTATTCTGCATTGTGGAGCATCAGCGCGCACGGGCCTTCCGCCGTCATCGTGTTCTTTGTCCTCAGCGGCTATCTGGTGGGCGGGCCGGCGCTGGTCCGCGCCAGAGCGGGAAAGCTCAACAGCTTTGACTATCTGTCCGCGCGCGCGGCGCGGTTGTATGTGGTGCTGATCCCTGCGCTGGTGCTGTCCTTGTTTTTCTTCGCATCCGCGCGACATTCAAGCGGATGGCAGGTTTTCGTGGACACCCACCAGCACTTCGACGAAGGCATTAAACTTTTCACAGCGAGTTACGGTCCTACGACCGCTTTGTGTAATACGCTATTCCTGCAGACGATCAGTTGCTCGATGTTCGCGGGCAATATGGCTTTGTGGAGCTTATCGAACGAATTCTGGTACTATCTTCTGATATTTGCAGTCCTGTCTGTCCGCAAATCATCCTTGTGGGGTCTGCTGATCGCGGTGATTTTCTTCCTGTTCGTATTCGCGGAGCATTCTGACAAGCTTGGACATCATTCCGGACTGAAGTTCTTTTTTTATTTTGTGATCTGGTCGTTCGGGACTGCTATTTACGCCGTTTCGGCGCCGATCTTGCTGTGGTCGGCGCTCTTTATTCTCGGTGTCGCGGGTACTGCAGTCGTTGCCCATGCAGGATTGCTCGCCCCCTGGGCTGCGAAGGATCTGATCATCGGTTTGGTCACAGCGGGCGTGATCGTCGGGATAGAATTTGCGAAGGCCGATCTGCCGTTACTTTTGCGTTTCGGTAAGGAGACGGCCAAATGGAGTTTCTCGCTTTACGCGATACATTATCCGATGCTCGTGTTTCTCAACGTCATCAGCGACAATCCGCATGACTTCACCATCGAGGCAATCGGACTTGACCTGACATTCGTCGTGCCGTGCTTGTTACTTGCGGTTGCATTTTATTTTCTGTTCGAGCGACACACTGATGTCGTTCGCATATGGATCAAGCACATGTGGATGAAGCATATCGCAGTGCAGCGCTCCTCTGAGTTGTTACCAGACAACCTGAAATTGTCGGCGGGCGGGGGAAGTCAAGAAAGCACGCGATCCTAGCGAAGTTCGCAAATCATCGGGAAAGTTGAAGTCATTCAACGTGTGACGGTGCTATTACTTAGCGCATGTTGTTACTTGCACGCAGAGAAATCCAACTTTGAGGATTTTTTCGCCACACTCCCTAACTACCAAGTCATGATGGCAGTTGGGGGGCGGTGATTCTCATTCCAAACCCACTGCTTGAAGCCTGCTCACAATGGGGGTTGTGAGCAGGCAACGCGATGCACGCATTCGCGTAGAGGCGGGATTTCACATCTTCAGCTTGCATGTGGAGTTTCGCATCTTCAACTTTGACCTGCATAGGAGCAGTATGGATGGCAACAAGCCCGTTGACTGATGCAATCTATCAAAACACGGTTGGTAATAGCGAGGGTTTCCCGTTAGGGGTGCCGCAAGGTTATGATTGGTACAGCGGCACCAACACCATTGTGGGAGACACGCCTCCGTCCGATTTCACGTCCGTGACCGGTTGGGGCCAGGTTTATCCCCAGGTTGGCGCGCCGGCCACTCAGAACACGAGTGCCGGTGTTCAGGTGGCAGACTTCAAAACCTTCGTGCATCTCAAGGGCGGTGGCTGGGTCCAGGTGCAGGATCAGGCGACGAATCCGATCGACGGTGCGCACTATACCGCTGACTTTTCCGGTACCGCGAACGTGCCGTGGAGCGAAAAGACGTTGGCGGACGGCAGCATGAGCATGGCCGCGCCGAGAAGCGGATACAACGATCATTTCTGGCCGAGCGCGCGAGGGACCTACGGGGCCGGGACGATCGACGGTGTCTACGTAGAAGCGCGGATGAAGACCGACGATCCGAACGCGAACCTCGTCGCCAACATTGGCGCCGATTGGTGGCGAAGCGCCAGCGCTCCCTACGTCGATGGGTTTGCCAACAATCCGTCACCTGGAATGAGCGATTGGGTCAAGCTGACGACCGATTATCAGACGCTTTATTTCACATCGTTGAGCGCCGAGCAGCTGCGGGCCGATCCTCCGCCCGGCTTGACGTCTGCTCCGGGCGAGACGGTACCGCCGGCCGTCACGACTCCTCCGGAGACGGTGCCGCCGGTTGTCACCACTCCGCCAGAGACGACTTCGCCGGTCACACCTCCGGTTGTAACGACCCCGCCGGTGACGTCCGGGGCGACCAAGCCTGTGCTTTCGGTAGCCGATGACACGCTATCGGTACAGCCCGGCGGTCAGGTCGATCTCGGAATCGGCGTTTCGACGACCGACACGAATGACTTCGTAAGCGTCTATATTCGTGGATTGCCGGGCTATGAGTCAATCACGAACAATCTCGATGGCCGCACCTACACGGGGAACAACATCACTCTCTCCGCCGCGCAGGTCGAGAGCGGGCTGGTGCTGCATTCGAGTTATAGAGGCTCGGGCAGCCCGACCGCGACGCTTTCGGTCACCGCGATCGGAAAGGACCCGGACACCGGCGCTTACGCGAGTTCAGGAACCAAGACCATCACCGTGACGGACCCGCCGGGTACGGCCGGTGGATCTTCGCAATCCAGCGGAGGTCAGTTTGGGGGCGGTCAGTACGGGGGCGGCGGCCATTGGTCTTCGCAATCCGGCGGAGGCAATAGCCATAACCACGGCTTCGCCCTTCTGAGCCAGTATCTGTCGGGTGGATACCAGGGACGTGCTGATTTCGGTCAGATCGCCACGGCCTCGCCTCAAGCCTCGAGTTGGTTGAACCAGTCCCTGCTGGCCAGTCCTTATCGTCGCTAACGCACTTAGGTGCTTGGATTCCCACGCCGGCCAGTTGCCGGCGTGGGAGTGACAATGGAACTATCGAGCTGTTGAGAACGTGTCGCCGGCAGGGAGTGGAATCTACCGGTTATACAGGCGGCAAACAGGCTAGAAAACTTATGCGATCGGTGATCGCGAACTCACATCAAGACGTTGCCTGCCGCCGTCACCAGAAGGCCGTCGTCCGGCAGCAGCGATCGATCCTGCCTCTGTTAACCCGCGTTGGCCGTGAATCCTGCCGCGTCGATGCCAGCGATGGCGCAAGCCTCGTCATTGTCTGAAGTGTCGCCGCTGATGCCGACCGCGCCGACTAGGCCGCCGCTGTCATCGAGGATCAGTACGCCGCCCGGCACCGCCA
>JAFKKL010000340.1 GCA_017305595.1 Hyphomicrobiales bacterium | reverse complement strand
ATCGCAAGCTGCAACTCGCCGCGGCCTGAGACTTCCATCGAATCCTTGTCGGCAGCCTCCACCACGCGTAGCGCGACATTGCCTTCGGCTTCGCGCAGCAGACGGTCGCGGATCATGCGGCTCGTCACCTTGTCGCCTTCGGTGCCGGCAAGCGGCGAGTTGTTGACGATGAACGACATCGACACCGTCGGCGGATCGATCGCCTGCGCCTGAATCGGCGCCTCGACGACCGGATCGCAGAAGGTGTCGGCCACAGTGCCCTTGGTCAGGCCGGCGATGGCGACGATGTCGCCCGCTTCGGCGATGTCGAGCGGCACGCGCTCAAGGCCACGGAACGCGAGAATCTTGCTGATGCGGCCGGTCTCCACCGTCTTGCCGTCGCGCGACAGCACCTTCACCGACTGGTTCGGCTTCACTGTGCCTGAAGCGATGCGGCCGGTGATGATGCGGCCGAGGTAGGGGTTGGCTTCAAGAATGGTGCCGAGCAAACGGAACGGCCCTTCCTCGACCACCGGCGGCGCGACGTGCTTGAGCACCAGTTCGAACAGCGGCTTCATGCCGTTGCCGTTGTCCTCCGGCGACACGCCCATCCAGCCGTTCTTGCCCGAACCGTAGAGGATCGGGAAATCGAGCTGCTCGTCGGTGGCATCGAGCGCTGCGAACAGGTCGAACACCTCGTTGAGCACTTCGGTAGCGCGCCCATCGGGACGATCGACCTTGTTGATGGCGACGATTGGCTTGAGGCCGAGCTTCAGCGCCTTGCCGACGACGAACTTGGTCTGCGGCATCGGGCCTTCGGCGGCGTCGACCAGCACGATCACGCCGTCCACCATCGACAGGATGCGCTCCACCTCGCCGCCGAAGTCAGCGTGGCCGGGGGTGTCGACGATGTTGATCTGGGTATCGCCCCACTGCACCGAGGTGCACTTGGCGAGAATGGTGATGCCGCGCTCACGCTCGAGATCGTTGGAGTCCATCGCGCGCTCGGTGACGCGCTGGTTGTCGCGATAGATGCCGGACTGTTGCAGCAGTTTGTCGACGAGGGTGGTCTTGCCATGGTCGACGTGAGCGATGATGGCAATGTTACGGAGATTCATGGGCTTGCTTCTTCAGGTTCTCGATGGCCGTGCCCGGCGCTGCGTTCAGCACCGGAATGCGGGACATATGGTTTGAAAGGCAAAAGAGCGCAACGTGGCGCGCCGTCCGGCGCATGCCGGCGGAGGCTCGATCAGGATCCGGTCTGGCTTGGCCAGGTCATGGATAGGGCCTGTTTCCTGTGTCCGCCCGCGGGCGGAAATCGATATCCGCCACAAGCAATCCAACGAACGGCTGGCGTGCCGGATCGTTCTGAACCGAAGGGCAAGGACATGGTTAAAAAGCGGGTGCCCGGCTCTACACCGAACCGGGCACCCCACATTGCGGTGCAATATAATCCGGTTCGCGGCTAAAAACAACGCCCTCGGCTGGTCTTTCGGCGATTCTCCGACCGCTTGGTACTTGCGGCACCACCCGTTCAGGCGCTTTCGGACTCCTCGGTCGGGTAGACCCCGCTCAGCACCTCCTCGAAATGGCCTTTCACCGATTCGTTGCAGAGGCAGGCCCGCACCTGCAATGCGGCGCGGTTGCGGACGAGGATGGCGCCTCTTCGCGTTTCCAGCACGCCTTCTGCCTTGAAGACCTGAACTACCCGACTGGCATAGCTGCGGCCGACCCCCAGCATCGTGGCCAGTTGCTCGTGGGTCAGCGCCACCCGCTCACTGTCGGTGCGTTCCATCGCCGCAAGAATCCATTTTGCCGCCCGCTGCTCGATCGTGTGGATGGCGTTGCAAGCGGTGGACTGGAAAAGCTGCGCCACCATGCAGTCGGCATAGCGCGCGAACAGGTTGCGGAGCGTCGGCGATTGCATCTTCGCCGCCTCCAGCGCAGCAACGCGAAGCCGTACGAACGGACCACCGAACTTCACCGTAATCCGCGAATACGCCGGCAGAAAGCCATGGCTGACGATGCCGCCAACAGCGCCCTCGCGGCCGATCAGGATGGTTTCGACATCGCGGCCGTCCTCGTTGGTGATCAGATACGAGGCGAGACTCGGCCCACACGGAAAGTGCACCACCGCGACGTCATCGCCCGGATTGTAAAGCAGTTCGCCACCCGGCAGCGTGCAGGGATCGAGATGCGAGGCGATCAGCGCATAGTCGGCCAGGCGCATCTTGCGCAACAGATTGTTGAAGGGGCGTTCCTTGCCAGTGTTCGCCACTTGCTGATGCATATCCATTCCCGACCTTTGCAGCGGCATCATATACCGGCTTCTGGCACGGTAGTGTTCACAAGTGGACAGACAGGAGCCCGGAAGATGTGGTGGGTTCCACGTGGAACCGGATTTGTGCTTCCAGGCATCTTCGGCGCGCCGGCCCATCCCTTAAGCTTCCGAAAATCCGATCGATGCCGTGCCGTTGCCCGGTTCATGCCCCTTTCGCCACGAAAGTTGCCTTCGCCATGCCGAACGACGTGCTGATTGTCGAAGATGACGCCATTATCGCCATTGATTTTGAAGCGACGGTCATGGAATTAGGCGTTCAACAGGTGCGGACTGCCATCCACGCCGCTGATGCGCTGGCGATGATCGCCGAACGCGCGCCGGATTTCGCGCTGCTCGATGTCGGTCTCGGCAACGACACCAGCTTCGAGGTGGCCGACCGGCTCGATGCGCTGAAAATTCCGTATGCCTTCGTCACCGGCTATCGCGCCGACGTCGCTCTGGCGAGCCGATTCGCCGGCAAACCGGTGCTGAGCAAGCCATGCCTGCGCGAGGAGCTGGAGGCCGTGCTGCGCGGCAGCCCCGAACCGGCGGAGTAGGTTGAAAAAGCCGCATCAAGCCGTCATTGCGAGCGAAGTGAAGCAATCCTGAAAGCTACAAGGCAAGAACTGGATTGCTTCGTCGCGAGGGCCTGTGCCCGGACAGTGCGAAGCGCTGATCCGGGTACTCCTGGCAATGACGGAGGGGCGCCTTATCCCATCTTCGGATCGAGCTTCGTCGACCACAGCAGCACATCGGCGCGGTCGCGCAGGCTGACGGTCATCTGCCCCGATGCACCGTCGATGTGGACATGACCGAAGAACTGCATGCCCTCGGTCGGCGGCAGGTTCTGGCGGTCGGCGCCGGGCGCCTTCACGAAACGCACTTCGGGACCGAACGTATTATCGAGATCGGCGGGACCGAACGTGCCGGCATGCAGCGGCCCCGAGACGAACTCCCAGAACGGATCGAAGTCCTGAAACTGTGCCTTGTCCGGATTGTAGAAATGCGCGGCGGCGTAGTGAACGTCCGCCGTCAGCCACACCGTGTTGATGATGCCGGACGTCTTGATGAAGCGCAGCAGGTCGGCGATCTCCAGCTCGCGTCCGCGCGCCGGGCCATCACCCTGTGCGACGGCCTCGGAGCCGCGCTTGTTCGGTGCGTCGTCATAGACGATGAGGCTGATCGGCATGTCGGACGCGATCACCTTCCAGGTCGCCTTCGAATTCAGCAGTTCGCGCTTCAACCACGCCAGTTGATCGGGACCGATGAAATAGCTGTCGGGTCCGTACTCGGTTTGCAGATTGGGACCGTTCGGGCCGCGATAGCTGCGCTCGTCGAGCATGAAGACATCGAGATGCGGCCCATAATGAATGGTGCGATAGATGCGACCCGGCTCCTGAATGCTTTCACGGATCGGATACATCTCATGGAAGGCCCGCGCGCCACGCGCCGCAAGCAACGGAATATCTCGCACCTTGTAGGCCGCCGGCAAATCCTTCGACAGCGACCAGTTGTTGGAGATCTCGTGGTCGTCCCACTGCACGAAGATCGGCACTTCCGCATTGAAGGCGCGGACGTTGTCGTCGAGCAGATTGTATTTGTGCGCGGCGCGAAACTCGGCGAGTGTTTCCGCGACCTTGGCCTTCTCTTCGACGACGATGTTCTTCCACACCTTGCCGCCGGGCAGCTTCACCTCGCTGACGATCGGCCCGTCGGCGTAAATGGTATCGCCGGAATGCAGCAGGAAATCCGGCTTGTATTTGCGCATGGTGGCGAAGGTGAACATGCCGCCGTCATCGGGATTGATGCCCCAGCCCTGCCCCGCGACATCGCCGCCCCAGACGAAACTGACATCGCGACGGCCCGCCGGCGCGGTGCGGAAGCGGCCAATCACCGGTTCGCTCTCGACGCTCGAATGCGAGAGGTCGCGAAACTTGACGCGATAAAAGATATCCTGATCCGATGGCAGGTTGTCGATGAGAAGTTTCGCGGTGAAATCGGTTTCGGGCAGTGCCGCGATCGGCGGCAATGCGCGGGCGTTGCGGAACGATTCTGTGGTAGAAACTTCGACCAGCATCTGCGAGGGGCGATCGGCGCGCGACCAGACCACGCCGCCATCGATGCCGACATCACCGGACTGCACGCCATGGCCGATCAAGGGGCGATCCGCCGCGCGGCTGAGATAGGGCACCGCGATGTTGCCGACCAAGCCGACGCCGGTCGCGGTTGCGGTGGTGAGAAAGCGACGGCGGGACAAGCGAAACGTCATCGATGCCTCCTTGGAATCGTTTGAGGAAGGCAATCTCTATGCCGAGGCTATCTGACAGCCGCGGGACGCTTGCGTGACAGATTGATTACGATGAACTGGCAACCAGTTGCACGGTCGCCGTCACATTATCCTTGGGAGTGTTCTTAGGCTCATCCGGCGGCCGCGTCGCCAGCCACGCCTTGCGATCCGCTACCGCGTTGTGGAACTGCTCCAGCGCGATCTGGAATGCGGTGAGAGATCCTTCCTCGATGCCGCCGCGCTCGAAGCAATCAAGCGTGCTACGCATGATGTCGTCGGCCTCCGCCTGCATGCGGTCCAACTCCTCAATGGACTCGCTGCGCCGCGCCAGCGCCAGCATGTCGAGCAGGCGCCCACGTTGCGAGGTGTTGCTGGTGCGCTCGTCGCGCCGGAAGTAACTCGCAAACCACGCGCCGAGCGAGCCCAGCGCCGAGAGCCCCATCAGCGCCCACCAGATGTAATCGCTGTAGCGATCCATGAAGGATTTTTCTTCGCCGTCGACATATGCGGCGGCGCCGGGATGCGCCGGCAACACGGCGTCCTTGTCGGTGTCTGGCGTTTCTATCTTCGCCGCCAGCGGGAAGTCCGTCGCCACCTCCTGCCGGATCGCGAATATCTGACGGGTCAAGTTCGCGACCGTGACTTCGGAGAGATTATCGCGCGCCACGACGTGATGTGCGAAACTGATGGTCTTGATTTCACTTTGAGGACGCGCCGGCGCGCCGCCGAACACTCCGGCGGGAATTTCT
>JAFKKL010000339.1 GCA_017305595.1 Hyphomicrobiales bacterium | reverse complement strand
ATCGCGGCAAGGCGGTGGCGCTGATGATGCTCGACAACGACTTCTTCAAAGCGGTCAATGACACCTACGGTCACGATGCTGGCGACGACGTGCTGCGCGAATTCGCGGTACGGATTCGCAAGTCGATTCGTGGGATCGATCTCGCCTGCCGTTACGGCGGCGAGGAATTCGTCATCGTGATGCCGGAGACCGACATGCATGTCGCCGGCATGGTCGCGGAACGATTGCGGCGCGCGGTGGCTGCTGAGCCGTTCGCCATCGACAAGGGCTCGCGGCATATCGAGGTGACGATTTCGATCGGTCTCGCGGCGCTGGAGCGCAAGGGCGAGCCGATGGCCGACGTCCTCAAGCGCGCCGATCTCGCGCTCTATCGCGCCAAGCACGACGGCCGCAACCGCGTGGTCGCAGCGGCGGCGTAGCGGCGAAGCCATAGCGAGCATCGTGGTTTGATGGGGCAGGCTCGTTTCCGTCATGGCCGGGCTTGTCCCGGCCATCTACGTCCTTCTTGCCGCGTTCTCATTAAGGCGTGGATGGCCGGAATAAATCCGGCCATGACAGCGGTTAAGTCCACGACATTTCACAAACGACAAACGGGGCCGCGAGGGCCCCGTTGAAACTCGATCCAAGTATCTGGAAAGATTACTTGATCTTGGCTTCCTTGAACTCGACGTGCTTGCGCGCGACGGGGTCGTACTTCTTCTTGACCATCTTGTCGGTCATGGTCCGCGAGTTCTTCTTCGCGACGTAATAGAAGCCGGTGTCGGCGGTGGAAACCAGCTTGACCTTGATGGTGACCGCTTTGGCCATGGGTAAACCTCGAAAATGTCAGGAATCGGCAGCCGACCGGCAAGCGCCAATCCGCGTTTGGCCGGCAAACTAGCCGCGAATGGCTCAAAGTCAAGGTTTTCGCGGTCAAATAACCGCGGGAACCGGGGTTAATTCGGCTCGAAGAAGCGGTTTTTCGGCCGCGGTAGCCCGAGATTTTCCCGCAGGGTGCGACCCTCGTATTCTTTGCGGAAGATGCCGCGTTTTTGCAGCTCCGGCACCACTCTGTCGACGAAATCGTCGAGACCCTGCGGCAGGAACGGGAACATGATGTTGAAGCCGTCACAACCCTCGGTTTCCAGCCATTCCTGCATTTTGTCGGCGATGGTCTGCGGCGTGCCGACGAATGACAGGCCACCATAGCCGCCGACGCGTTCGGCGAGTTGGCGCACTGTCAGCCTGTCGCGCGCAGCGACGTCGACGAGGCGCTGCTGGCCGCTCTTGCTGGCATTGGTTTCCGGGAGCGGCGGCAATTGTCCGTCCGGATCGAAGCCCGAGGCATCGACGCCGAGGATCACCGACAGCGAAGCGATGGCGCTATCGTAATGTACCAGGCTGTCGAGTTGCGCACGCTTGGCGCGCGCCTCCTCGTCGGTGTCGCCGACCACCACGAAGGCGCCGGGCAGGATTTTGAGGTGATTGCGGTCGCGGCCGAGCTTGTCCATCCGGCTCTTGATGTCGGCGTAGAGCTTCTGCCCGTCCGCGAGACTGCCGCCGGCGGTGAACACGGCTTCGGCGGTTTCCGCGGCCAGTTGCTTGCCGTCTTCCGATGCGCCGGCTTGTACGATCACCGGCCAGCCCTGCACGGGACGCGCGATGTTGAGCGGCCCGCGCACCGAAAGGTATTTGCCCTTGTGGTCGAGCACATGCATCTTCGCCGGATCGAAATACAAACCCTGCTCGACGTCGCGCACGAAGGCATCGTCGGCGAACGAGTCCCACAAGCCGGTGACGACATCGTAAAACTCCCGCGCGCGGCGATAGCGTTCGGCATGTGCCATGTGATCGTCGAGGCCAAAGTTGAGCGCAGCATCGGGATTCGATGTGGTGACGATATTCCAGCCGGCACGGCCGCCGCTGATGTGATCGAGCGAAGCGAAGCGGCGGGCGACGTGATAGGGCCCGTCGAAGGTCGTCGAGCCGGTGGCGATCAAGCCGATACGCTCGGTGGTGGCGGCGAGCGCAGAGAGCAGCGTGAACGGTTCGAACGACGTCACTGTATGGCTGCGCTTGAGCGCATTGACGGGCATGTTCAGCACGGCGAGATGATCGGCCATGAAGAACGCGTCGAACTTGCCGTGCTCAAGCTTCTGGATGAGGCGCTTGAGATGCGCGAAGTTGAAGTTGGCGTCCGGCCACGCGCCGGGATAGCGCCATGCGCCGGTGTGGATGCTCGCCGGCCGCATGAACGCGCCGAGCTTCAATTGTCGTGTCACCATCTTTGTCGCCCCGTCGACGGATCTTGCAGGGAACATAGCGACGATTGACGGCAAAGCCATCCGGCCGTCCGGGAATGACGTTGTCTTTTCGCCGGGTGGGAGAGATGTTTTTATGCGCGGCGTTCGCGGTGGCGTCAGCCCGGCAGGATGTCCATCTGCATCTTGCCGCCGTAGAAATGGAAGAACGGCACCGGCGCGTCGTGGCGCAGGGGGCCGGTGGCGAGGCGCTTGTCCAGTTGCTGAAGCACGCGCGTGGTCATCGGATGAAGGTCGGCGAGCGAATCGGAGCCGATTTCCAGCCAGACGAGTTCGACCAGTTCAGCATCGGCATGAATGACACCTTCGACGCGATGGGCGATGCTTGAGGCATCCGCGGTGAAGAAGCGGGTATCGAAGCGGCGTACGCGGCCGGGCGGGGTGATGGCGCGGGCGATCAGGAACAGGCTCGAGGGATCCGGCAGCAAGCCGGCATCGGCGAACGGTTGCCACACGCCGTCGAGCTTGCGCGTACCGCCGTTGTCGCACTTGCAGCCGAGGCACAGCCCGGTTTCCTCGCAGGCTTCGCGGATGGCGGCGACCGCCAGCGAGCGCGCCCGTGACGGCTCCGTCTTCGGGCTGCCTTTCAGGAGGTTGGCTTCGAGTTCGGGAGGAATCGGCGCTGCCACCGGCACGCGATTGTCGGTCTTATCGACGCTGCCGCCCGGAAACACGAACTTGCCCGGCATGAACACCACGTTGGCGTGGCGCTTGCCCACCAGCACCCTGGGCTTGGCATAGCTGCGGTCGATCAGGATCAATGTCGCTGCGTCGCGCGGGCGCCGATAGGGATGGTGGTCGGCTTCTTTTTCTTCTTTCACAGGCGTCGTGGTGGTCATCGTATCTGTCATCGGGCTTCCGGTGCGATAGTGCCGCCCGCTTTATCGCGGATTGGCGTGTCGGAGGAATCGGAGTCGTCGAAGCCGTGCATCCGCAAGGCCCATTGCAATCCCACCACCGCGCCCTTGACCGGCTGCAATAACAACAGCGCCGAGAAAAGAGTGAGCGGCAGATAGATCGCCAGTTGCAGCGGGATCGGCGGCGCGAAATTGGTTTCGACGGAGAGCGCGACCGGCACAACGATATGGCCGACGATCACGATCACCAGATAAGCGGGCAGATCGTCGGCACGATGATGGAACAGCGCTTCGCCGCAGGTAGGACAGGTGTCGTTCACCTTGAGGAAGGCGCGGAATAACTTGCCCTCGCCGCAATGCGGGCAGCGGCAGCGCAGGCCGCGCTTCATCGCGAGCCAGACGTCGCGTTCGGGCGGCGAGGCGGCTTTCTGCGTCCAGGTTGAAGCGGCGGGTGTTTTCACGATCTGCTCTTACGTTTTGCCCTTGTTCTTGCCTTTGCCGGATTTCGCCTTGCTCTTGATAGGCTTCCCTTTTCCTTTTGCAAACTTGCGCGGCGGCTTTTTTGCCTTGCGTTCGGCCTTGATCTTGCCGCGCGCCCGGCGCACCTCGTGCGAGCGGTCGCTGTCGCGTTGTCGTTGACGCGTGCGCGGAGCGGCATGACCCTCCGACAATAGTTCGAAACGCAGTGCGCCGGCCACCGGGGCTGCTTCTACCAGACGAACCTCGACCACGTCACCCAGCCGATGCATGGCACCGCTGCGTGTGCCGACCAGCGCGTGGCGGGCTTCGTCATAATTAAAATACTCGGTTCCAAGCGTGCGGATCGGGATCAGGCCGTCGGCGCCGGTATCGCTGAGTTTCACGAACAGCCCGGCGCGGGTGACGCCGGAAATGCGACCCTGGAACACCGCGCCGATGCGATCGGCGAGATGATGCGCGATCAGCCGATCGACGGTTTCGCGTTCCGCCTTCATCGCACGGCGTTCGGTCGCGGAAATCTGCGCGGCGACTTCGCCCAGCGTCTCAATGGTTTCGGTTTCGGGCAGGGCGCCGGCACCGAGCCCCAACGCGCGAATGATGGCGCGATGCACGACGAGGTCTGCATAGCGGCGGATCGGCGAGGTGAAATGCGCGTAGCGGCGCAGGTTCAGGCCGAAGTGGCCGTAGTTCTCGGCGGCGTACTCGGCCTGCGCCTGCGAGCGCAGCACCACTTCGTTGACCATGTGCTCGGAGTCGTGCCCTTTGATCTTGGTCAGCACCCGATTGAACACCGACGGTCGCAACGCGCCGCTCTTGGCGAAGGAGATGTCGAGTGTCTTCAGGAATTCCTGAAGGTTGTGCACCTTCTCCACTGTCGGCTCGTCGTGCACGCGGTAGATCAGCGGCAGACCTTTTTTCTCCAGCGTCTCGGCGGCGGCGACGTTGGCGAGGATCATGAATTCCTCGATCAGCTTGTGCGCGTCGAGGCGTTCCGGCGTCACCACGCGATCCACCGTGCCATCGGGCTTTAGGACGATCTTGCGTTCCGGCAGATCGAGTTCGAGCGGCTCGCGCTCGTCGCGTGCGCGTTTCACCAGCGCATAGGCGGCATAAAGCGGCTTGAGGATCGACTCCAGCAGAGGGCCGGTGGTATCGTCGGGATGGCCGTCGATGGCGGTCTGCACCTGTGCGTAGTTGAGTTTCGCGGCGGAGCGCATCAGCACGCGATGGAACGTGTGCGAACGCTTGCGGCCGTCCGGTGCGATCACCAGCCGCACCGCGAGCGCGCCGCGCGCCTCGCTTGGCCGCAGTGAACACAGGTCGTTGGAGATGCGTTCCGGCAGCATCGGCACGACGCGGTCAGGGAAGTAGACCGAGTTGCCGCGCAGCAGCGCGTCGCGATCCAGTGCCGACCCCGGCCGCACATAGAAGGCGACGTCGGCGATGGCGACGTGAACGATGTAGCCGCCCTTGTTGGCGGAATCGTCATCCGGCACCGCGTGCACGGCGTCGTCGTGATCCTTGGCGTCCGGCGGGTCGATGGTGACCAGCGGAATATCGCGCCAGTCCTCGCGGCCTTGCAAAGTCGCTGGCGCGGCCGCCTCGGCTTCTTTCAGCGCGGCGGGTGAGAAGGCCATCGGAATGTCATTCGCATGGATCGCGATCAGGCTGATGGCCTTTTCGGTCGCCAGCGATCCGAGCCGTTCCT
>JAFKKL010000338.1 GCA_017305595.1 Hyphomicrobiales bacterium | reverse complement strand
CGAGCACGACGTTCGCGAAGTGATGATCGAGGGCATTTCCGGCCTGCTGGCGGTACATCCGCGCCGCGACCGGCCGGTGTGGTCGCCGTCGCGCAAGCGGCTGGAATGGGCCAACGGCGCGGTGGCTTATGCGTTTTCGGCGGAAGATCCGGAAAGCCTGCGCGGGCCGCAATTCGGCTGCGCGTGGTCCGACGAGATGGCGAAGTGGCGCTATGCCGAAGCGACGTTCGACATGCTGCAATTTGGTTTGCGGCTGGGATCGCAACCGAAGCAACTGATCACCACGACGCCGCGCCCGACCGCGCTGCTGAAGCGGTTGATGACCGATCCATCGAGCGCGGTGACGCGGGCGCCGACGCAGGCCAATGCGCTCAACCTCGCACCGACGTTCCTGAAAAGCGTGATGGCGCGCTATCAGAACACCCGGCTGGGCCGGCAGGAGATCGACGGCGAGATCATCGAGGATCGCCCCGACGCGCTATGGTCGCGCGCGCTCATTGAAACGTGCCGCGTCGACGATGCACCGCCGCTTGCGCGCATCGTGGTCGCGGTCGACCCGCCGGCCTCATCGAGCAAGCGCGCCGATGCCTGCGGCATCGTCGCGGCAGGCATCAGCGAAAGTGGTCTCGTCTTCGTGCTGGTAGACGACACCGTGAGTGCGGCGACGCCGTCGGCGTGGGCCGCAAAGGCGATCGCGCTCTGGCGCCGGCTTGAGGCGGATGCGCTGGTCGCGGAAGTCAATCAGGGCGGCGAGATGGTGGAGGCGGTGATCAAGCAGGTCGACGACACCGTGCCGGTCACGTCGGTGCGCGCCAAGCGCGCCAAGTGGTTGCGCGCGGAGCCGGTGGCGACGCTGTACGAGCAGGGGCGAGTGAAGCACGCGGGCTGCTTCCCCGCGCTGGAAGACGAGATGTGCGACTTCGCCAGCGGCGGCCTGTCGTCCAACCGCTCCCCCGACCGCCTCGACGCGCTGGTCTGGGCCATCACCGCACTCACCGCCACCACCCGCGCGATGCCACGGGTGCGGGAGTTGTGAGATTGTTGGATGCAC
This sequence comes from Hyphomicrobiales bacterium, assembly GCA_017305595.1. Classification (GTDB taxonomy): domain Bacteria; phylum Pseudomonadota; class Alphaproteobacteria; order Rhizobiales; family Xanthobacteraceae; genus 62-47. Next base: position 4,333 of record JAFKKL010000338.1, on the reverse strand, counting down.
CACGAGGTTAGCGTCACCCGCGGGCTTGACCCGCGGGTCCATCTCTCAAGATGGATGGATCGCCGGGTCAAGCCCGGCGATGACGTGGGGAACCGGGATGCATTTGTCAGTGTCACCCGCGGACTTGATCCGCGCATCCATCGTCCGCGTTAGCGGACAATATCGTCATACAGGTCGCGCCAGCCCGGATTTTCACGAACGACCAAGTCGATCTTCCACTCGCGCGACCAATGCTTGATGTTCTTCTCACGTTGAATGGCTGCAAGGATGGATTCGTGTGGCGCAAAGTAGACGAGTCGCTTTACGACATACTTCCGTGTGAACCCGGCTGCCAGCCCCTCGCGATGTTCGTAGACGCGACGAACGAGATCGTTTGTGACGCCGACATAAAGCGTTCCACCCACACCGCTGGCGAGAATGTAGACCCAGTAACCCATCCCGTGAAGATGGATTGCCGGGTCGAGCCCGGCAATGACAATCTTAAGGACACCCCATGCTGCAACGCCTGAAAGCCTATCTCCGCGCGCCCGAAGCGAAGGCGAGCCGTACCGCGCAGGTGCTGGCGTTCGAGAGCGGCGGGCGGGCGCGGTGGACGCCGCGCGATTATGCGGCGCTGGCGCGCGAGGGTTATCTCGGCAATGCGATCGTGCATCGCGCGGTGCGGCTTGTCGCGGAGAACGCGGCGTCATGTTGTTATCTCGTGTTCGAAGGCGCGCAGGAGCGCGAGGCGCATCCGCTCGCGGCCTTATTGGCGCGACCCAATCCACGCCAGGACGGCGCGGCGTTTCTCGAGGCGCTGGTGTCGCATCTGCTGCTCGCCGGCAACGCTTATGTCGAAGCGGTGGCGCTCGACGACGAGGTGCGCGAACTTTATGCGCTGCGTCCCGATCGCATGAAGGCGGTGCCCGGCGCCGACGGCTGGGCCGAGGCCTATGAATACAGCGCCGGCGGACGCAGTGTGCGTTTCGATCAATCGTCGTCGCGCATTGCGCCGATTCTGCATCTCGCCTTCTTCCATCCGCTCGACGATCACTACGGCCTCGCGCCGCTGGAGGCCGCCGCCGTCGCGGTGGATACGCATAATGCCGCCGCGTGTTGGAACAAGGCGCTGCTCGACAACGCGGCGCGGCCTTCCGGCGCGCTGATTTATTCCGGACCGGAAGGTGCGGTGCTGAACGACGCGCAATTCGATCGCCTCAAGCGTGAACTCACCGACACTTATCAGGGCGCGGCCAACGCCGGACGCCCGCTGTTGCTGGAGGGCGGGCTCGACTGGAAGGCGATGTCGCTGACGCCGAAGGACATGGATTTCCTCGAGGCGAAGCACACCGCCGCACGTGAAATCGCGTTGGCCTTCGGCGTGCCGCCGATGCTGCTCGGCATTCCCGGTGACAACACTTACGCGAATTTCCAGGAAGCCAATCGGGTGTTCTGGCGACAGACCGTGCTGCCGCTGGCAACGCGCATCGGCACGTCGCTGGCGCAATGGCTGTCACCGCAATTCGGCGATGGGGTTCGCCTCGTCATCGACACCGACCGCATCGAGGCCTTGGCAAGCGATCGCAACGCGCTGTGGGAACGCGTCACCAATGCGCCGTTCCTCACATTGAACGAAAAGCGTGAAGCAGTGGGCTACGCGCCGTTCAACGGCGGCGATCGCTTCGAGTGAGCAAGTCAAAAATGTCCGAACTGATCCACACCTTCATCGCGCGGGGCGATCTGGCGCATCTGGCGCTGTTTCTGTGGGCAATGGCGGCGAGCGGCGGGTTGCTGTTCGCGTTGCGCGAACTCGCCGCCGCCTCGCGCCGCTTCGACGATTTCATCCGTGAACTGTCGCGTTTCAACCGCCGCGCCAGCGGCAATCATTTCGAGGACTACGATTGATGGACACCTTGCACAGCATGATGCGCACGCTGCGGCCCGAGACCAAATCCGGCACCGGCCATCTCAACGTATTTCGCGAATTTTTACGACACCTCGACAGCATCCAGCGCAAAGCACCCGTGAAGCCTGCGCGCGCCAAACCGCAGCCGCGCCGCAAGCCGGCGAAGCGTTCGCGCGGTAGCTGACCGCCAACCTTGAAATCGACCGCTCCCCGTTATCACCCCGCAGCTTGCGAGGACGCTCATGCACGCCCCCATGCCATCGACGTCGCGCGTGGCGCTGTCGCAGGACGGCATCATCGAAGGTTACGCCAGCCTGTTCGGTGAGATCGATCAGGCGCGCGACATGATGATGCCCGGGGCGTTCACGCAGACATTGCAACAGCGCGGCTTGCGGAAAATCCCGATGCTGTTTCAGCATGATCCGAGCGAGCCGGTCGGGATCTGGCTCGAACTGCGCGAGGATTTTCGCGGGTTATGGGCGCGCGGCAAACTCATTCCCGATGTCGCGCGCGGCCGCGAATTGCTGGCGCTGCTCCGCTCCGGCGCCATCGATGGATTGTCGATCGGCTATCGCACCGTGCGTGGGCGGATCGATCCGAAGACGCGCATCCGCAGGCTCTACCAGGTGGACCTGTGGGAAATTTCTATCGTCACGTTCCCGCTGCTCGCCGGCGCGCGCATCGACGCCGTGAAGGCGATCGATCCGCCGCGCCTGTCGCGGCGGCGCGCCGCGGCCGAGCGGGCGTGGCGCAACCCGGGCGGCGCCGCGGATGTACCGGCGCCGTCCGGGCGAATACATCAGCGCTCGAACGCGAGCGCCAGTGCGAGGCCGATGATGGCGCCGATGCAGATCGCGCCGCCGCCCGCCGCCATGCCCCAGTTGAAGAAGTAACTCGCCACTGCGACGAAGGACTTGTCGACCTGGCTTCCGAACACAATGAACGACGCTGCGAAGGCTGCGAGCAGCATCACGGCCAGCACAATGCCGAGCCAGGCGCCACGGCGCTTGTACGGGCGCATCGCGTACCACGCCGCGCCGGCACCCGACAGCGCGAGCACGACCCAGACGAGAATGAGAAAGCGCATGGCGGCACCCGGATGCTGGCCTCGATGCGCCTCTTCTAGCCGATGGCGCGACCGAGATGAAGCGGCGCGTTACCTCAATTCATCACCACCAGGAGAACCACATGGACTTCGACATCATCCAGTCTGCGCCGGAACATAAATCCGGCATTGCCTATACGCCGCGCGACGGCTTCGACGAGCTGCGCGCCACCTTCGAGGAATTCAAGTCCGCCAATGACGAACGGCTTGGCGCACTGGAGCGCAAGCGCGGCGATGTGCTGCTGGAGGAGAAGGTCGACCGCATCAACGCTGCGATCGATCTGCAGACCAAGCGGATGGACGAACTGGCGTTGCGCCAGGCGCGACCGGCGCTGGAAGGGTGCGGCAAGCTGGTGTCCGACGCCGCCGCGCGTGAACACAAGAGCGCGTTCGACGCCTATGTACGTTCGGGCGAGGCGGCCGCGTTGCGTGCGCTGGAAACCAAGGCGATGTCGGCGGGCACCAATGCCGACGGCGGTTATCTGGTGCCGACCGAACTCGAGCACGAGATCGGCCAGCGCCTCGCGGCGATCTCGCCGATCCGCGCGCTGGCTTCGGTGCGCGAGATTTCCGGCGGCGTCTACAAGAAGCCGTTCATGACCGCGGGGCCGGCGACCGGCTGGGTGGGCGAGACCGACTCGCGGACGCAGACCACGTCGCCGACACTCGATGCGCTCAGCTTCCCGGCGATGGAGCTTTATGCCATGCCGGCGGCGACCGCGACCCTGCTCGACGACGCCGCGGTGAACATCGACGAGTGGATCGCTTCCGAGGTGGAGCTGACCTTCGCCGTGCAGGAGGGTGCCGCTTTCGTCAACGGCGACGGCAGCAACAAGCCGAAGGGCTTTCTGCAATATGATACGGTGGCGAACGCTTCGTGGGTCTGGGGCAAGCTCGGCACCGTCGCCAGCGGCGGCGCGAGCGGTTTCGCTGCATCGAATCCGTCGGATGCACTGGTCGATCTGATCTACGCGCTGAAAGCGGGCTATCGCCAGAACGGCACGTTCGTGATGAACCGCAAGACGCAGGCGCTGATCCGCAAGTTCAAGGACTCGGGCGGCGCGTATCTGTGGCAGCCGCCGGCGCAGGCGGGCGGCCGCGCCTCGCTGATGACCTTCCCGCTGGTCGAAGCGGAGGACATGCCGGACGTTGCGGCGGATTCGCTGTCGATCGCGTTCGGCGATTTCCGCCGCGGCTATCTGATCGTCGATCGCCTCGGCGTGCGTGTGCTGCGTGATCCGTATTCCGCGAAACCTTATGTGCTGTTCTACACGACCAAGCGCGTCGGCGGCGGCGTCCAGGATTTCGACGCCATCAAGCTGATGAAGTTCGCCGCGAGCTGA
>JAFKKL010000332.1 GCA_017305595.1 Hyphomicrobiales bacterium | reverse complement strand
GCTCGACGAAGAAGCAATGGGCGGCGTCGCCGAACTCGGCCTTGGCGCCATAGGCGACGCCGCCGGGGGCGCCGCCGATCCCGCAGGGCAGGTAGAGGAACAGCGGATGGTCGGCATCGACGGATATCGTCCCGGATCGCGAAGCGCTCGCGCGCTACGGAATCCTGATCCAGGATGTGCAGGACGTCATCGCCACCGCGCTTGGCGGGCAAACGGTGACCACGACGATCGAAGGCCGCCAACGTTTCACCGTCAATATGCGCTATCCGCGCGACCTGCGCAGCGATCCACGCAGTATCGCGCAGAACGTTCTCGTTCCGATGCCAAAGGGCGGTGCGGTGCCGCTCGGCGAGGTCGCCAAGGTAACGCTGTCGCGCGGCCCGACCTCGATCCGCACAGAGAACGGCCAACTGGCGACCTATGTCTACGTCGATATCCGCGACCGCGATCTTGGAGGCTACGTCGCTGACGCCCAGCAGGCGGTCAAAGCCAGCATTCAGTTTCCGCCCGGATACTACGTCGTGTGGAGCGGCCAGTACGAGTATCTCGAGCGGGCGGCCGCGCGCTTGAAGGTCGTCATCCCGGTCACGCTGCTGATCATTTTCCTGCTGCTGTACCTGAACTTCCGCTCCATCACCGAAACTCTGATCGTCATGCTGTCGTTGCCGTTCGCGCTGGTCGGCGGGCTCTGGCTGATGTGGTGGCTCGGCTTCAACCTGTCGGTCGCGGTGGCCGTCGGGTTCATCGCGCTCGCGGGCGTCGCCGCCGAGACCGGTGTCGTCATGCTGATCTATCTCAATCAGGCGTTCGAGGAGATCAAGCTTCAATGCACGCTGAAGAACCGGAAGGTTTCTCGTCGCGACCTTTACGACGCCATCATGGAAGGCGCGGTCGAGCGGGTGCGCCCCAAGATGATGACCGTGATAGCCATCATGGCGGGCCTGCTGCCGATCATGTGGAGCACCGGGACCGGTTCGGAAATCATGCAGCGGATCGCGGTGCCGATGATCGGCGGCATGATCTCCTCGACATTGCTGACGCTGATCGTGATCCCGGCGATCTTCGGCCTGGTCAAAGGCATCGGACTGCCCAGCGGTAGCGACCAAGAGCGATCCGGAACGACAACGGCTTCTGCGATGGCCACGCCCCGGCGCATTGCCGAACCAACCGAATTAGGTGAGTCATGATGGATGGAATGTCGGCAATGATGACGGGGATGGGCCTCGTATGGTTGTTGGCGGTCATTGTGCTTGTTCTCGCGGCGGCCGCACTCGTCAAATACCTGTTCTTCGGACCAAAGGGAGGTCAGTGATGAAACGGAATTTGATCATCGTGTTGGTGACGGTCGGCTTCATGTCTCCGTCCTTGGCCGAGCCGGGAGACGCCGCTCGCGGTCAACAGGACTTCCGGGCGTGCGCGGCATGCCATTCCCTCGAACCTGATCGCAACATGACGGGTCCCAGTCTGGCCGGGCTTTGGGGGCGGAAGGCGGGTACCTTGTCGAGTTTTGATCGCTATTCTGACGCGCTGAAGTCGTCGGGAATTCTCTGGAACGACCAGACGCTCGATCAATGGTTGATCAATCCGCAACGTATGGTGCCGGACAACGTCATGCCGTTCGAAGGCATGAAGAATTCCGGTGCGCGCGCCGATCTGCTGGCGTTCCTCAAGGAAGCCACCAAGTCGGGTGCGACGCCCAAGCAATCCGCACGGACGCAGATGAACGGCATGGGTGGCATGATGGGGGGCGGCGGGTCCGACCCAAATCTGAAGAAGATCGAGCCCGCGCAGAAAGTGAAGGCGATCACCTATTGCCGGGACACCTATCGCGTGACGACCGCGGACGGCAAGACGCGTGCATTCTGGGAACGCAATCTGCGCTTCAAGACGGATTCCAGTAAGGACGGACCCGAAGCAGGTGCCCCCGCCATCATGGCCGCAGGCATGATGGGTGATCGTGCCGCGGTGATCTTTGCAACGCCGGAGGAGATTGGGAGATTTATTCAATCGCGGTGTTAGGCATTACGAGCGGCGTTCTCGCCATTCCTAATCACGCCGCATCATCAGCCGCCGACGACCAAGCCCGGATAGTCGCCCTGAGAATCGCAAAGGTTGCTGTCGTTCCATCGGCATCGCCTTTTTCGAAGTCACCTTCCGTCTGCGCCATTGTGTTCGTTACATGGGCAAAACAGATAACTGATTGCCTCGAGGCGCGGGCAAAGGCATGGAGCGCCGCGGCCTCCATCTCGACGGCAAGCACACCGAGTTTTCTTGCCGCGTCGACCGCCGTTGCCGTTTCTCGATAGGGCGCATCGGTTGTCCAGGTCGCTCCACGATGGACAACAATATCGCCATCGGCTTTGAGTGCATGTTCCACACGGGTGAGGAGTGCCGCATCGGGTGCTTCGGCAAATGCCGAGGGCGGCAGATAATGATAGCTCGTTCCCTCGTCTCGAAGCGCGCGGTCGATCAAAACGAAATAAGGCGTCGGTCCATGATCGGCGATCCGCCCTGCCGAGGTGACGCTGATGAGCAATTTGCAACCTGATGCCAAGAGCTGTTCCGCGACGAGCACCGCGAAGGAAGCTCCCACGGCACATCCGACGACGCCGATCTGTCCGATCCCTTGAGATCGAAGGTCCAAAGCTCCGTATGGTAGCAGGCCCATCCCTTGTGAATGCGGCCTTTACCGGTTCGCTTCAGGTGGCGGACAACATCACCGTCCGGATCGAGAACGCATATTGCGGGCGTCGGTGTGAGCGGCAGATTCTTTTGCCGTCGGGCCTCCCGCAACAGTGCTTCGGGACGGAATACGGATGGTGCCTGGTGATCCTTTCCGGACACGATCGGCCACGTCGCGACGTTGTCGGAGACCGAAAGGGTTTCGCGTCGCTGTCCGGCGTCGAATGTCGGCTCCTTCACGCGGCGACCTCGACCTCGAGTCCCGCGGCCTTCCACTCGGGAAAACCGTCCTCAAGTCGTCGAATCCGGTAGCCCTTGGCACGGAGCAGGGCGACCGCTTCGAAGGACAGGACGCAATAAGGTCCGCGGCAGTAGGCGACGATCTCCCGGTCGGTCGGAAGCTGCGACAACCTGTGCTCAATCTCATTGAAAGGCATGTTGATTGCGCCTGGCAGGTGTCCAAGTGCAAATTCATCTTCGGGCCGGACGTCGAGCAGTGTGACGGCTCCATCCCGGAGGCGACCGATCAACTCTTCGCGTGCGACCGGTTCCAAGTGGTCCATCCTGTCGAAGTAGTCCGACACGATTTCGCGCACTTCCGCTTGGCTATGTTCCGCGTAGCTATGTAAGGCCGAGAGCAACGGAAGGATCGGGCCGTCGCCGATCCGATAAAGAACCCGGTTGCCGTCGCGGCGGGACTGGACGAATCCGGCGCGCCGCAGGTGCTGAAGGTGCTGTGATGCATTGGCGACCGACAATCCGGTGAGTTGCGCCAGCCGGTCCACCGAGCGCTCGCCCTGGGAGGCATGCTCAAGCAGTTCCAGGCGATGGGCATGTCCGAGCACCCGCGCCAATTCCGCAAATTGTTCAGAAAGTTGATTTTTTACGCTTGCCATCGATTGCAACATACCATCAGATAAGCATTCAAGCAATTAATTGAATGATTGATTTTTAATAGAGTGGGAAAGGATCCGGCGTTGATAGGTCGCCCCATGCATTGGCAAGTACTCATCCTGGCGAGCGCGCAGGCGCTGTTTCAGACTGCGTCGGTCCTCGTCATGACCATCGGCGGGCTTGCGGGTGCCCAGATCGCGTCACGTCCGGAACTGGCGACCGTGCCGATTGCTGCCATGTTCCTCGGTACGGCCGTCACGACCTTCCCGGCATCGATGTGGATGGTCCGGGTCGGCCGACGAAAGGGGTTCGTGGTCGGCGCCGTGCTCGGTGTGGCGGGTGGACTGATTGCCGCTGTAGGCCTGTCGTTCGGCAGTCTCGGAGGACTCTCTTTCGGCACCTTTCTTGTCGGCTCCTACCAGGCCTTCGCGCAGTTCTATCGGTTTGCCGCCGGCGAAGTGGCTGATGACACGTTCCGGGCGCGCGCGATTTCCCTTGTGCTTGCAGGCGGCATTATTGCCGCGCTCGCCGGACCGATGCTCGGTCGACTTGGAGGCCCTCTGTTTGAGCCGCAATATGTCGGCTCGTTCCTGCTGCTTGCCCTGGTTTCGATGATGGGGGCAGGTGTGCTTCTCGGCCTGCGCATTCCGCCACCCAAAGCGAATGTAGGCGAAGCCGCGCAAGGTCGTGCATGGAGCGCCATCGTCCTCCAGCCCGTCTATCTGGTCGCGCTGTTCGGCGCGGCAACCGGTTATGGCATCATGATCCTCGCGATGACGGCGACACCGATTGCCATGGTGCATCATCATCACGATCTCTCCGTGGCGGCGACGGGCATCCAGCTTCATGTGCTCGGCATGTTTCTGCCGTCTTTCTTCACGGGCTCCCTGATCGCTCGGTTCGGCGTGCTACGTGTCATGCTTTCCGGAGTCGCACTGCTGACCGGTCACGTAGTGATGACGTTGACGGGCAACGGATTCGGCTCTTACGCGAGCGCGCTCGTCCTACTCGGCGTGGGATGGAATTTTCTTTACGTCGGCGGGACGACGCTGCTCACGACGACCTACACCTCGGCGGAGAAGGGACGTGCTCAAGCGATCAATGACATGACTATCTTCGTGGTCGGCCTGGCATGTTCATTCAGTGCAGGCCCGTTGTTGCAGGCTTTCGGCTGGCAGATGCTCAATGTGTTGTTGCTGCCCTGGCTCGCGCTCGCCGCCCTTTGTCTGATTTGGCTCGGTTGGTGTCAGCACCTCATTGCGTCAGCTTTTGCAGACTAAGATGGCCTTACAATTTCCTGCGACCTCGATGCCCGATCGTGACTGGTGGGCGGCACTTTGGCCGAATCCAGTCGACGTTCTGCGGCAACTCGGCATCCAGCCAGACATGAGCGTTATCGACCTGTGTTGTGGCGACGGCTATTTCACGGCGCCGCTTGCGAAACTCGTCGGTGGCAAGGTCTACGCCCTTGATCTCGATCCTGCGATGATAGATCAAGCCAAAGTCGAAGTTGCGCACCAAGGAGCGTCGGTGCGGCAATGGTTCTGTGCCGATGCAAGGGAAGTCGCAAGGCTTCTTCCGGAAGCGGTCGATTGCATCCTGATCGCCAATACCTTTCACGGGGTCCCCGATCAGCCGGGTCTGGCACGGTCAGTGCGAAATGCGCTCCGACCGCATGGCCTCTTCATAATTGTCAATTGGCACCCGTTGCCGCGCCAGAAGACAATCGTGCTCGGTCAGCCGCGAGGTCCGCGCACCGATATGCGCATGTCTCCCGAGGCGGTAGAGGCCATCGTCGCGCCGGAAGGATTTCAGGTCGCAAAGGTCGTCGAGCTTCGACCC
>JAFKKL010000331.1 GCA_017305595.1 Hyphomicrobiales bacterium | reverse complement strand
GGCGGTCTCAAGGCCAAGGGCCATCCGATCGGCGCCACCGGCGTGTCGATGCATGTGCTCACCGCCATGCAACTGCTCGGGCAGGCACCGGAGGGGATGCAGATCAAGGACGCGACCTTGGGCGGTATTTTCAACATGGGCGGCGCGGCGGTGCCGATCAACGCCAAGCTGCACGGCCGCGAAGCCGCGTGGATCTGCGAGAATTCCGGCGCGAAGCTGTTGTTCATCTCCGACGACACGGCGGATCACTGGGCGGAGGCCGATGCGCCGTCGCTTGCGACGTTCTCGGTCGATAGCGACGACTATCGCCGCGCGCGTGACGGCGAGGGTGCGGCCGCGCCGCTGGCGTGCGACACCGACGATCTCGCCTGGCTGTTCTACACCTCCGGCACCACCGGGCGGCCGAAAGGCGTGATGCTGAGCCACGGTAATCTCTTGGCGATGGCGATGTGCTATTTCGCCGACGTCGATCAGCCCTCGCCGCAGGACGCCGCACTCTATGCTGCGCCGATCTCGCATGGTGCGGGCCTCTATAATTTTCCCAACGTGCGTGTCGGCGCACGCCACGTTGTGCCGGAGTCCGGCGGTTTCGAAGCCGACGAAGTGCTGGCGCTTGGCAAGCAACTTCGCAACGTCTCGATGTTCGCTGCTCCGACAATGGTGCGCCGTCTGGTTGATGCCGCCAAGAAACGCGGCGAAGACGGCGATGGCATCAAGACCATCGTTTACGGCGGCGGGCCGATGTATCTCGCCGACATCCGCGATGCCATGACGACCATGGGTCAGCGTTTCGTGCAGATTTACGGCCAGGGTGAATCGCCGATGACGATCACCGCGCTGAGCCGCGAATGGCATGGCCGTATCAACGATCCGCACTATCTCGAACGATTGTCCTCGGTGGGAACGGCGCAGAGCGTGATGTCGGTGCGCATCACCGACAGCGACGGCAATCCGCTGCCGGCCGGCGAGACAGGCGAGATCGAGGCCAAGGGCACGGCGGTGATGCTGGGCTACTGGAATAATCCGGAGGCGACCGCCGCCGCGCTCAAGGACGGCTGGCTGCGCACCGGCGATGTCGGGCGGCTCGACGCCGACGGTTTCCTGACGCTGTCGGATCGTTCCAAGGATGTCATCATCTCCGGCGGCACCAACATTTATCCGCGCGAGGTTGAGGAGGCGCTACTCACGCACGCCGAGGTGCGCGAGGTGTCCGCCATTGGCGTACCTGATCCGGAGTGGGGCGAGATCGTCGTCGCCTGCATGGTGCTGGAAGACGGTGCCGAACCGAATGACCAGAAGTTCGACGCGCATTGCCTCGCGTCGATCGCGCGCTTCAAGCGGCCGAAGCGTTACGTCTATCTGACCTCGCTGCCGAAGAACAACTACGGCAAGGTGCTGAAAACAGCGCTGCGCGAGATGATGGCGGGCAAATAGCGGAAGGCATTGTATTCCGCGCGATAGAATGTCGACACGTGCTGGCCGTGCTTTGCGCCGAGCCTTTCCTGCTCGGCATGGCGACCCACGGCAAACGCCCTTGATCTCCCGGTTTTCCTGCCGTTAGTACGACGGCAGCCGCGCGAAGCGCTATTCGAAAAGGGTGGAACCATGGGGCCATTGCAGGGCATCAAAGTCGTCGACATGACAACGGTGCTGATGGGGCCCTTCGCGACCCAGACGCTCGGCGACTACGGCGCCGACGTCATCAAGATTGAATCGCTGGACGGTGACGTTACCCGTCAGATCGGTCCGACCCGGCACCCCGGCATGGGGCCGGTGTTTCTCAACGCCAACCGCAGCAAGCGCAGCATCTGCCTCGACCTGAAGAAAGACGCCGGCCGTGCTGTGGTCTTGAAGCTCGTCGCGGCCGCGGATGTCCTAGTCTACAACGTGCGCCCGCAGGCGATGCAGCGGTTGCGGCTGGGCTATGAGGACGTCGCCGCCATCAATCCACGATTGATCTACGCCGGCGTGTTTGGGTTCGGCCAGGACGGCCCCTATGCAGCGAAGGCCGCCTACGACGACCTCATTCAGGGCGGTTCGGCGTTGGCGCATCTGATGGCGCGCGGCGGTGACGGTACGCCGCGCTATGTGCCGAATGCGCTGGTGGACCGTATCGTCGGGCTCAACGCCGTGGGCGCGATCCTTGCCAGTCTGGTGCATCGCGACCGCACCGGCGTCGGCCAGCGCGTCGATATCCCGATGTTCGAAACCATGGCCGGCTTCGTGATGGGCGATCACCTTGGTGGCCTCACTTACGAGCCGCCGCTGGATCAAGGCGGTTACGCGCGGCACCTGTCGCCCGACCGCAGGCCGTACAAGACATCGGACGGCTATATCTGCGTGATCGTCTACAACGACAAGCAGTGGGACAAATTCCTCACCGCCACCGGCCGCGACGATCTGCGCAGCGATCCGCGCTTCGCGACCTTCGCCGGGCGCGCCGTCAACATCGATCATGTCTATGCCGAGCTGGCGCGCATCATCGCGCTGCGCTCGACCGCCGAATGGATCAAGCTGCTCGACGAGGCCGACGTGCCGGCTCTGCCGATGCACGACCTCGTCAGCATCCTCAGCGATCCGCATCTTGTCGCTACGGAGTTTTTCCCAACGGTCGAGCATCCGAGCGAGGGGAAAATCCGCAGCATGCGCACCGCTGCCACCTGGTCGGAGACGCCGGCCGAGCCGACACGGCTGGCCCCACGCCTCGGCGAGCAGAGCGAAGACGTTCTGCGCGAGGTTAGCTATTCGCCAGACCAAATCGCGCAACTGGTCAAGGACGGTGTCACCAATCGGCCCGTCGGCTAATGCAACGAAGGAGCACCCGCGATGGATTTTGCACTCACCGCCGAACAGGAATCCATCCGCGACGCCATCGCGAAAATTTGTGCGGGGTTCGACGACACCTATTGGCTTAAGAAGGATCGCGAGGGCGGCTTCCCGGTCGAGTTTCACAAGGCGATGGCGGATGCTGGCTGGCTCGGCATCTGCATTCCGGAAGCCTACGGTGGCGCCGGACTTGGCATCACCGATGCCGCGATCATGATGCGGACGATATCGGAATCTGGCGCGGGTATGTCCGGCGCCTCCGCCATTCATATGAACGTCTTTGGGCTCAATCCGGTGGTGGTGTTCGGCACCGAGGCACAATGCCGGCGCATGCTGCCGCCGATCGTCTCCGGCAAGGAGCGCTCGTGTTTCGCGGTGACGGAGCCGAACACCGGGCTCAACACCACACAGCTTAAGACGCGCGCGGTGCGGCAGGGCGACAAGTATGTCGTCAACGGTCAGAAGGTGTGGATCTCGACCGCACAGGTGGCCGAGAAGATTCTCTTGTTGGCGCGCACGACGCCGCTGGAGGAGGTGAAGTCGCCTACCCATGGCCTGAGCCTGTTCTACACCGACTTCGACCGTTCGCGCATCGCGGTGCATGAGATCGAGAAGATGGGCCGCAAGGCGGTCGACTCCAATGAGTTGTTCTTCGAGAATTTCGAAATTCCGGTCGATGACCGCATTGGAGAAGAAGGACGTGGATTCGAATACATCCTGCACGGGATGAATCCGGAACGCATCCTGATCGCAGCCGAGGCGGTGGGGCTCGGCAAGCTGGCGTTGTCGCGTGCGGCCGCCTATGCCAAGAGCCGCATCGTGTTCAATCGGCCGATCGGCCAGAACCAGGCGATCCAGCATCCGCTCGCGAAAAACTGGATGGAATTGGAAGCGGCCTGGCTGATGGTGATGTCGGCGGGCTGGCAGTACGACAAGGGCATGTCCTGCGGCCCGGCCGCCAACGCGGCGAAGTATCTCGCGGCGGAAGCCGGCTTCCATGCATGCGAGCAGGCGGTGATGACCCACGGCGGTTTCGGTTACGCCAAGGAGTTTCACGTCGAGCGCTATTTGCGCGAGGTGATGATCCCGCGCATCGCGCCGATCAGCCCGCAGCTTGTTCTTTCCTTTATTGCCGAGAAGGTGCTCGGTCTTCCGAAATCCTACTGAGTATCGCTCGTCTTCTGCCGCATTCTGAAAGGACCACGTCATGAGCCGTCTCAAGGCCGCCCTCGATCCGCGTTCCGTTGCGATCATCGGAGCTTCGGAGAACCACAACAAGGTTGGCGGCCGGCCGGTCCACTACCTCGACAAGTTCGGCTTCAAGGGCAAGATCTTCCCGATCAATCCGACGCGGCCGGAAGTGCAGGGCCACAAGTGCTATCCGAGCCTTGCCGATCTGCCGGAAGCGCCGGAAATGGTGATCGTCGCGGTGGCGGGCGATAACGCCATCGGCGCGGTGGAGGATTGCGCGGCGCGCGGCGTCAAGGTCGCGGTGGTGATGGCGTCCGGTTTCGGCGAAGTCGATGCGGTGGCCGGCAAGGCCAAGGAACGCCACATGGTCGAGGTTGCCCGCAAAGCGGGCATGCGCATCGTCGGTCCGAACTCGCAGGGACTTGCCAATTTCGGCACCGGCGCCATCGCCAGCTTCTCGACGATGTTCATGGATATGGATCGCGCCGAAGGTCACGTCGCGATGCTGAGCCAGAGCGGCGCGCTTTCCACCGTTCCGGTCGGTTTCTTGCGCCAGAAGGGCATTGGCGTTCGTCATACACACGCGACGGGCAACGATGCCGACATCACTGTAGGTGAGTTGGCAATCGCAGTGGCGGAAGATCCCGAGGTGAAGCTGCTGCTGCTCTATCTCGAAAGCATTCCCGACAAGACCTATCTGGAAGAACTCGCGGCGGTTGCGCTCGATCGCGATCTGCCGATTATCGCGCTGAAATCCGGACGCACCGAAGCGGGACGGCAGGCGGCGCAGTCGCACACCGGCGCGCTCGCCAACGAGGATCGTGTGGTCGATGCGTTCTTCGAGCATCACGGCATCTGGCGCGCGCCGGATATGCGCGGTCTTGTGGAGGCGACCGAACTTTATCTCAAGGGCTGGAAGCCGAAGGGCCGGCGGCTGGTGGCGATCAGCAATTCCGGCGCGGTGTGCGTGATGACCGCGGACGCGGCGACATCGGCGGGCATGCCGATGGCGAAACTCGCGCCCGAGACCGACAAGAAGCTCAAGGGCATCCTGCCGACCTTCGCCACCACGACCAATCCGATCGACCTCACTGCGGCTCTGTTGTCCAACAGCCGGCTGTTCGGCGACATCCTGCCGGTGATCGCGGAAGACCCGGCGGCGGATGCGTTTCTCATTGGCGTGCCGGTGGCGGGGCAAGGCTACGATGTGCCGGCCTTCGCGCGCGACGCTGCAGCGTTCGGCAAACAGACCGGCAAGCCGCTGGTGGTCGCGGCGACGCAGAAGAGCGTGGCGGATGAGTTTGCCGCGGAAGGCATTACCGTGTTCCCGACGGAAGTGGAGGGCGTCGCCGCGCTCAATCAGTTCCTGTCGCATCACGAATTGATGGCGCGAACACGCAAGCGCGGACGCAGCCAGTCGTCAGCTT
>JAFKKL010000330.1 GCA_017305595.1 Hyphomicrobiales bacterium | reverse complement strand
AAAGCCCCGGCAGCGATGCCGGGGCTTTTGTTTTGAATGCGGGGATCAAGTCCGCGCATGACGATGGATGATTCTGTTAGAAGCTGAGCCTCCAGCAAGACCAAGTATCGTCGTTGGCAGAATCACATCGCTTCGCTCGGCGATATCCCAACCAATCGATGTCGCGAGTGTTATCAACGTCAGCAAAAGACAAAGACGTGGATGGCCGGGGACGAGCCCGGTCATGACTAAGAGCCGCAGTTCTTTCTTTTCGCCGTCATCCACGAAAGGCAACGAAGCCGGATTTGCCCGCTGCAAACCCGGCTTCGTTCTTCGTTTGCAAGATCGGCTGACGCCAGCCGCGCTCGTTACTCGGTATAGGGCTTACCGACGATGTCCCAATCTTTGCCGTTGAAGACCGAGATGTAGAGCGTCTTCATCGGCGTGTAATTGTCCGGCGTGAACGAGTACGTGATGCCGTCCAGCATGTAGGGCGAGTGGAAGCCGTTCAGGTTGGAAGCCTGTTTCAGCACGTTCTCGCGAGTCAGGTCGTCGCCACAGCGGCGCAGGATTTCCGCCATGGTCACCGCCTGGCCGTAGCCGGCGAACGCGATGGTGTTGTCGGGATCGACGTTGGGCAGATACTTCTGGCGAAACTCCTCGAATGCCTTCACCTCGGGATCGTTCGCAAACTGCGGCACGCCGACTTCCTTGGCGTAGCGAATGGCGACGATGCCTTTGGCGTTCTCAAGTCCGGCGGCGTGCAGGATCGAGCGGCCGGTCGATCCCGCCGACAACAGGTGCAGCGGCTTCCAGCCCAGTTCGGCGATCTTGCGGATGGTCTGCGACGTCGCCTTGCCGGTGGTGATGTTGTAGAAAACATCGGCACCCGACTTCGACAGGTTGATGATCTGCGAATCGATGGTCGGATCGGTGAGATCGTAAGTCGTCTCCGCAATCACCTTGGCCTTGCCGCCGGCCTTGGCCAGTTCATCCTTGAACGGCCCGAGGAAGTCGCGGCCGAAGTCGTCGTTCTGGTAAAGAATGCCGACCTTGGCGTCCGGCTTCACGCTGAGCACGTACTTGGCGAGAATGCGCGCCTCGGTCGGATAGAGCGGCAGCCCGGCCATGGTCCACTTGAAGTGTTTCGGATCGTTCCACTTCGACGCGCCGGTGTTGAGCAGGATCTGCGGCACGCCCTTGCTGTTGAGATATTTATGCACGGCGGTCTGCGGCGCGGTGCCGAGCGAACCGAACAGCGCCAGCACCTCTTCCTGCTCCACCAGCCGTCGGGTCTGTTCGACCGCCTTCGGCGCCGAATACGCGTCATCCGCGGAGATGAACTTGATCTTGCGCCCGTTGATGCCGCCCTTCTCGTTCAGCATCTGGAAGTAGGCCTCTCCGACGCGGCCGAGCACGCCATAGAGCGACCCCGGCCCGGAGTGCGGCACGGTCTGGCCCAGCTTGATCTCGGTGTCGCTGGCGCCCGGGCTGTATTTCTTGTCGGCGGCGAACGCCTGGGTGGCGACAAGCAACGCCGCCCCTGCGAGGACGGCGTGCGGCAACCGAAACGGTGAACGTCGGTCCATGGTCTGACAATCTCCCCATCGTTTTTAGTTAATCGATTAAGTAGGAGAAACGTAGCACACTCCGCCACCAACACAACCTGATCGCGCGCCGGTGTCGCCGCACGATGTGCGGCCTATATACGCATCATGCGTCCGCAAGATCTTCTCGTTCCGACCCCGGCCGGCCTGTGTTGCAGGCTCGGCGGCTTTCACATCGATCCGGTGCGGCCGGTTGAACGCGCGTTGATCACCCACGCCCATTCCGATCATGCCCGCCCCGGCCACGGCACGGTGCTGGCGACGCAGGAAACGCTCGACATGATGCGGTTGCGCTACGGCGACAATTTTGCCGGCCGCACGCAAGCCATCCGTTACGGCGAAACTCTCCGGCTCGACGACGTCAGCGTCAGCTTCCATCCCGCCGGTCATGTGCTGGGCTCGGCACAGATCGCGATGACCTGCAACGGCCTGCGTATTGTCGCATCCGGCGACTACAAGGACGCGCCGGACCCGACCTGCGAACCGTTCGAGGTGGTGCCGTGCGATGTCTTCATCACCGAGGCGACGTTCGGCCTGCCGGTATTCCGGCATCCCGACGCCGCGCCTGAAGTACGGAAACTTCTGGACTCGGTACGGCTGTTTCCGGAGCGAGCGCATCTCGTCGGTGCCTATTCGCTCGGCAAGGCACAACGTGTCATCGCGCTGCTACGCACGGCGGGATATGACGCGCCGATCTATCTGCATGGCGCGATGGAATCCATCACGCACTACTATGAAAGCCGCGGCATCGCGCTCGGCGAGCTGCGCCTGGTGAAAGATATCAAGAAGGCGGACCTTGCAGGCACCATCACGCTCGCGCCGCCGTCGGCAACGTCCGACATCTGGACCCGCCGATTCCCCGACCCCCTCACCGCCTTCGCCTCAGGCTGGATGCGGATTCGCGCCCGCGCGCGCCAACGCGGCGTCGAACTGCCGCTGGTGATTTCCGACCACGCCGATTGGGACGGCCTGACCGCGACCATCAAGGCCACCGGGGCCGGCGAAATCTGGGTCACCCACGGCGAGGAAGAGGCACTGGTGCATTGGTGCAAGACGCAAGGGCTTGCCGCGCGACCATTGGCGCTGGTCGGCTACGGCGAGGAAGACGAGAGTGCGTCAACTGGCGGCGAGGACGCCGCATGAATCGTTTCGCCGAACTGCTCGACCGCCTGAGTTATGAGCCCGGCCGCAACAACAAGCTGCGGCTGATCACGCAGTATTTTCGCGAGGTACCCGATCCCGACCGCGGCTACGCACTCGCTGCACTTACCGGCACGCTGTCGTTCAAGCACGCCAAGCCCGGCCTGATCCGCGAACTGATCGCCGCGCGGGTCGATCCCGAACTGTTCGCGCTGTCTTATGATTACGTCGGCGATCTGTCGGAGACGGTTGCATTGATGTGGCCGAGAACGCCGACTTCATCCTCAATCAAAGAGCCCCCCACCCCCCACCCCTCCCCGCCACTCGCTACGCTCGCGGAGGGAGGGGAGGAAGTTGCGGCAACGCCGTCTGCTCCCCTCCCCCCGCCCTTGCAGCGGGGAGGGGTCGGGGGTGGGGGGCCGCTGCCGGATGCAGGACAAGGCCATAACAAACCACCGCCTCCCACTCTCACCGAGGTCGTCACCACACTGGCGACACTCGGCAAGGCCGAACTGCCCGCACAACTGACGCATTGGCTCGACGAACTCGACGAGACCGGCCGCTGGGCTCTGCTGAAACTCGTCACCGGCGCGATGCGCATCGGCGTCTCGGCACGGCTGGCAAAAACCGCTGCCGCCGCGCTCGGCGACAAGGACGCGCACGATGTCGAACTGATCTGGCCGGGCCTGATCCCGCCTTATCTCGATCTGTTCGCCTGGCTCGAAGGCCGCGCCGACAAGCCGGCCAACCGCGACGCCGCGCCATTTCGACCGGTGATGTTGGCGCACGCCATCGAGACCGATGATTTCGCCACGCTCGACGCACGCGATTTCATCGCCGAATGGAAATGGGACGGCATCCGCGTGCAGGCCGTCAGCGGCCGCGACGACGATGGCAACATCATCGCGCGTCTTTACTCGCGCACCGGCGAGGACATCTCGAAAAGTTTTCCCGATCTGCTGCCGTCTTTTCAACTGCCCGGTGCGATCGACGGCGAACTGCTGGTACTGCGCGAAGGCCGCGTGCAGTCATTTAACGTCTTGCAGCAACGGCTCAACCGCAAAAGCGTGACGCCGAAGCTGATGAAAGAGTTTCCGATTCATCTGCGCGCTTACGATCTGCTCGCGGACAACGAGAGCGATCTGCGCCTGTTGCCGTTCGTCGAGCGGCGCACGCGGCTGGAATCATTCGTCGCAAAGCTCGACGATCCGCGCATCGGTCTCTCGCCGGTGGTGCCGTTCCACGACTGGGCGACGATCACCGCCGCGCGCGCCGATCCGGCAGCTTTCGGCGCGGGTGACGATGCCGAGGCGGTCGAGGGCGTGATGCTGAAGCGACGCGATGCGCCTTATCTGCCCGGCCGACCCAAAGGCCAGTGGTGGAAGTGGAAACGCGATCCGCACATCATTGATGCGGTATTGATGTACGCGCAGCGCGGCCACGGCAAGCGTTCATCCTACTATTCGGACTACACCTTCGGCGTCTGGACCGAGGGTAGCGACGGCGATCAACTGGTGCCGGTGGGCAAAGCCTATTTCGGCTTCACCGACGAGGAACTCATTCAAATCGACCGCTTCGTCCGCCGCAACACCACGGAAAAATTCGGCCCGGTGCGCCATGTCGTGCACGAGCCAGACCAAGGGCTGGTGCTGGAAGTTGCCTTCGAAGGATTGCAGCGCTCGACCCGACACAAATCCGGCGTCGCCATGCGCTTCCCCCGCATCAGCCGGCTGCGCTGGGACAAGCCGCCGCGCGAAGCCGACCGGCTGGAAACGCTGGAACGGATGCTGAAGACGGAGAAAGTCCATTGAAGTAGATGGTCGACCGCCTCCTCTATGCGCCATGCCCTGGCATGTCCCGAGCATCCGCGTCTAGGCAGCATCACAGCGAGACAAGAAAGGCGTGGATGGCCGGGACGAGCCCGGCCATGACGAAAACAAAGGATATCGAGAAAGCAGAGGGATCTTGCCCATTGACGCCGCCGCATTGGTTCCCCATTTGCGACGCGTTATAATTGCGGGAATCGATCCCACCGGAGACCCAAGATGCCGAACGAGACCCGAGAACTGCCGGCGCGTAGCGACGGCCTGTATCGCTTTCTCGGCGGTTCGCCGCTCGCCGTTGCGTTCCGGCTGGTGATGCTGTCAATCCTGGTCGGCGTGGTGCTGGCGGCGATCGGCTTCGATCCGTGGAATATCGTCCACTCGATCCGCCTGCTGTTCATCCGCCTCTGGGATCTCGGCTTCGATGCCATCAACGGACTGTGGCGCTACTTCCTGCTCGGTGCGGTCATCGTGATCCCGATCTGGCTGATCGCGCGCCTCGTCAACGCGCCGCGCGGACGCTGAACGACGACAGCATCCAATGACCCTCGCCGATCAGGCTACGCGACCGGTCGATAGCCGCCGCGTGTTCGTCATCGCCGGCCCGGCGATGCTCGCCAACCTCACCACGCCGTTGCTCGGCGTCGTCTCCACCGGCGCCATCGGTCAACTCGGCGACGCCGCATTGCTGGGCGGCGTCGCCCTGGCCTCGGTGGCGTTCGACTGCGTGTTCTGGCTGTTCGGCTTTCTCCGGATGGCGACGGTCGCCTTCACCGCGCAGGCATTGGGCGCGAACGACCGCATCGAAATCCGCGCGGTGCTGATCCGCGCGCTGCTGCTCGCCGCCTTGATCGGCGTGCTGTTGATCGCATTGCGCGCGCCGCTGGCGTCGCTGATCTTTTCGGCGATGGGCGGCAGCGAG
>JAFKKL010000329.1 GCA_017305595.1 Hyphomicrobiales bacterium | reverse complement strand
CGCCGATGGTGCCGCCGCCGTCCGGCGAGATACCGAGCTTGTGATAGGCCGCGGTGAATTTCGCATCGTCGGCGGCAATGCACATATCGGCCATGAAGGCGAGCGACAGGCCCGCACCGGCCGCAGAACCGTGCACGCTGGAAATGACCACCTTCGGCATCCGCCGCAGCGCGACGGTGAAGGCGTGGAAATGCTTCAGCAACTCGCGGATGACAGGTTCGAGATTGTCCATCGATGCGCCGAACACCTGAATGTCGCCGCCGCCGCAAAACGCGCGGCCCGCACCCTCGACCACCAGCACGCGAATGTTGTCGTCGGCCTCGACCTGGGCGGCGAGTTGCTCCAGCCGTTGGGCGATGGCGAGATTGATCGAGTTGAAAGCCGTCGGCCGATTGAGCGTCAGGGTAGCGACGGCGCCGTCGACGGCAAGCAGGGCAGGCTGATCGGAATCCGGAGTGGACATATGAAAAAACCTTTTTGCGTGGAAGCAGACGCGCATTTAACGCCATTCACGCCGGTGATGACAAGCGGGCCGGATCGTGCATCATGCCGCCGGACCTGGCGGCCCATGGACGCCAGTCGGATGGACGGGACGTAAGGTGATGACGAAGGAAACAGTTCTGATCGTCGGCGCGGGACACGCCGGATTTCAGGTCGCGGTGTCGCTGCGGCAATCGGGCTTCACCGGACCGGTACGCCTGATCAACGATGAGGCGTTGTTGCCCTATCAACGCCCGCCGCTCTCGAAAGCCTATCTCAAGGGGGCGGGGGGCGCGGAGAGCGTGCTGTTCCGGCCAGCGAAGTTCTATGCCGATCAGTCGATCGAATTGGTCGACGGCCATGTCGTCGCCATCGATCGCGCCAAGCATAGCGTGCGGCTCGGTTCGGGCGCGGAGGTGCCATACGGCCACCTGGTGCTGGCGACCGGTGCGCGCAATCGGCTGCTCGATGTGCCGAACGCCAACCTCGATGGCGTAATGTATCTGCGCAATTTCGCCGAGAGCGAAGCGCTGCGGACTCATATCAAGGCCGGGCAGCGTCTGGTGGTGATCGGCGCGGGATTTATCGGATTGGAATTCGCTTCCACGGCGCGAGCGAAAGGGCTCGAGGTCGACGTGCTCGAACTGGCGCCGCGGGTGATGGCGCGGGCGGTGACGCAGGACATCTCGGCTTATTTCGAGCGCAAACATCGCGAGGCCGGCATCCGCATTCACTTCGGCGTGGGCGCGACGGAAATCGAAGGCGCGAACGGCAAGGTGACGGGGGCGTCCCTGAGCGACGGCCGGCAGATGCCGGCGGACCTCGTGGTGGTCGGCGTCGGCGTGCTGCCGAATGTCGAACTCGCTGCCGAAGCAGGCTTACCGGTTGCCGCCGGCATCGTTGTCGACGCGCAGCTTCTAACCGCCGATCCGGATATTTCCGCCATCGGCGATTGCGCGTTGTTCGAGAGCCCGCGCTTCGGCGCACCGTTGCGGCTGGAGTCGGTGCAGAACGCCACGGATCATGCGCGCTGCGTCGCCGCGCGTCTCACCGGCAAGCCGGAAACCTATGACGGGCTACCATGGTTCTGGAGCGATCAGGGCAGTGACAAATTGCAGATGGCAGGGCTCACGGCGGGCTTCGATCATGCGGTGCTGCGCGGCGATCCGGAGCAAGGCGCATTCTCGGTGTTCTGCTACAAGGGTGACCGCATGATCGGCGTCGAGTCGGTCAATCGCGCCGGCGATCATGTCTTCGGCCGCCGCATGCTCGCCGCCGGCAGCTCGATCACGCCGCAACAGGCGGCCGATATGAGCTTCGATCTCAAGCAGACGATGGCGTGAGAATATAAATCTCCCGTCATGGCCGGGCTCGTCCCGGCCATCCACGTCTTTCTTTCGACGATGTTCTTAAGACGTAGATGCCCGCGACAAGCGCGGGCATGACGGTAAGGTTTGGTCGTCTGCCTACGGCCGCACCGCGCGGAGTTTCCCTGCGGCCGGCTTCTGAAACTCCTCACGCACCACAGCGATATCGGCGAGCGTCGGCAAGCCGGCCTCGTTGCCGAGGTGTTGGATTTTGTGCGTCGACGCCGCCTGCGCGAAGGTGAAGTGCTCCTGCCAACTTTTCGACGGATCGCTGAGATAGGAATAGACGTAAGCGCCGTGAAACACATCGCCGGCGCCGTTGGTGTCGATGACACGCGCGGCCGGCACCTTCAGCGCCGGCACTTCGCGGACCACGCCGGTTTCGTCGTACCAGACCAACCCGCGCTCGCCGAGCGTCACCCCGCCGATGCGGCAGCCGCGCGATTTGAGGTAATCCAGCATCGCGCGCGGGCTTAACTCCATCTGCTCGCACAGTCGTTCCGCGACCATCGCCACATCGATGAACTCCAGCAGCTCATGCGTGTTGTCACGCAGACCGCCGCCGTCCAGCGAGGTGAGGATGCCGGCTTCGCGGCAGAGTTTCGCGTAATGCAGCGCGGCCTCGGGCTGATGACCGTCGACATGTAGTGCGCGGCAGCCGGAGAGGTTCAGCATCGGAAACGGATGCAGATGATCGTCGTCGCGGCAGCGTACGATGGCGCGCTTGCCGTCCTTCGGCATGATGAACGACAGCGACGACGTTCGCACTTTGCGGGCGTGCAGCGGAATGCCGTACTTCACCGCCATGTCCTGAAACATCCGGCCGAGCCAGTCGTCGGCGACCGTGGTGAGCAAGTCCGGCACGATGCCGAGCCGCGCGCAGCAGAATGCGGCGGTCACCGCATTGCCGCCGAATGACACCGCATAGTTGGAAGCGACATGTTTCTCGTCACCGGTCGGCATGTGATCGGTGAGAAACGTCACGTCGATGTAGGTTTGTCCGATAAAAAGCGCCTGCATCGTTCGGTCCATTGGTTGGGTGCGGTCGTCGCGTCCATTAGCGCCGCTTATCACGCTCTATTGCAACTATTAATTCGCGCCTGCACGCAACCCTGCGTTACAACTGTTGCATCATTGCGGCGACGCTTGCGCGCCTGTGTTGAACGATCTTCCGCAGCGCCGGGTTCCCGCGATCGAACGATGGAGGTACATCATGTCGGTCTATTCCGGTGCGGTTTTCGATATGGCGGCGCGGCAGTTCGCAGTGATTGCCGATCATCTGGCCATTCCGCATGATGAACGAGATCGACTGCTGTTGCCGAAGCGCGCCATCACCGTGTCCTGTCCGATCCACCGCGACGACGGCACCATCGCGGTGTTCGAGGGTTACCGTGTGCAGCATCATCTGACGATGGGACCGACCAAGGGCGGCACGCGTTTCGCGCCCAGCGTCGATATCGGCGAGGTGGCGGCGCTGGCAATCTGGATGAGCTGGAAATGCGCGCTGGTCGGCTTGCCTTATGGCGGCGCAAAGGGCGGTATCCGCGTCGATCCGTCGTCGGTCTCCAAACGCGAGCTGGAGGGACTGTCGCGCCGCTACATGCAGGAGATGATTCCGTTCGTCGGCCCGCATACGGACGTAATGGCGCCGGACATGGGCACCAACGAGCAGGTGATGGCGTGGTTCATGGACACCTATTCGATGTATCAGGGCCGCACCGTCACCGAGATCGTTACCGGCAAGCCGGTGAGTTCGGGTGGTACGCTCGGGCGGCGCGAGGCGACCGGCCGCGGCGTCGCCTATCTCGCCAAGCGCGTGCTCGGCGACTTGCAGATCGCGCCGGCGAAGGCGACGGCAGTGGTGCAGGGGTTCGGCAATGTCGGCTCTCACGCCGCCGCCGAATTGCACCGCTACGGCGCGAAGGTGATCGCGGTAAGCGACCACACCGGCGCGCTGCACAGCGCCGCCGGGCTGGATATTCCCGCGCTGCTGCGTCATGCCACCGCGCATGGCAGCATCGCCGGCTTTTCCCGCCAACTGCAATGCGATCCGGCTGACGTGCTGACGTTGCCTTGCGACGTGCTGGTACCTGCGGCGATGGAGCGGGTGATCGACGCCGATATCGCCGCGAAGCTGCGATGCCGCGTGCTGGCGGAAGGCGCCAACGGTCCCACCACCCCGGACGCCGATCTCGTGCTGGCCCAGCGGCAGGACGAGATTTTCGTGCTCCCCGATATCCTGTGCAATTCCGGCGGCGTGGTGGTCAGCTATTTCGAATGGGTGCAGGATCTCCAGCAACTGTTCTGGGAGGAGGAGGAAGTCACCCGGCGCGAATATCACATCCTCGATCGCGCTTTCGACCAGATGGTGGCGCGCGCCCGCAAGGACGAAATTTCCCATCGCACCGCCGCGATGGCGATCGGCGTGGAAAGGGTGCGTGCCGCAAAGCTGACGCGGGGACTCTTTCCATAAGGTTGCGGCCTGGCCCTCATTCTGCAAAGACTGACGGCACAGGAGCCGCTCTTTGACATCATCCCCGCCTGACAATGCCGTGCCCGCCGTCGTCGTGACTTTTCTGTGCGATGCGGACCTCGTGCCACCGGGCGTTACACCGCGCTTCATGCCACTGACCGGCGGCGTGGCGTCGGACATCTGGAAGGTCGAAGCCAGCGGCCGAATTTTCGCGGTGAAGCGCGCGTTGCAGAAGCTGCGCGTCGCGCGCGACTGGCAGGTGCCAGTGACGCGCAACGTCAGCGAGGTCGATTGGCTGCGCGCGGCGGCGAAGGTGGTGCCGGATGCGGTGCCGCAGGTGCTGGCGCACGATGCGGAGATCGGCGCCTTCGCGATGGCCTATCTCGATCCGGCGTATCATCCGGTGTGGAAGGCGGAACTGGCCGCGGGCCGCGCCGATCCCGCTTTCGCCGCACGCGTCGGCGACACTGTCGCCGCGATCCACGCCGCCACCGCGCATTCGGCTGCGTTGGCGAAGCAGTTCGCCACCGATGCGCTGTTTCACGCCATCCGGCTCGAACCCTATCTCGAAGCCACCGCGCCGGTGCATCCCGACATTGCCGATGCGCTGATGCGGATGTCGCGCGAGACGCTGGCGACGAAGATCGCGCTGGTGCATGGCGACGTCAGCCCGAAAAACATTCTGGTCGGCCCGAACGGCCCGGTGTTTCTCGATGCCGAATGCGCCTGGTATGGCGATCCCGCGTTTGATCTCGCGTTCTGCCTCAATCACATGCTGCTGAAGTGCCTGTGGACGCCGCGCGCCCGTACTGGCTTCCTCGCCTGTTTCGATGCGCTGGCGGCGGCTTATCTGGCGCGGGTCGATTGGGAGCCGGTCGCCGAACTCGAACGCCGCGCGGCACGGCTATTGCCGGCGCTGTTCCTGGCGCGTGTCGATGGCAAGTCGCCGGTGGAATACATCACGGATGAGAACGATAAGACGCGTGTGCGTCGCGCCGCAGTGCCGTTGATCGCGTCGCCGCCGTCGCGATTGGCTGATGTGCGCGAGGCTTGGGCAAAAGCGTTTTCGAGCGAAGTGGACACCGGTTCGCGTGAAGAAAACGCGTCGAGATAAAGGCTCTTTGGAGATGGAGTGATGAGCGATACACGGATTTCGAGCGTGCGCGGACGGCGAGTGTGGGACTCGCGCGGTCGCCCCACCGTG
>JAFKKL010000328.1 GCA_017305595.1 Hyphomicrobiales bacterium | reverse complement strand
CTCGGACGCCGCGCGCCCCGCGGAGTAATACTCCTGTGCGCCCTCACCGTGCGCCAATGCCAGCAGCAAGTCGGCGCGATTGGTGACTTGGCCGCTCCACACCGGAGCGCGGAATTTCGCCAGCGCTTCGCGCGCGATGGTCACGATCGGGCTTTCAGATCCTTCGCGCAGCGCCGGCGCACCGTTCATCACCACGGCGTAAGGCTTGCGCGCCGAACGACAGGTCAGAATGGTTTCCTGCACCGCGTTGACGTCGAATACGCCGGGCCGCGCGGGAATGATTACCATCGTCGCATTGCGTATGGCGTCATCGACAACGGCCGACACGTTCGGCGGCGTATCGATGAACACCCACTCGTAGCCATCACGCTTGGCGCTCGCGACGATTTCGCTCACCGAGCGGTTGGCGGTTTTCAACGGCGGCTCGTTGGTGCCGCGCAGCTTGTGCCAGAGCGTCAACGATCCTTGCGGATCGGCATCGACAAGAAGACATGGGCGCGACGGTTTATGGACGTGCGCAGCAAGATGAGCCGTCAGAGTGCTTTTCCCCGAGCCCCCCTTGCGTGATGCAAAAACAATAACGTTCATACCTTGGCCTCCAGATTGACCCCAGAAGGCGAAAGTGAATCAGGTTGCTGATTCGTTAAAGCGAAATTTGCGATATCAGAGTCTCGACATACTAGATTTAGTCGGTGAGTGGGCCTTTCGAGTCACACCATGCACTGCAACAACTGCAGCAGCTCGTTATGGTGCGGGTTCGCCTCGTTTCTCGGCCCGCGCGCGCTGGCGTTCGATCCATTTGCGCTCCATCCAGGTGAGCAGACGAACGATGGGACCTTGCAGGAAGGGAATATCCTGCGCGATCAGCATCAGGCCGAGCGGCAGCATCCAGAGTCCCAGCACCGGCAGAAAGCTGAAGATGCCGCCGATGATCAGCAGAATCCCCAATGGAATACGGACCAATCGCGAGGACGGCTGACGCACCCAACGCGAGAAACGCGCGAGCTTCGGCGGCAATTTACTTTCAAACCAGGCAAAGTGCCGGTCCAGTTCGGCTCGATGGCTTGTCACTCAGACCTCTCTGTTGTCGCGCGAAGATGGGGACGACAAACCAAGTCGCCAAGATGCGGCTGAAGACGCGGCGCGTGGGATACGGTGACTTGGCAAACTTGGGGCAACACATTTTAGCCGCAATTGCTCTGCGCTCCTGATCGGATTGGCATTGAGCATTGCCGCTGAATAACCGACATGGCTTCGATCCGGTCCCTGACCATCTGCATTTTCGATCGGGGCAGCGCCTTCAAAGTATCGGTGCGGGGCACAATGCCCAGCGCATCTGCCATGGCGATACCGTGATGAACAAATCACTTCCCGGGCTCGCCTATGGTGATATCTGGCAACGCGGCGGCTTCACCTGCACGTCGGATCAAGCCGGCCTCACCTCTCCAACGCCGACCGTCACGGCTTCTCGTTGTCGAAGGCGACGCAGCCCATCTTCTGACATTCGCATCTCACAACGCTGATACCGCAACAGTTCCCGCCACACATGCGCTCACACCCATGTGAGGGATGGAACGCCACACGCGATCGCCCGTTGTCGGGGCACCCCGATACTGAAGGAGATTGCAGCATGAAGACAACATTCCTCGCCGCCGCAGCCGCCACAGCAATGCTGGTGGCCGCGCCCGCCATGGCCGCGCCCGCCGCGAAGGATAAGCTCGCGCAGTCCACCACAACGCAATCCGAAACGGCTGCGCCCCCCACGGCTGCGAAGCCGATGAAGAAATCGACCAAGCACACGTCGACGAAGCGAATGAAAACGACTCGTCACCACAAGCATATGAGCCGAATGGACCAGCCGCGTTACAGCAGCAACATGCGTTATAGCCGCGCGGATCAGCCGCGCTATGATCGCAGCGCCACCTATCGCGACGAATGGAATCGGCCGATGAATACCGGCTTCGCGCCGCTCGATTTCGCCGGCAACGTGGTTGGCGGCGCGGTCGGCACCGCAGGAGCGATCGCAGGCACCGCAGTCGGCACGGCCGGAGCCGTTGCTGCCGCACCGTTTGGCGCGGGCCCCTACGGCTATCGCAACGCCTACGCCTATGAACCCCAATACGCATACAACGACGTCTACGATGCGCCATACGCTTACAACGGCACCGTGATGCAGGATTCGCGGAGCTACGCAGCGCGTAACGGCTTCGTCTGCCACCCCGGCACGATGTACACGAACTCGTTCGGCCAGCGACAGCTTTGCCAGTAGCACGCATGGCGTAACTTCATGTCGTGCATGAGCGGCGCGCGCCAGATGACGATGTCAGGCGCGCGCCGTGTCGCAATCAGCTCAGCCAGCTTACCTTGCCGGTCGCAAGATCGTGCATCGCGCCGACGATCTTCAGATCGCCCGCCGCGACCAGTTGCTTCATGACCGGACTTTTCGCTGTCAGTCCGGCCATCGCCATTCGCACATTGGTTTCGGCCACCGCTTGAACGAACGCCGCGTTTTTCGAGGTGCGGTCGCCGCTCGCCTTGGTGGCCTTCACCGCCGGCCGGATATTGGCCAGCGTCGCCGTCAGATTTCCGAGCTTGGCGTTATCGATCGCACCCTTCACCGCACCGCATTCGTTATGGCCGAGCACGACGATGGCGCGCGTGCCGGTGATCTTGGTCGCGAATTCGAGACTGCCGATGATGTCGGTGTTGACAAAATTGCCTGCGACACGCGCGCAGAAGATATCCCCGATCCGCTGATCGAAGACGAGTTCGGGCGGTACGCGTGAATCGATGCAGCCGACCACCGTTGCGAACGGCGCCTGGCCCTTCGCCGTTTCCTTCGCCTGCTTGATCAGATCGCAGTTGACGGTATGACCGCCAACGAAGCGCTCGTTGCCGGCTTTCAATCGCGCCAGCGCATCCGCCGGCGACGTCGCACGCTGACTGTCCTTGGTCATCACCGCGCAGGCGGCAGGCTCCGCCTCGGCGCGCGTCGCCACAAAACCCGACCACAAAGCGGCTGACGCGCAGCCACAAAAGGCACGACGGCTCAACATCTCATTGCTCCTTGAATCGCATTTCCTCAGACGGCAAGCCATGCCGTCGCCGCGCGCCCCCGCGCGTGCCGGTATTATCAGGTGGAATTAGTTAAAGATCGTATCTGAAGGTCGTGAGACCTCGAACTAATCGTCGCCATCGTCGCTAGCGAGCACACCGCGCATCGCCGCCGCCCAGCCCTTCAACTTCCGTGCTCGCGTGACGGCGCTCATGTTCGGGTTGAAGCGACGTTCAAGCCGCCAAGTGTCGGCGAACCGCGCCGGTTCCGGATAAACGCCGGCGCCGAGCCCGGCGAGATAGGCCGCACCCAATGCGGTCGTCTCCTGAATCACTGGCCGATCGACCGGGGCCTCGAGCAGATCGGCAAGCCGCTGCATGGTCCAGTCCGACACCGCCATGCCGCCATCGACGCGCAGCACGGTGTTGGCGCCGGCCGCTTCCGGCCAGTCGGCACGCATCGCCGCCCACAAGTCATAAGTCTGGTAACAGACACTCTCCAGCGCCGCATGCGCCAGTTCAGCCGGGCCGGTATTGCGCGTCAGGCCGAACAGGCCGCCGCGCACGCGCGGATTCCAGTACGGCGCGCCCAGCCCGACGAAGGCCGGCACCAGATACACCGATTGCGCTGGATCGGAGCGATCCGCCAGCGGCCCGGTCTCAGCCGCATTGGCAATGATCTTGAGGCCGTCGCGCAGCCACTGCACCGCCGAGCCGGCGACGAAGATCGAGCCCTCCAGCGCATAGGTACGCTTGCCGTTCAACTGATAGGCGATGGTGGTGAGCAGCTTGTTATTCGAGGTCACCGCCGTCGTGCCTGTATTGAGCAACGCGAAGCAGCCGGTGCCGTAAGTCGACTTCATCATGCCCGGCGCGAAGCAGGCCTGCCCGATGGTCGCGGCCTGCTGATCGCCGGCGATGCCGCGAATGGCAATGCTGCCTCCGAACAATTCCGCCGCGCTGTCGCCGAAATGCGCGGAGGAGTCGCGCACGTCCGGCAGCATCGAACGCGGCACCTGCAGGATTTGCAGCAGCGTGTCGTCCCACTCGCCGGTGTGGATATTGAATAGCAGCGTGCGCGAGGCATTGGTGGCGTCGGTCGCGTGCACCCTGCCGCCGGTCAACCGCCACAGCAGATACGAATCCACCGTGCCGAACAGCAGTTCGCCGCGCTCGGCGCGGGGGCGCGCGCCCGGCACATGATCGAGAATCCATGCCACCTTGGTGCCGGAGAAATACGGATCGATGATCAGCCCGGTGCGCGAGGTGATCTCCGGTTCGTGACCCTCTGCCTTGAGTTGCGCGCAGACGTCCGCCGTGCGGCGATCCTGCCAGACGATGGCGCGATGTACCGCACGGCCGGTGGCGCGATCCCACACCACCGTGGTCTCGCGCTGATTGGTGATGCCGATGGCGGCGATGTCCGCCGCCGCGATGTTGGCCTTCTGCATCGCCGCGCGACAGGTCGTGAGCGTGGATTGCCAGATATCGTCGGGCTCGTGTTCGACCCAGCCCGACGCCGGGAAGTGCTGCGGGAATTCCTGCTGGGCGACCGCCGCGATCGAGGTGTCGGCGCGAAACACGATGGCGCGCGACGATGTGGTGCCCTGATCAATCGCGAGGATATGAGACGACATGCGGCGCTTCCCGGTTGCAGTATGAGAATCCAAGGCAATCGGATTGCACGGCCAAGGTCAATATGCGGCGGCCATGCCTCACATGGGACCATTCCGTGATGGGCGGAACGATTTACATCGCCTTTGTTTATTCCCCTTCGGGGTCGCACAACAACCAGGAGGTTTTTCCATGGCACTGACAAAGATCGTCCTGGCAGGAGCCATGCTCGCCGCACTCGGTTCGGTCGCGCTGGGTCAGGGGACACCGCCGCTTAAGGAAACAGCGCCTCCGCCGCCCGGGACGCAGACCGGCGTGGTCAGAATCGTCAATCGGTTGAATGGAACGGTGGTGATCGAGCCGACCAAGGACAGCGCCAAGAACGCCAATCCGAACGCGGCTGCCGCAAAGGCCGCCGCTGAGAAAGCCGCTGAAAAGGCTGCTGCCGAGAAGGCGGCCGCAGAAGAGGCCTCCGCCGAACGATGGAAAATCAAGCGCGAACTCATCGACGGCGTGCATGCCGGAGACAAGGTCAAGTTCACCGTTAGCGAGACCAACGGCACTAAGACCATCACCAAGATCGAGGCGGACTAGAAGCAGATTTCGTTTGGATGTATCCGACAACTCGTCATGGCCGGGCTCGTCCCGGCCATCCATGTCCTTTGACGTCTACACCGAGGCCGTCGTCACGCCGCCGTCGATGACAATGGTTTGTCCGGTCATGAAGGTGGACGCGTCGGAGCCGAGATAAGCGACCGCGCCGGCGATCTCGTGCGGCTCGCCGATGCGGCGCAGCGGCGTGGTCGCGGTGCGGCGCTTGAGTAGAGCCTCGTCTTCCCACAACGCGCGGGCGAAATCGGTTTTCACCAGACCCGGCGCGATACAATTGACGCGCACACCCTTCGGTCCCCACTCGCCGGCGAGGCTGCGCG
>JAFKKL010000327.1 GCA_017305595.1 Hyphomicrobiales bacterium | reverse complement strand
CGGATTGCTGCTGCTCGCAGCAGCAATCCGCTGACCGCGCTCCAGAACACGGTTCCCCACCACGAGCGGCGCTTCGGTGGCAACGGCGTCTCGTCCAGTGCGACCGGCAGCAGGGACGGGTCCGGGTCCGGCGTGATCTCGATCGCGCCGCGCGTGAACAGGCCGCTGTCGCCGTCGCCATCCCTGACCACGACGCGCGGATCGTCGAGCCGGAACGCGGCCGGGCGGCGTTGGGTTCGTTCGCTCATTGCAGCCTGTCTCCGATCAGGAATTGGAGCGCGCGGTCGAGGCGGATATGGGGCAGTGCCGGCGTTTCGCCAGAGGCATGTTGCAGGAGCGGCGGCCGAAAGCGCAGGAAGCGATAGTCCGTCTCCTCCGGCGAAGCGGCGGTGAGGCCGCGAAATGACGGCTCGTCCGTAAACAAATGATCGAGATCGGTCGGCAGGTCGCCGGGAAAGGTCGCGACCTCGGTTTCGCCGTCAAATATCTGACCACCGGCTTGTTCGCCGGCAATGGGTGTGCCGAGAATTGAAGGTAGCCTGTCACGTCCCTGCTGCACCTCGGCCTCACGCGTGGCGCGCACTGCCGCCAGAGCGACCACATCGATGGTCGCGCCAGCGAGTTGCGCGCGATTGGCGGCGCGGTCCAGCATTCGCCGGAGAATCGCCTCCAAGCGGTCGTGGCTGGTGCGATGCAGGTGATCGGCCTTGGTGGCGGCGAACAGGATCCGGTCGATGCGCGGCCGAAACAGCGCGCTCCACAAGGTGTCGCGGCCGACGTTGAAGCAATCCAGAATCCCGGCGAGTGCGGCTTCGAGATCGCGCAGTGCAACGGGGCCGGCATTGAAAGCCGCCAACGCATCGACCAGCACGATCTGGCGATCCAGCCGCGCGAAGTGATCACGGAAGAACGGCCGGACCACAATGGATTTGTAGGACTCGTAGCGCCGTCGCATCATTGCCCACAGCGAGCGATCCGGCGCGATGCCGTCCGCCGGCACATCGAGCGGCGCGAAGGTCAGCGCCGGCGAGCCGGCCAAACTGCCGGGCATCAGGAAGCGGCCGGGCGGTAACAGGCTCATGGCGAAGCGTTCGTCGCGGCAGGCGCGCAGGTAGTCGGTGAACAGTTTCGCCGCCGTCAACGTCGCCTGTTCGTCCTCGCGGCCGTTGGGATCGAGCGTGGCAAGATGCGCGTGCCACGCCGCCGCCAGTGTCATGCGCGGGCCTTGCCGCGACAGCGCGAGGCTTTCCGCCGACCACTGCTCATAGCTCTTGTCGAGCAAAGGCAGGTCGAGCAACCACTCGCCTGGATAGTCGACGATATCGATGGTGAGCTTTCGCTCCGCGCCGTTCTGCCGCTGATAGGAGAGCGCGAGCCGCAATTCGCTGATGTCAGAGGTCGACTCAGGCCAGCGCCGCTCATCGATCAGGGTGTGCACGTGGCCTTCATAGTTGAAGCGCGGCACCGCATCATCGGGCTGCGGTTCGAGTTCGGTGCGGGCGATGCGGCCGCCGGAGAGCGGCTCGAACACCGGAAAGCGTCCGCCGCGCAGCAGGCCATGGATCAGCGCGGTGATGAACACCGTCTTGCCGGCGCGCGACAGGCCGGTGACGCCGAGCCGGATTGTCGGATTGAACAGATTGCTGCCGTATTCCAGCAACGCCTGCGCCGACAGGCGGGCTTCCTCGATGATGTCGGAAAAACCGGAAGCCATATAAACCGGAAACCTTGCGCGGGTCGAATGATCCGACACGGAGGTGTGGCGGGGTTACTTCATAATCGCGGACGTTGCTCCTTGCGAAGATGGCAATTGTAGCGACAAAATCAAGCATCAGTTGTGGGTTCATGTTTCCGACCTATTTGCCGGCCAAGCAGGGCGTCATCGTTGGTTAAGCTGCGGTGGCTATGCTTGATTGCGTCAAAAGGCATTGCAGTGTCACCTATGTCGAGTTTCGGATGACGGTCTTTCAGTTGAAGCAGTTTGCCTCGCACTCCGCCGCTGCCGCCGTCGGGGCTGTGCGCTGGAACTACGATCGCGCTGAGATCGTCGCCGACGGCATCGTTCACGGGCTCGGCGTTGGCTTCGGCCTGATCGCCGCAACGGTCTTGATTGTGCTGACTGGCGTATTCGCCTCGACGCCGGAGATCGTTTCGGTCTCGATCTATGCGGCGGGACTACTGACCATGCTCGGTTTCTCAGCGGCCTACAACATGTGGCCAGTCTCGCCGCGCAAATGGTGGCTGCGGCGGTTCGATCATTCGGCGATTTACGTGCTGATCGCCGCGACCTACACGCCGTTCATGATGCAGATGCACGACCGCCTGCTGGCCATGCTGTTGCTCGGTGGGGTGTGGGGTGTCGCTATCGTCGGCATCGCGCTCAAGCTGTTTCTGCCGGGACGCTTCGATCGGCTGTCGATCTTTTTATATTTGGCGATGGGCTGGAGCGGACTTGCAGCCTACGACGCCGTGTTCACCTCGCTGCCGAAATTCACCCTCTGGTTCGTCGTTGCGGGCGGCGCGCTTTATACGCTTGGCGTGATCTTTCACACGTGGCGGCGATTGCGCTTCCAGAATGCGATCTGGCACGGCTTCGTCTTGCTTGGGGCGGCGTGTCATTATACGGCTGTGATGGACCTTGTCCTGACCTGACCGTTTAATGGAGCACCGCCATGGATGTTGCCGGTAAAGTCGTTGTCGTGACGGGAGGAGCCAACGGCATCGGCCAGGCCCTCTGTGAAACCTTCCATCGTGCCGGCGCCGCCAAGGTGGTGGTGGCCGATCTCGATCACGCCCGCGCGGAAGCCGTTGCCAAGGACGTCGGCGGAGCTGCGTTCAAGTGCGACGTGGCTCAGGAGAAGGATATCCGCCACCTCATCGAGGAAACCGAGAAGCTGTACGGGCCGATCGGCCTGTTCTGCTCCAACGCCGGGATCGGCGGCGGTTTCGACCCGATGATGGAGAATGTCGGGGGGAGCTCGGACGAGCCGTGGGCGCGTAGCTGGGCGATCCATGTGATGGCGCATGTCTACGCCGCCCGGCACCTGGTGCCGCGCATGAAGGCGCGTGGTGGCGGCTATTTCCTGAATACCATCTCGGCGGCGGGATTGCTGTCACAGGTTGGCAGCGCGCCGTATTCGACGACGAAACACGCTGCGGTGGGTTTCGCCGAAAGCCTCGCCATCGCCCATAAGGCGCATGGCATCCGCGTTTCGATCCTCTGCCCGCAGGGCGTCGAGACCAACATGCTGCGCGGCCTGCCGAAGGGACCGCAATCCGGCGATGGCAACCTGAGCGCGGAGCAGGTGGCGCAGGATGCACTGAACGGCATCCACCAGGAAACCTTCCTGATCCTGCCGCATCAGCAGGTGCTGGGCTACATGCGCAAGAAGACCGACAATTACGATCGCTGGATCGGCGGCATGGCGAAGATTCAAGCGAAGATGCGCGAGGATCTCGGGAAGGCGTGATGATCTAAGCCGTCGCGCAATTGTATCGCCCAACGGGCAGGCGGTTTGCGCCGTGCTATTCCTCTATCCGTCATGCCCGGCACAAGGCCGGGCATGACGGATATTCTGTAGCGCTTGGCTATTTGCGCGAGTGCTCCGCTGCCACCGGCGGATCGAAGGCCTGGATCGGCGGCAGGTTGCCGGTGAACCGCTCGACCTGCACCGTCGTCAATTGTCCGCAACAGCCCTGTGCCAGGCTCGAGGTGCCGACGTCGCGCGTCAGCACGTTCGGGTTGCCATGAACGCACAGCGGCTTCTCGTCATTCGGATCCTGCGGGTCGTACCACGCGCCGGTTGGCAGTTGCACAACACCTTCACGCAGTTGATCACTGAGCCGGACCGCCGCCAAACAGGCACCGCGTTCGTTTGACAGCTTGATGATGTTGCCATCCTCGATACCGCGCGGCGCGGCGTCGTTCGGATGCATCCGCGCCACCTCGCGGCCGCGATGCTTCATCTCGGTCGAGTGACCGCCGAAATCGAATTGGCTATGCAGCCGCGTCGAGGGCTGGTTGGCCACCAGTTGCAGCGGATGCTTGTCGTCGACGATATCGGCCGGCGGAATCCATGCCGGATGGCCGAGGCAATCGGCGTAGTTAAAGGCGGCGATGGTCTCGGAGAAAATCTCGACTTTGCCGGACGGCGTCGGCAGCGGCTTGCCTTCGGGATCGTCGCGGAAGGCACGGAGCGGGCCGCCATCGTGGACGAGTTGCGGCAGCATCAACTCGCCGCGCTCCCAGAACGTATCGAAGTCCGGCGCATCCAGTCCCTCCGCCGCTAGCGCATCCTGCGTGGTGCGGTAGAGATGGCGCAGCCACTGCTCCGGCGTGCGCCCTTCGGTGAAGGCCTCACCGTGGCCAGCGCGCTCAGCCAATGCTGAGAAAATCGCGTAGTCGTCGCGCGCTTCGCCGTAAGGCTCGGCGGCCTGCTTCATCGCGACCATCAGCGGATCGACCTGCGTGGCGCCGATGTCGTTGCGTTCCAGCGTCATCGTCGAAGGCAGCACGATATCGGCGTGGCGCGCGGTTGCCGTCCAGCCGATCTCGTGGACCACGAAGGTTTCGATGTTGGCGACGGCCTGCCGCAGCCGGTTGATGTCCTGATGGTGGTGGAACGGATTGCCGCCGGCCCAATAGACCAGCTTGATGTCCGGATAGGTCAGGCGCTGGCCGTCATAGTCGAACGGCGCGCCGGGATTGAGCAGCATGTCGGAAATGCGCGCGACCGGAATGAACTCCTTCACCGGGTTGGTGCCTTGCGGGAAGGCCGCGACCGGCACCGCGTTGAAGGTGCGCCCGTAATTGGCGATGGCGCCGAGCGCGTAGTTGTAGCCACCACCGGGCAGGCCGAGTTGTCCGAGCATGGCGCCCAGCACCGCCGCCATCCACACCGGCTGCTCGCCGTGTTCCGCGCGTTGCAGCGAGTGTGACACCACCACCAGCACACGCTTGCCTGGCAACAGCTTGGCTTGCCGTTCGATCTCGCTCGCCGGAATGCCGCTGATCGCTGAGGCCCACACCGCATCCTTCGGAACGCCGTCGCTACGCCCCATCAAATAATCTTCGAACTTCGACCACCCTGTGCAGTGACTGGCGAGGAAGGCGCGGTCATGCCAGCCGTTGACGACCAGCGTGTGCGCGATGCCGAGCATCAGCGCGGTGTCGGTGCCGGGCCGCAGCGCCAGCCACTCCGCCTCGATCTCCTCGGGAAGGTCGTCGTTGATCGGGCTGATGAGCACGAAGCGCGCGCCGCGCGCGTGCGCCGCTCGCATGTGATCGCGCTCGGTGTGGCGGCTCACACCGCCGGAGGCGATGCTGGAGTTTTTCAGCGCCATGCCGCCGAAAGCCAGCAGCACGTCGGTGTGTGTGGCGATGTCTTCCCAGCTCACGTTGCGGCGGGACATGTCGTCGTAGCGGCCGAGCACGTGCGGCAGGATCACCGACGCCGCGCCGGAACTGTAAGTGTTCACCGAACGGATGTAGCCGCCCATCGCGATGTTGAGGAAACGATGCATCTGGCTTTGGGCGTGATGGAAGCGTCCGGCGCTGGCCCAGCCGTAGGAGCCGCCGTAGATCGCCTTGGGACCATGCATATCGCGCACGCGCACCAGTTCCGCGGCGAGGCGGTCGAGCACCTCGTC
>JAFKKL010000326.1 GCA_017305595.1 Hyphomicrobiales bacterium | reverse complement strand
GTAGCTCAGTGCAGCGACCCGAAGCTGATGCAGGTTCTGCAACGTGCGCTAGGCCGGTAAGCATGAGTTATCACCCGCCGGGACCGAAAACGCGCAGCCAAACGAAGCAGTTGACACATTTTGTCGCAGGGAGCCTGATGCGACCAATCCGATGAAATCGTTTGGATGAGGGAACACCCGATGCGCTCACGCCTTGCTGCCATCGTCTCCGCTTTGTTCGCCGCGCCGCTGGCGCTGGCGCTGCTGCTTCTACCCGCGACGCTGACGCTCTCAGTGACGCCCGCGCAGGCGCAGACCAAGGTGAAGATCATGGTCGGTGGCGTCGACAAGCAGATCTACCTGCCGGCGAAGCTCGCCGAGCAACTCGGCTACTACAAGGAACAGGGCCTCGACGTGGAGCTTTACAACACCACGTCGGGCCAGGCGGCCGCGACCGCGCTGCTGGCGCGGGAAGTCGCCGGCGTTGTCGGCTTCTACGACCACACCATCGACCTGCAAGCCAAGGGCAAGTTCATCACCAGCGTGGTGCAGTTCGCCGTGGCGCCGGGCGAAACCGTGCTGGTGAAGGCGGATGTCGCCGACAAATACAGCAATCCCGCAAACTGGAAGGGCCAACCGCTCGGCGTCACCGGGCTCGGCTCGGCGACGGATTTCCTCACCCGCTATCTCGCCTCGCGCGCCGGCTTGCAGAATCAGGACTACTCGCTGGTGCCGGTCGGCGCCGGCGATACGTTCCTCGCAGCGATCCAGCAGGGCAAGATCGTCTCCGGCATGACCACCGAACCCACGGTGCAGCGCGCGCTGGCGCGCGGCAGCGCCAAGGTGTCGATCGACCTGCGCACGCCTGAGAAAACCCGCGCGGCGCTGGGCGGCGATTATCCCGCCGCCTGCCTCTACATGGATCGCGGCTACATGGAAGCCAACAAGGAGACCGCGCAGAAGCTGGTCAACGCGCTGGTGAAGACGCTGAAGTGGATGCACGACCACTCGGCGGAAGAGATCGCCGACAAGATGCCGAAGGACTACATGGCCGGCGACAAGGCGCTGTATGTGAAGGGCCTCAAAGAGGGCAAGCCGCAATATTCGCCGGATGGCCTGATGCCGGCCGGCGCGCCGGAATCGGTGTTGCGCGTGCTGGCAACGTTCTCGCCCAACGTGAAGGGCAAAACCATCGACCTCAGCAAGACCTTCACCACCGAGTTCGTCGCCAAGGCCAACGCGACGCATTGAGATGAGCGCAGCCACCGCCGTCGCACTGAAGAACGTCGCGCGCCGCTTCGTCACGCCGGGCGGCGACGTGCTCTCGGCGCTCGAAAACTTCGACCTCACCGTCGCGCCCGGCGAATTCTGCGCCATTGTGGGGCCAACCGGCTGCGGCAAGTCGACGACGCTGGGGCTCGTCTCCGGCCTCGCGCAGCCGCAGGGCGGCACCGTGACGCTGTTCGACGCGCCGGTCACCGGCGTCGACCGCCGCGTCGGCTTCGTGTTTCAGCAGGACGCGGTATTTCCGTGGCGCGACGTGCTCGGCAACGTGATGGCAGGACCGCTGTTTCGCGGCGTGCCGCGCGCGAAGGCGGAAGCGGAGGCGCGCGACTGGATCGCCCGCGTCGGACTGACCGGCTTCGAGCAGCACCATCCGCATCAACTGTCGGGCGGTATGCGCAAACGCGTGGCGCTGGCGCAGACTTTCATCAACAAGCCGGAAGTGCTGCTGATGGACGAGCCGTTCTCCGCGCTCGACGTGCAGACCCGCGAACTGATGCAGGAGGAACTGCTGTCGCTGTGGACGCAATCCGGCGCGGCGGTGCTGTTCGTGACGCACGATCTCGACGAGGCGATCCTGCTCGCCGACCGCGTCGCGGTGCTGACCACGCGCCCGGCACGGGTGAAATCGGTGCACACCATCGATCTGCCACGCCCGCGCAACATCGCCACGCTGCGCTACGACGAGCGCTTCGTCGCCATCGCCCGCCGGCTGTCCGACGACCTGCGCGACGAGGTGTTGCGCGCGCGACGCGAGGCGACCGCATGACCGATGCCACCGCACCGCTCGCCACCGAAGGCCGCATCGAATCGCTCGCCGAACGGCAACGCCGGCGCTGGCGCATGATCATCGCACTTCGGCTGATCGTATTCGTATTGTTCGTCGGCGGCTGGGAATTGGGCGTCCGCGCGGGCTGGCTCGATTCATTCTTCTTCGGGCAACCGAGCGCGATCGTCGACAAGCTGATCGACTGGATCCGCAACGGCACCTCGATCGGTCCGCTGTGGAAACAGGTCTGGGTGACCATCTATGAAGCCGGCGCCGGGTTCGTGATCGGCTCCGTGCTGGGCGTTCTGTGCGGCATCACGCTCGGCCGCAATCAACTGTTGTCCGACGTGTTCTCGATCTACATCAAGATCGCCAATTCCATCCCGCGCATCGTGATGGGGTCGATCTTCATCGTCGCGCTCGGCCTCGGCTCGCCGTCGAAGATCGCACTCGCCGTGGTGATGGTGTTCTTCGTGGTGTTCGGCAATGCCTTCCAGGGCGTGCGCGAGGCCGACAAGAACCTGATCGCCAACGCGCGCATTCTCGGCGCCAGCGACTGGCAGGTGACGCGCGCGGTGATCCTGCCCTCGGCGCTGTCGTGGATTCTCGCGAGCCTGCACGTCTCGTTCGGCTTTGCGCTAATCGGCGCCATCGTCGGCGAGTTTCTCGGCGCGCGCGAGGGCATGGGCCTGTTGATCGCCAGCGCGCAGGGCTCGTTCGATTCCAACGGCGTGTTCGCCGCGATGATCGTGATCGCGGTGGTGGCGCTGTGCGCGGAATGGATACTGACGACGATCGAGAAGCGGCTGCTGACGTGGCGGCCGGAAGTCTCCGCCGCCGGTGAATAGCAATACGAGAGTTAGTTCTGCACGCGCACGCCGAGCATCATCACGGTGGAAGCGCTGCTCATGCCGGGGACGTTCGACTCCAGCCAGTCGCGGCGCAGCGTGCCCTTCACCCACAGATTGCGGTTGAGCTTGTAGATCAGGTCGCCGGACACCGAATAGATGGTGTCGAGCCGATTGCCGTTCTGATAGTCGAGCGTGCCGTAGGTGAACTTGCCGATGCCGGTGAGCCAGCGGCGGAAATCGTGATCGACCTCGGCGGTGTAGGTGCGCGTCAGTACGCCGGCAACGCCGGGCACCGTGGTTTCGTCCACCGAGGTATTGGCGATGAACTTCACGGTGGTCAGCGGCGATGCCGACCAGACCAGCGAACCGCTGGTCAGAAGCCCGGTGAGTTGGGTCAGCCGCGGGTCCTGATAGCTGCGCATCGCATAACCGATCGACAGTTCACCGGTGAGCAACCGCGTGAATTCGAAGGTGGTGCCGACCTTGGCGTAACCGCCATTGGAATCGCGCTGATAACCGTTGCGGTCGACCTTGACTTCGTGAACGCGGGTATCTCCCTGCACCTCGCCGAATGGCTTCAGTCCCGGCATCACCTCGTAGCTCGCGCGCGCGACGCCGCCGAACGTGTTGAAGTTGCGATCGTTGTTGCTGTACGTGGTGCCGTCTGTGAGTTTGGAATCCTGATAGGCGGTGTGGTCGGCGGTGGCGCTTGCGGTGATTTGCAGACGGTTGAAGTTCTGCTCGATGCCGAGCGACCCGCCCGTCGTAGCGAAGATCGGATACTTGGAGAGGCCTGCCTGAATGTTCGGGCTACCGGGATTGTCGGTGCCGATGCGCAACCGCAATTCGCTGAGGATGCCGGTGTCGCGACTGACATCCAACCGGCCCTTGACCGTGCCGGTGAAGTCCGGACGATCCAGCACGGTCGGCACCGAGGACGCGACGCCGGGCGCCGACGGGAATGTCTTGTCGTAACCGGTGAACGAACCGCGCAGATCGGCGACGATGGAGTGGCGCTCCCAATCGGTCGCGATCAACAACTCGGGCGCGATACGATAGAACGCCGAACCGCGCTCCTTGTCGTTGAAGCGGCCGGGGTTGCTGTCATAGCCGCCGCCGATTTCGACCGCGCCCTTGATCAGAAAGCTACCGACATAATCGCCGACCGCCCCGAACGGATCGAGGTCGGGTTTCAGTTGCTTGCGATAAGGTTGGCCGGCAACGGCGCCGGTCATCGCCGGCGGCAGCCGTGTCTTGTTGGCGCTTTGCGACGGCGGCGGACTGATGCGCGGCAGCGGCTTCATGCTGGCATAGGGATCGGGCGCGACCGCCCCTTTCAGCTTCGGCGCGCCGGGCAACGGCTTCGCCACCTTGCGTTTGCGATTGAGCGAATCGAAACCGTCGTCGGAGGCACCGGACGCGGCGGGGATTCCATAAGTCGGGATCTGGCCGATCCGCGACGAGGCCGGAACCTCGCGATCCGGCGTCAGGGCGTCGGTCGAACGAATGCCCTGGGTGCGGTCTGCCCTGCGCAGCGCTCCGTCGGGAATTTGTGCGAACCGGCCGGGATTCGGATTGAGCAGGTCCGACAACATCTGGGCATGGGACGGGGCGATGCCGGCGGCCATGGCCACCCCGCAGGCGAGCGCCAGCCGCACGCGCAGAACGCGACGCCGACAACCGCTTCCCCGACCTCGCGTCACGACCCTCAAACTCCAATAAATCCAGCCACTTGCAGGCGCACGGGCAACAGCGGCGCGGCCGGCGAGAAACGTCGTTAAGGGAGTTAAAACAATTATGGTTAACGAGGCGTTGAGGAGCCGCGTTTCCGGCGTCGCCTTGGCCGGCCTGTCCGTGGTAAGACCCCGCCATCTTTACCGGACCGGCGCATGACCCAATCGCAATCAAGGACCCCAATGTCTTCCACCGCCAACCCGGCCGACGCGGCGCTGCAATCCGCCTTGCGGACCCTCGATACCGAGGCGAGCGGCGTCACCGCGCTGGCCGCGGCGCTACAGGGTGGGCTCGGCGCGGCTTTCACGCGCGCGATTGACCTGATGCTCAACGCCAAGGGGCGGGTCATCATCACCGGCCTCGGCAAGTCCGGCCATATCGGCCGCAAGATCGCCGCGACCTTCGCTTCCACCGGCACGCCGGCATTTTTCGTTCACGCTGCCGAGGCCAGCCACGGCGATCTCGGCATGATCACCGCCGAAGACATCGTGCTGGCAATCTCGTGGTCCGGCGAACAGCCGGAAATGAAGAACCTCATCACCTACGCCAAGCGCTTCCGCATCAGCGTAATCGCGATGACGGCGGAAAGCGGCTCCACGCTGGCGCAGGCCGCCGATATCGCCCTGACCTTGCCGAAGGCACGCGAAGCCTGCCCGCACAATCTCGCGCCCACCACCTCGTCGGTGCTGCAACTGGCGCTGGGCGATGCGCTCGCCATCGCGCTGCTGGAAGGCCGAGGTTTCACTTCGGTCGATTTCAGCGTGCTGCATCCCGGCGGCAAGCTCGGCGCGATGCTGAAATACGTCCGCGACCTGATGCATTCCGGTGCGGCGATTCCATTGAAGCCTCTCGGCACCAAAATGTCCGACGCGCTGGTGGAGATGTCCTCGAAGGGATTCGGCTGCGTCGGCATCGTCGACGAGGGCGGCCACCTCGCCGGCATCGTGACCGACGGCGACTTGCGCCGTCACATGCGCCCGGACCTGATGACCGCGCGCGTCGACGAGGTGATGACGACAAACCCCAAGACCATCGCC
>JAFKKL010000325.1 GCA_017305595.1 Hyphomicrobiales bacterium | reverse complement strand
GCCCTTGCCCCGCTCGAGAGGCGCCCATTCGATTGGATTGGCATCGGCCT
The DNA here is from genome assembly GCA_017305595.1 of Hyphomicrobiales bacterium. Taxonomy (GTDB): domain Bacteria; phylum Pseudomonadota; class Alphaproteobacteria; order Rhizobiales; family Xanthobacteraceae; genus 62-47. Next base: position 5,646 of record JAFKKL010000325.1, on the reverse strand, counting down.
GATTTCGGTTGCGCTTTTCTGTCTGACCTACGCCCTCGACCAGGGCGCCAGATGGGATTGGTTTGAAGAGCCGCGCATCCGGTGGCTGATGATCATCGGTGTGACCACGTCAGCGATGTTTCTCGCTCAGCAAATATTAACAAGAGGAACCGGACTGCTCAATTTCGCCTTGTTCACCTCGAAAGATTTCTCCTTTGCCTTCATTGTCAGTTTTGTTGCGGGCGCCGCATTGTTCGGGAGCGCGTTCCTGATCCCGGCCTTCGCCGTATCGGTTCTCTCGTTTACGCCCACCGATGCTGGCCTGCTCCTATTACCAAGCGGTGGATTATTCGTTGGCTCGCTGTTAATCGCGGCTTATGTCATGCAGGCCCATCGCGCTCCTCCGATTGCAACCGTGCCATTCGGAATCGTGATGGTCATGATGGCGATGTGGATGCTTTCTAGCTCGACGAGCGAAAGCGGCGCCGATGACATGATGCAGGCAATTCTCCTGCGCGGCGTGGGCCTTGGCTTTCTATTCCTCTCGATAACGTTGATCGCATTCAACGATCTCTCGCAACGTAATCTCGGTGCAGGTATCGGGCTCTTCAATACGGGGCGGCAACTCGGCGGCTTGCTTGGCGTTGCCGCGCTACAGACGATGATCAATCATCATGTGGCGTCCAATGCCGCCGTTCTCGGAACGTACATCGTCGCGGGGAACTCCACAGTCGCCGGACGGCTGAAGGCGACGGCTTCGATGCTTTCATTCAGAGGAATGGATGCGGGGGAAGCGGGCCACGCCTCCATGAGCCTTCTAGGCCAAACCGTCATTCGCCAATCCAACGTAACGGCCTTCGACACTGCCTTCATCGCCATTGCGTTGCTTTTCGTGGTGGCCGCTCCGGCAATGATTGCCGTCAAGGTGGGGCTCTCACGTTACCGAACAAAGCCTCCGCCGACTGCAACCGATCCCCAACACCTCACATAAATCGAAAGGAAACCGACAATGCAGGATCAAAGGGTTATCATCGTCACCGGAGGCAGTTCCGGAATCGGCCGGGCAGCCGCCTTGCGGTTCGCCGCCCAGGGCGACAAGGTTCTGATCACCGGGCGACGGCCGGAGCCGATACATGCGGCCGCAGCCGAACACGCCAACATTGTTGGACTCGTCGCCGATGTGTCGTCGCCAACTGACGCCGCACGCACCGTCGCGGAGGCCATCGACAGATGGGGGCGAGTGGATGCGCTGATTAACAACGCTGGAGCAGGCGCGATCCTGCCTCTGGCCGAGGCGACAGTCGAGCGCATCACGGATATCTTCTCGGTGAATGTCATAGGCCCTAGCCTTCTTGCGTCAGCCGCTCTTCCGCATTTGGAGAAGACGCGTGGGGCCATCGTCAATGTTTCAAGCACGTTTGGCCACAAGCCAGGGGTGGCACTGTCCCACTATGCCGCAAGCAAAGCGGCGCTCGAACACCTGACCCGCTGTTGGGCGCTGGAACTGGCTCCGGTCGGCATCAGGGTCAACGCGGTCGCGGCGGGACCTACGGAATCGGGTGCGCTGACGGGAATGATGGGTCTCTCCCTGGAGCAGGCGGCGTCACTCAAGGAGCAGGAGCGCGCTCAGATTCCACTCGGTCGGCGTGGCATTCCCGACGACATCGCGAGTTGGATCGTCCACCTTGTCGATCCGGAAGCAGGCTGGATGACCGGACAGGTGATCGCGATCGATGGCGGACTAGGCCTGTCCTGATTTGTATACGTCCCGAGCCAATCACGCCGTCGGAAGGTCAAGACCTATACCGCCGTATGGCACGTCCTGATCCTCGATCCAATCGATTGCAACCGCGTCTCAACGTAGCGTTATCCATGCCGTGTAACGCGGCGATCAGCAGGAGATAAACATGAACATTCACAATACATCACATATCACCCGATCGGCGCCTGATGAGTTGGTCCCGTCGCGCTACGCAGTGAAAGTGGGCGACATTGACGTGCTGGTGGTCAGCGACGGCGTGCTGCCACTGCCAACGAAAATGCTGGGGCACAATGCTGATCCAGCCGTTCGCGCGGCCTGGATGAATGACATGTTTCTGCCGCCGGACGCGTTCGATTGGGCGCTGAACGTGGTCGTGGTGCGCAGCGGCGGCAAGACCATTCTGATCGATGCGGGACTGGGGGCCGACCCCGACTTGCACTTGCCGCGGGCCGGACAGTTGATCAAGCGACTGGAGGCCGCCGGTATCGATCTTGCGTCAGTGACCGACGTGATCCTGACTCACATGCACATGGATCATGTCGGTGGACTGCTGGTCGAGGGCGTCAAGGATCGGTTGCGCCCCAATCTGCAAATCCACGTCGCAGCCGCCGAAGTCAAATTCTGGGAGTCACCCGACTTCTCCCATACTGCCATGCCGCAAGGATTCCCGGACGCGCTTAGGGCGACCGCCAAACGTTTCACGAAAGAGTATCATAACCATCTACGTCAGTTCGACCAGGAACACGAGGTTGCACCGGGAGTCGTTGTCCGTCGCACCGGTGGGCATACTCCTGGGCACAGCGTGGTTCGCGTAGCTTCCGGCGGCGAAGCACTGACGTTCGCCGGGGACGCGGTCTTCGCAGTCGGCTTTGATAATCCGGATTGGCATAACGGCTTTGAACATGACCCCGAGGAGGCCACTCGCGTTCGAGTCAATCTCTTGCAAGAACTGGCCGAGTCCGGGGAAATGTTGGTGGCCACTCACCTTCCGTTCCCTTCTGTCGGCCGCGTCGCAGTCGATGGCGATGCCTTCCGATGGGTGCCCATCTTCTGGGATTACTGACCACTTGTTGGATTAGGATCGAGCCAGGGCATGAACTCATCGCGCTATGAGATCCGCCCTGGCAAATTTGCGTGGCAGACACCATCGACGGTTATGGATAGCAACGTGAGTCATCGGGTCAGAGAGTAAAGATCGCACCGGTTCTGTAATTACGCGCCTTGTCCACCCGCTCACCGTTCCAAAAATGGTTGAAGCGATCTCCCTGATTCGGAATAGGCATCAAATCAGGCCAAAAGATCGCGGCACATCCTCCACCCGGACAACGAACGCTGAGACAAAGAATCCCGTTCGATCAATGGCGTTCCGGAAACAGGCATCGGGAGAAGCACCGCATGGGCCACCCCAAATCCGTCAAATATCCCACATTTCGTTAACGATGTTTCCGGGACCCCTCCGGAAACGCCGTACGAAACATGCTACCGTGGCTTCACGTTTGATGAATGTTTCGCCGGAACTGCCGAAGCCTTGACGACAAACGGACAACACTAAGTTCTTGTTATTCGAATCCCTTGAACACCGTGGCGGAGCGTGAAGATCCGCCCGCACGGCAGGATTCGCGCCGTCGAATCCTGCCCCAATTCTTGCAATGTCCAAGCCACCCAATTCGACCCTTTTAGCGGGAGATTGACCCATGCGCGCGGCAACCAATTGCACCGTCAAAATCAAGGAACGTTCGAGATCATTTTCTGGTGTGCAAACACCAACCGTTTTTGGGGTTGACCGCGATCCGCGGCCTCCGTTGATCTGGTGGAGGACACGAACACCCGATGAGTTCGTCCGGCGAGACGCCGCCTCGTTACGTCTGGCCCTGACGGCTACGCATCTCGATGATGAAACCCGTTGGCGCGATACGATAACAGGCGATGTCCAGGAATACGCGGCGACCGCAATCGGGATATGTGTTCGACAGATCAAGAAACATCCGATCGACGCGACAGAAGTTGATATCGCAATATCCGCCACGCTTTCATATGCCCTGCTCGGGGACGCGGCTTCCGCCGTCCTGATGTCTTGAGCCCTCAAGCATCGCGCCAAGATTGATCCTCCATGCACGATCCTGAGTGATCTCTGGCTGATCACGAATTTTGACGAAAATCGCGAATAGAGTCTTCGCTTTCGAAGCCCCCTAACCTCTCATCTATCTGAAATTACTCAAACACGCCGGGCGTCACCCCGCGGCGTGAAAGGGATCACTATGGTTCACGTTATCGACGATCGGATTCCAACAATTGCGCTTGACCAAGAGATACACAGACTTCGGAAGTTATTACACGACCTCGAATATATTCGATCCGAACGACTCCCAGACCGAAAGCAGCTTGCGGATGCACCGGTAATCAATGAGTGGCGCATCGTCGGTCATCCGGAACCGTGCCTGGTAGGGAAAGTAACCGGACATCCAAAGATCAAGAACGGACATCTGGCGATAACGACCCCACTCTGGTTGATCGCACCAACGCACGGCTACGCTCGAACGCTGTCCAGATATTACGTCATAGGTCGCCCCGCATCCGATGACGGCTCATCTCATTGATCCACTCCTCACCCAAATTTCTTGCAGCGAGGCCACCTATGCGAAATCACAAACGTATCAATCCAATCGCAAATCGGGGAACGCGTCCACGCAATGCTGCGAACTTCATTGCGCGCAATTTAATCGTCCGTGCAATTCGCCAAAACTGTCTTCACCACATACTGCGAGGAAAACCCGCCTTCGTAGGGTTCATCGTCGATCAGGCAGACTCGATTGATTTGTTCGATGAAGAAGCAACGCGTCTTTTGCAAATCCTCACCAATTACGGGACGAGGTGCGACGTCCTGTCATGGAAGGAGCGCGCCCGAAAGCGCTCGACGACGAGCGATTCATCCCGGTCCCTGTCAAACAACAACGTTGTATTCGGATTTGCCCGGGATCAAAAAGACATGCCGGACTTCTTTCGAAGCGTCGCCGACAAGATCGTCGCTCTTGGCGGCATCGACGAGCATGCACTGGCCGCAACGTTCAAGGCATTCTTTGGCCGGATTCCGTCGTCGGAGATTTTGTCCGCGGCATGCCATATCCCGGTGGATATCTTGAATGTCTACCTTCGGAAGGGGCGCACCTTACGGCAGGCAATCGAAAATATCCAAGGGTATAAGGCTATCTCTGAAACGCCCGCGAAAGTCATCGACGGTCCGCGCCTGGAATCCTTATCCGGATTGGGAGATGTCGCGAAATGGGGACTCTCGTTGGCAAAGGACCTTCGGGATTATCGAAATGACACGATATCATGGGCGGATGTGGATCGAGGTGTCCTCGTAAGCGGCGCTCCCGGAACCGGAAAAACGTTGTTTGCCCGAGCGCTCGGACATACGTGCGGCGTTCCGGTGCACATCCACTCTCTCGCCCGATGGCAAGCGCAGGGGCATCTTGGCGATCTTCTACGAGCTATGCGTCGGGCGTTCTCGGACGCCATCAAATCTGCTCCCAGCATCCTGTTCATCGACGAAATCGATGCAATCGGAAGCAGGACTGATTTTAAGGGTGACAACGAGCACTATTGTCGAGAAGTCGTAGATTCCCTCTTGGAATGCCTCGACGGCGCTGAAAGCCGCACTGGCGTCGTCGTCGTCGCCGCAACAAATTATCCTGAAAAGATTGATCCTGCCCTACTCAGGCCCGGACGCCTCGACCGACACCTACGCATATTTCCGCCAGATATCGATGACCGATCCGCAATCCTGCGATACCACCTTGGCGACAATCTCCAGAGCGTGGACTTGACCGACATCGCCCGATCTCTGGAAGGGGCGACCGGGGCCATAATCGAGCAGATTGTTCGGGATGCCCGCCGAAGATCTC
>JAFKKL010000009.1 GCA_017305595.1 Hyphomicrobiales bacterium | reverse complement strand
AACATCTTGCAGGAGCGCTGCCTCGAACTCGGCGTGGAACTGGTGTTCGAGCGCGAGGTGCAGGACGACGGCGAATTCCCCGAGGCCGACCTCATCATCTCCTCCGACGGCGTCAATTCCCGCATCCGGGCGAAATACGCGGAAATCTTCAAGCCCGACATGCTGATGCGGCCGAACCGTTTCATCTGGCTCGGCACCGAGAAGCGCTTCGACGCCTTCACCTTCGACTTCCAGCGGACCGAGCACGGCTGGTTCCAGGCGCACATCTACCGCTTCGACGACAAGACCTCGACCTTCATCGTCGAGACGACCGACGAAGTGTTCAAGGCGCACGGCATCGACAAGATGGACCAGGACCAGTCCATCGCGTTCTGCGAAAAGCTGTTCGCCGACACCCTCGGCGGCCATTCGCTGATGAGCAATGCGCGCCATCTGCGCGGCTCGGCCTGGCTGAATTTCGGCCGGCTGATCTGCGAGAAATGGAGCCATTTCAACGGCAACAGCCATGTCGTTTTGATGGGCGACAGCGCCCATACCGCGCATTTCGCCATCGGCTCGGGCACCAAACTCGCCATCGACGACGCGATCGAGCTGACCAACCAGTTCAATCGTATCGGCCACGGGCGCGAAAACATCCCGGCCGTGCTGGAAGCCTATGAGGAGGTGCGGCGCGTCGACGTCGCCCGCATCCAGAACGCGGCGCGCAACGCCATGGAATGGTTCGAGGTGGTCGGCCGACGCTACGCCGATACGCTGGAGCCGGAGCAGTTCATGTATTCGATGCTGACGCGCTCGCAGCGCATCAGCCACGAAAATCTGCGGCTGCGCGACAAGGCGTGGCTGGAAAATTATGAGCGCTGGTTCGCGGAGCGCGCCGGCGTCGCGGTGTCATCCAACGGCAGTCCGCCGCCGCCGATGTTCACGCCCTACAGGATGCGCGATCTGCATTTGCACAACCGCATCATGGTGTCGCCCATGGCGATGTATTCCGCCGCTGACGGCGTGCCGAACGATTTTCATCTCGTGCATCTCGGCGCGCGAGCCGACGGTGGCGCGGCGCTGATCTTCGGCGAGATGACCTGTACCTCGCCGGACGCACGCATCACGCCGGGCTGCCTCGGTCTGTGGAATGATGCGCAGGAGAAGGCGTGGCAACGTATTGTCGATTACGTGCATCGGCACACGCCGGCCAAGATCGGCATTCAGCTCGGCCATGCCGGGCGCAAGGGCTCGACCCGGGTGGCGTGGGAAGGCGCCGATGAGCCGCTGGCGCAAGGCAACTGGCCGCTGATCTCGGCGTCGGCGCTGCCGTATCTGTCGCACTCCGACGTGCCGCGCGCGATGACGCGCGCCGACATGGACCGCGTGCTAACGGATTTTGTCGCGGCGACCGAGCGTGCGGCGCGGATCGGCTTCGATATTCTCGAACTGCATGCCGCGCACGGCTATCTGTTGTCGAGTTTCCTGTCGCCGCTGACCAACATTCGAGACGATGACTATGGCGGCAGCCATGAGAACCGCGCGCGGTTTCCGCTGGAGGTGTTTCGCGCAGTGCGGGCCGTATGGCCGGCGTCGAAGCCGATGTCGGTACGGCTTTCCGCGCACGACTGGTTTGAGGGCGGCAACACACCGGAGGATGCCGCGATCTTCGCCCGCATGTTCAAGGACGCGGGCGCCGATCTGATCGATTGCTCGTCCGGACAGGTGGTGAACGATCAGAAGCCGATTTATGGGCGGCTTTATCAAACGCCGTTTTCCGACAAGATCCGCAACGAGGAACATGTCGCAACCATCGCCGTCGGCGCGATCTCGGAAGCTGACCACGCCAATTCGATCATCGCGGCGGGACGCGCGGATCTCTGCGCCATCGCGCGGCCGCATCTCGCCGATCCGTCATTCGTGATGCATGAGGCATCGAAGATCGGCTTCGCCGGGCAGCCATGGCCGAAGCAATATTCGTCGGCGCGCGGGCAGTACGAGGCCAACCTGGCGCGGGCCGCGCTTGAGGCGACGGCGCGCTGAGGTCTTTTATTCGCTGGTTTCTGCCAGCCGATAGAACTCGACGAACATGCGGCCAGGCTCGATGAATTCGACACGGTGCGGCACCTGCGATTCGATCACCACGGTCTCGCCGGCATGGATGATCTTCTCGCCCTGGTGCGGCGCTTCCAGCCGGTAATGCACGACGCCTTCGAGCACATGCAGCAGCCCCCAGGTGCCAGCCTTGGTGCTGTGCGCCGATTGCAGCTTGGCCGGCAGGTTGTCGGATGAGAAATCCGGCGAGCGTCCGTAAGCAGTAAAGCCGGGCGGCATTTCGGAAGGGATCGTCGACATACGGTGATGGTCCTGTGGAATTTAAGATTAGATCATCGTCATTGCGAGGAGCGTTAGCGACGAAGCAATCCAGTCTTTGCTTGTGGCCTTCTCGATTGCTTCGCGGAGCCTGTGCTCGGACGGCGCGGAATGCCGATCCGAGTGTTCGCACTGACGGTGCTATTGCCGTCGATGCATAGTGTGGGTGATTTCAAGAAACATGCTTGATAATTCGGTGCAGAAAGACATTGAAGCGTTGCCACGCCGCGGGATCACTATGTCGCAATTCGGCGCAGGCTTTTCCGGCGAGGCGGCACGCTGCATCGGCTTTGCCGGCGGCAGCGAGCGCTTCGAGGCTCGTCAGCAGTACGCCGACCAACGGCGTGGTATCTGCTAATTTCGCGCGCGTGGGTGTCGTCGTCTGCATTGTCATCAGACGATTCCCAAATGAACCTTCGCATCGTCCGTCATCATGTCCGGCGTCCACGGCGGATCGTAGGTGAGGGCGATGTCGACGAACTCGACGGAGGGTACGCTCCATGCGGCGTCGCGCGCACCGTCCTTGAGATAGCCGGTCGCGGGACAGCCGCGCGTCGTCGTCGTCATCGCGACGCGCACCACGCCGCCGTCCTCGACGTTGATATCGTAAACCAGCCCGAGATCGACGATGTTGTAGCCAAGCTCGGGATCGATCACGAGGCGCAGCGCCTCCTTGATCTGACCGGCAAAAGCTTCGCTGGCTTCGGGAGTCATGCGGCCTCCTTGCTACGCGGCTTCCTTGGCCGCGCCGACGCGAATGAGAATCTTGTAGGTCTTGCCGTCCGGCTCGAAGGCACCGCGCCAGGCGTGGCCGCGCTTGGCCAGTTCAGGCAGTAGGAACATCGGTTCGCGGCACAGCAGCGCCGAGAGTACTTCGCCGTTCGCCATCGCTTCGGTCGCTGCGAGGATGCGCACCATCGGCTCCGGCGGGTCGAGGTCGCGGTTGTCCATCTCCTGCACGGGTGACGGCCATGCGCTGGTGTCGCTCGCGGGTTTCGCCGGAGTCGCATCAGCTGGTGTGGCTGCGGCTGCGGGCGAAAACAGCACCTCCCAATCGCCGCCGCCGATCTCTTTCGCCTTGTGACTGAAGCCCTTCGAGCCCAGCACATGGAACAGCGGCACCGGCTCGAAGGTGGCCAGTAGCCGCAGGCCCTGACCAGGTTGCAACTTGGCGATGGCCGCCATGATCTCGCCGAACGGTTCGCCGCCGGCGCGGAGGGTCGGACGGACATCGACGTCCATGAATGATGTGGTCATGCGTGTCTCCTTCAGCTTGGCTGGACCGATGAATGCAGAAGATGCGGCGGCTGTGTACCCTTCGGCAGACGCAGCGCGGGCGCGACGTTGGCGAGGCGGCGGGTTCGCATCAGTTGGATGCCGATGCCGATGGTCGCGAGCCCCATCGCGCCGACGCCGACCTGGAACAACAGCAACGGCATCGCAAACAGCAATGCGAGTGCGGCGATCCACACGGCAACGAAATACAACGCGAACCATTTTTGTGCGCGCGGTTCGGTGACGAGATCCTGCACGCGCGGCGTCGCCGTCTTGCCGAGCACCGGACCGTAACATTCGAGCCAGGTGAGGAAGGCGACGATCTTGTAGAGTTTTGCGAGGCCGAAACCCGAGAGCCAAGCGAAGGCAACCAGAAACACGATGACGCCGACATGACCATTGAAGCGGCCTGCGAGCAGCAGGGCGATACCGAGCAGGATGGTCGCGGCCAGATTTGCCAGCGCCACGCCCGCCATGCGGCTGTTGAGTTCGATGACACGCCGCTTGCGCGCGCGATAAAGATGCTGGATGTCGCCACCGTAAAGCGCGAGCGCCAGCAGGCCGAGGATGCCACCGGCGCCGATAGGCCATATCACATTGGTTGACGTGCAGATCGCCGCCATGCCGCCGACGATGGCGACCGCGAGTGCGGTGCTCCCGACATACAGCGCGCCGCGCGTGGTGCGGCCTTCCAGTTCGGGCGCCAGCATGAACATTGCGAGCAGACGGTAACTGACGCCAAACGCGGTGAAGGTGAGCCAACCGCCAAGTCCGGCGATCACGTGGATCGGCAGGCCGAGCGCCGTAACGTCGAGCAGATGCGGTTTGGTGGCGACGCCGCCCAGCACCAGCGCGAAGATGATGCCGAGGAATACGGTTGCTGCGAGACTGCACAGCCCGACCACAACGAACCGCGCCGGCAGCGGCAGCGGTCGCGCCGCCCATAGCGTGCGGCCGAGATTCCACAGCACGAGCACGAAGCCCGAGCCGAGAAGGATCGCGGCGGCCGGGAAGAACCCGAATGGCGTCTGGATCGTTCCGCCCATTTGAGCGAAGCCGAGCAGCAGCGCGGCCAGGCCGGCGATCAGCAGGATCAGCGTCGGCAGTGGCAACGTGTTGCTATGGAGTGGCCGGTTCACAAGCACCGGCACGAACTGGAAAAGCGCGCCGCACATCAGCAGGCTAAGCCAGCCGATCGCGACGAGATGCACCAATAGCAAGGAGGCGGGTGCGGCCATGGCGGCGTGCGGATACCCGATGCCCGCCAGCATCAATCCCTCGGCAGCAATTAGCGCCAGCACGGCCGTTGCGAAGTAAGACATCGTCCAGCGGGATAGAGCGACGCCGACCACGGCGATCTTCCTTTCGGGAAAAGGCGCCGGCGGATCGACCGCCGGCGCGGCCGGCAAACCGTTTCCTGCGAGAGACCGGTTTGCCGACGGGGAGCATTGTGCGGCATATCGAATGCGCGCGGATCAGCGTCAGCGGTCAGGCGACCTTGAACTGCTTGCCGATCTCGACTTTCCAGACCGCCGGTCCCTTCTCCAGATAGGTCCAGGAGAATTCGTGCGGATGCTCGGCCTCGAGTTGGTAGTAGAGCGGCTTGGGATCGTGATCGTTCACCAGAACGAACGAGTCGCCGGCCGCGAGTTCGCCGACAAGCTGGAAAATCTTGGCGTGGCGTTGCGCCGGAATAAGGCTGCGCACATCGATCTCGGTGACGTCGGTGTCTTCAGTTGTCTGACACATGGTGGCTCCTGTCGCCCGTCGCGGGCTGTTGTCAGCATGGCTTGCGGCGTCTGCCGGCCGCTTGATCGACCGATACATCGGCGCCGCATGTGCAACGAGTGTTGCTCTATAAAGATATATTGTCAATACATCTTATTTAGAGGCGAGGTATGGACGTGCGCATTCTGGCGCGCCGGCGTTCGATATCTCGCAACGACGTCATCGATTTTGATAAAGCAATACAGTCGCGTTGCTGGCGTAGTTCAGGCGGGACCGACGACAGATCGTCCGGACGGTGTCTTCTCGACCACCAGCCCCACACGATAAAGCCGAGACAATTCGTCTGAGGTCATCACGTTCTCGACCGGTCCGGTGAGAAAGCCGTTCGCCGCCAAGATCGCGACGCGGTCGGCGACGACAAAGGCGTGTTCCGGCTCATGGGTCGAGAGCACAACGGCGAGATTGTCGGCCGAGAGGCTGCGGATCGTCTCCAGCACCAGAATGCGATTGCCGAGGTCGAGGCTTGCGGTCGGCTCGTCCATCACGATGACGCGGGCCTGTTGCGCCAGTGCGCGCGCGATCAGCGCGAGTTGGCGCTGTCCGCCCGAGATGCGCGTGGAATCGCGATCCGCCAACTCGGCAATGCCGAGCCGCTCCAATGCGGTCATCGCGATGGCGTAGTCGTTCGCTCCCGGCGCGGCGAAGGCGCCGAGATGCGCGGTGCGCCCCATCACCACCAGATCGAGCACGGAATAGGAGAATTCGGTTGCTTGCGCCTGCGGCACATAAGCGATGTGGCGCGCGACCGTCTGCTGATCAAGTGACGTGAGATCGTTGCTCTCGATTTCGACCCTGCCGGACAGCGGTGGAATGAGGCCGAGCAGCGTCTTGAACAGCGTGGTCTTGCCGATGCCGTTGGGGCCGAGCAGGCAGGTGACACCGCCGGCCTCAATGGGCAGATCGATGCCGCGCGCGATGACAGTGCGCCCGTAGCCGATCGAGAGGTCATGCGCGCGCAACAATGTCACGGCAGCATCCTTCGACGATTGTGTGCCAGCAACCAGACGAAGAGCGGACCGCCGATCACGGCGGTGAGTACACCGAGCGGAATTTCGATACGCGCGGCGGAGCGCGCCAACGTATCAACCGCGATCAGGAACGCTGCACCGAGCAGGATTGAGGCCGGCAGTAATCGATCGAAGCGCGGGCCGACCAGTAGTCGCGCCATATGCGGGACCATCAGGCCGACCCAGCCGATCACGCCGGAGATCGCCACCACGCTCGCGGTCACCAGCGTCGCGGCGACGATGACGATGGCGCGCAGTCGGGACACATTCACCCCGAGCGCGCGAGCCTCATCGTCGCCGAGCGACAGCACGCCGATGCGCCAGCGCAACAGAATCAAAGGCGCGAGGCCGAGTAGTACGATCGGAATAGTAGTAGCGACGTCATGCACCTTGATGCCGGCCAGGCTGCCGAGCAGCCAGAACGTGATTGCCGGAAGTTGATCGTAGGGGTCGGCCAGCACTTTCACCAGCGAGATGGCCGCGCCCGCGAGCGCACCGATCACGATGCCGGCGAGAACCAGCACCAGTACATCGCCGCCGCCGCGCAGGGCCCGCGCAATTACTACGACGATGAGGACCGTGATCAGGCCGCCGGTGAATCCCATCAGTTGGATCGCCGTCACCGGGAGGCCGAGCAAGATTCCGGTGACGGCACCGAGCCCCGCGCCAGTGGAGACGCCGAGAATGTCTGGCGACACCAGCGGATTACGGAACAGGCTTTGATAGGCGGCGCCAGCCGCGGCGAGCGCGGCGCCGACGATGCCGGCCGCGGCTACGCGCGGAAGCCGAATATTGAAGATGACGGTTTCGACCGTGCCGTTGTTAGTGCCGCCGAACAATCGTTGGACAAGAGCGCGCGCCACCTCTGGCGGTGAAATCGCATAGGGACCGATGCCCGATGCGATCACCGTCACGGCGATCAGCAGCGCCAGCAGCAGAAAAAGGATGGTTGCGGTGCGCAAGGCCGAACGTCAGCCTCCCATATGATCCAGCAGACGGTCGAGATCGGCGTCGCTCGGCTCGACCTGATAGAATAGATGATAGAACGCGCGAATCTGATCGCGAAGCTTGCCGGGGGCTTTGTCGGGATAAAGCGTATGCAGCAGCCACGTCAGCCCGATCAGGCGATTAAGCGAGGGTGGCGCGTCGATGAAGCCATAGGGCAGATTGGGCGCGAGAAAAACCCGCCGCTCGCGAACCGCCGGCACCGGTGCCCACGCCGGCTTGTCAGCGACGCTGCGACGGAACGTCGGATCGAGCGTGATGACGGTGTCGGGCGCCCAGGCGATCAGTTGCTCCGGTGACACATTGACGATGCCGCCTTTCTCGCGAAGACCCTCGACGACATTGATGGCGCCGGCGCGCTCGATGATTTCGGTATTGATCGAGCCGCGCGAACCCGACTCCAACCCTTCCGGGCCTCGCGCGAGGTAAACCCGCGGGCGCTTGTCCTGTGGAACCTGCGCGAGGACGTCGTCGACCTGCGCGAAAATCTCCTCCGCTGCCCGTGCCAGTTTTTCGCCGCGCTCCTTGACGCCCAGAATATCGGCCAGCAGCCGCAGGGCGGCAGGCGTATTCTGAAAGCGGCCGTCTATCAGCAGATAGGGAATGCCGGTCTGCGCCTGAACGCGGTCGGCCAGCGAGCGATAGGTGTCGTTGATCGTGCCGAAATCGATGATGACGTCGGGTTTTGCCGCGAGCAATCGCTCGAGGTTCAAAGTGTCGCCACGTCCGGTCAGGCGACCAAGCTCGGGCAACGCTTGTACCGACGGCAGCAGGAAGGGCTTTGCCGCCGCGTGTGGCGTGCGAACCCAACCGACCATGTCCTGCGGTGCTAGCGTGTAAAGCAGGATCGACGCCGGCGGACCGGCGGCGAATACCCGTGAGATGGTGTCGGGGACCTCTACGGTGCGGTCGGCGGAGTCAGTGACGCGGCGTGCCGTGGCCGGTGCGGCAAACAAAACCGCGAGCAAGCCGACCACGGCTGCGAGGATGGTAAAACGATGTGATGTGCGCATCATGCCTAGCGCCGTGACGGCTGGAGCTGCATTACCGGATGTCAGCCATCAACTGCGACCATGACATCGGATGCCTTGATCACCGCCCACGCCGCGGATCCTTTGGCGAGTTTGAGTTGATCAACCGCCTCGTTGGTGATCGATGCGGTGACGATGACGCCACCGCCGATGTCGATCCGGACATGGGACGTGGTCGCGCCTTTGGTAACCTCGACGACGGTGCCTTTGAGTTGGTTGCGCGCGCTGATCTTCATGAATGGCTCCTTCAGATGGATCGTTATGTTTTGCTGTATAGCACGGATATCGCGGACGGGGAGCGGGTGGCCGCGACGCGGTTGCCAGAAACCGTCCGAAAGGCTGATTACCGGCCTAGCGCTCGCCTCGAGTGAACGATCCGGATGGCACCGCGTTATCGTCGCGGAGACGGTGCCAGGTGGCGATCGTCCGTTTGGTTCTGGCTTGACAGCCATAGACCAAGCCGCAAGTCTGATCGCTCACGATCTCCGCTCCGCGAACCTGAAAAGGGGATATCCGATGACCGACGACAGCAAATCCAATGAAAGCGGTAGGGCGGGTGAGATGCCGCTATTCGATTTCACCAAGATGCTTAGCCAGTTTCGTATTCCTGGTGTCGACTTCGCGGCGATCGTTGATCGCGAGCGAAAGAATATCGAGGCTCTTACGGCGGCCAACAGGATTGCTTTCGAAGGTTGGCAGGCGTTGATCCGCCGCCAGTCCGAAATATTACAAGAGGCCATGAGGCAGGCGGTGGCGGACGCCAGCCAGGAAGATGCGCTGAAAAAGCGCGCCGATCTCGCCAAGGAGCGGTTCGAGGGCGCGCTCAACAACATGCGCGAACTGGCCGAGATGGCGACCAAGTCGCAGAAGGATGCGTTCGACGTGGTGCGCAAGCAGGTCGAGGAGAACATGGAGAGCTTCCGCAACTTCGGTAAGAAGAGCGACTAGAGCAGGATAAATCGAGGTCGAATCAACATCTCCGTCATGGTCGGGCTTGTCCCAGCCATCCACGTCTTTGAACTTGCGTGGTTTTGAGATCGTGGATGCCCGGGACAAGCCCGGCTATGATGGGTGAAGGTGAACGCATGGTGCTTTAGTGCGCGATGAATTGATATTGATCGTCATTGCGAGCACTCAGGTCGGCGCCTCGCGCCGTCCGAGCACAGGTTCCGCGAAGTAATCGAGAGTGCGACGAAGCAAGGGCTGGATTGCTTCGTCGCTCACGCTCCTCGCAATGACGAGTGAAATAGAAAATGCCCGGATCACCGTCCGGGCATTTGAGTTTCAGTAAAGCTGCCTTGAGGGGATTAGACCTCCAGCCAATCCTTGCGAACGGCCTCGTTGGCCTTGAGTTCGTCGGGCGTACCTTCGAAGACGATCTGGCCGTGGCCCATGACATAAAGCCGGTGCGAGATGCGCAGCGCGATCGAGAGTTTCTGCTCGACCAGAAGAATGGCGACGCCGGCTTCCGCGATCCGGGCGATCAGGTCGCCGACCTGTTGCACGATCAGCGGCGCCAGCCCTTCGGTCGGTTCGTCGATCATGATCAGTTCGGGGTCGCCCATCAGGGTGCGGCAGGTCGTCAACATCTGCTTCTCGCCGCCGGAGAGCACGCCCGCGGCCGTATCGGCGCGCGCTTTCAGGTTGGGGAACATCTCCAGCATGTCGTCGAGTTTCCAGCGACCGGGCTTGCGCGGGTTTTTGATGCCGAGCAGCAGGTTCTGGCGCACGGTGAGGCCCGGGAAGATGTCGCGATGCTCCGGGACATAGCCGAGGCCGAGGTGGGCGATCTTGTAGCTAGGGAGACCGGCAATATCCTTGCCTTTGAAGCGAACGGTGCCGTGCGGTGTCACCTCGCCCATGATCGCCTTGACGGTGGTGGAGCGGCCGACGCCATTGCGTCCCAGCAGGCTGACCACCTCGCCAGCCTGAATGTTCATGTCCACGCCCTGAAGGATGTGGCTCTTACCGTAATAGGCGTGCAGATCCTTGACCTCGAGCATCAGTGCTCCTCCTCGCCGAGGTAGGCTTCCTTGACCTTCGGGTTGCCGCGGATTTCTTCCGGCGTCCCTGACGCGATGATATTGCCGTAGACCAGTACCGAAATGCGGTCCGCAAGGCCGAACACCACGCTCATGTCGTGTTCGACGATCACCAGCGTGCGCCCCTCGGTCAAGCGGCGGATCAGGGCCACGGCGCGATCGGTCTCGGTGTTGCTCATGCCCGCGGTCGGCTCGTCCAGCATAATCACATTGGCGCCGCCGGCGATGGTGATACCGATTTCGAGTTCGCGCTGTTCGGCGTAGGTCAGCAAGCCGGCCGGCACGTCGCGCCGGTGGGTGAGGTGAATGTCTTCGAGAATTTCCGCCGTCCTGCGCCGAACTTCCGGCAGGTTGTCGACATTCTTCCAGAAGGCATAGCGCTGACCGGTGGCCCACAGCACGGCGCAGCGGATGTTTTCCCACACCGTCATCTTGGCGAAGACGTTGGTTACCTGAAACGATCTCGACAGGCCTCGTCGATTGATCTCGAACGGCCGCAGGCCGGAAATCCGCTCGCCGTTGAGACTGATATCTCCCGAAGTCGGCGTAATGTGACCGCTGATGAGATTGAACGTCGTGGATTTGCCGGCGCCGTTCGGGCCGATGATCGCATGACGCTCGCCCTTGGCGACCGTCAGGTTGAGATCCTGGATGATGCGGACGTTGCCAAACGCCTTCTCAACCGCGCGTATTTCAATGGCGTTTGTCATGCGTGATAACCTCGCTCGCGGGCAGCCATCATTGCGCGATCCCATGCGGCGGTTACGCCGCGCCAGGTCATGCGCGCGACGAAGAAGCCGCCGATCGTCAGAACGGCCGCAACCAGCCACGTCATCGGATTCGCAGCCTCGAACGGGATATGGAACAGACGTATCGTGCTGCTGCCGGCGTTGCCTTGCGAATAGGCCGCGAGAATTTCGATAGTGAGAATCACGCCGCAGGCAAACAGAATCGTCGGTACGATCGCGATGAGATCGGCCGGGAGGATAGTCGACAAAGTGCCAGCGCGAATGAGCGGCCGGTGCATCATCAAAAGGCTGGCGAGGCCGCCGGGTGCATACATCGCGATGCCGATGAAGATAATGCCGAAATAGAGCTGCCAGACTGTGGTGACGTCGGACAGTTCGAGTTGCAGCATCGTCACCACGACGGCACCGAGGATCGGGCCGAAGAAGTAGCTCACGCCGCCGATGAAGGTCGCGAACAGCACGACGCCGGATTGCACCGCGCCGAGATAGGCGGCATTGGCGATCTCGAAATTGATGGCCGCGAGCGCGCCGGCGATACCGGCGAAGAAGCCGGCGAAGCAGAACGACAGGTAGCGGATCACATGCGGATCATAGCCGATGAACTGGACGCGTTCCGGATTGTCGCGCACGGCGTTACACATCCGCCCCAGCGGGGTGCGGGTCAAGGCGTACATGGCGATGGCCGAGATGACGAGCCAGAACCCGATCAGGTAATAGACCTGGATCTGCGGTCCGAAATTCCAGCCGAACAATGCCGGCAAGTCGGTGCGGTTGGTGGTGATGCCGGCCTCGCCGCCGAAGAAGCTGCGCAGAATGAGCGAGGACGACGCCACCAGTTCGCCGATGCCGAGCGAAATCATCGCGAATACGGTGCCGGCGCGCTGGGTCGACACCCAGCCGATCACGACGGCGAACACCAGGCCGGCGAAACCGCCGATCAGGGGAACGAACGGCAGCGGGACCGGCAGGCCGTGCGCGGCAATGGCGTTCATGCCATGGATCGCAAGGAATCCGCCGAGCCCGTAATAGACGGCGTGTCCGAAGGAGAGCAGTCCGGTTTGGCCGAGCAGGATATTGTAGGACAGCGCAAAGATGGCTGCGATGCCGATCAGGCTGAATGTGGTGTGCGAGCCGCCGGACCTGAAAATCAGCGGCAGTAATATCACCGCGAGGATGAAGATGCCCCAGGCGGCGTAGAAGCCGATATTCCGTCCCGGTGCGGCGTCGGTTGGCGTGGGGGCGCGGGAGGTCAACTCTGTCATGTTTCGCGAGTCCCCATGAGGCCCATCGGGCGGACGATCAGCACCAGGACCAGCAACACGTAGGGCAGGATCGGGGCGATCTGAGCGATAGTCACGTTCCAGACGTCGGTGAGCAGCGAGGGGCCGATGCTGGGATCGAGCGGCCCGAACATGCTGGCGAGTGAACCGTTCATCGACACAGCGAAGGTCTGGACCAGGCCGATCAGCAGCGAGGCAAAGAACGCGCCGGGCAGCGAGCCGAGGCCGCCGACTACGACGACCACGAACAGGATCGGGCCGAGCAGCGCGGCCATATCGGACTGGGTCACCAGCGCAGGGCCGGCGATGACACCCGCGACGGCTGCGAGCGCCGTACCGACGCCGAACACCAGCATGAAGACGCGTCCGACATTATGCCCGAGATGCGCGACCATGCTGGGATGGGTCAACGCCGCCTGCACGATCAGGCCGACGCGCGTGCGCTTCAGAATAATGAGCAGCGCAATGAAGATCACCACCGACACCAGGAGCATGAACATCTTGTAGGCGGGGTAGTTCGTCGAGAAGATCGTGAACGCCGGGAAGTCGAGCAACTCCGGGACGCGGTAGTCCATCGGCAGTTTGCCCCAGATCATCTGCACCACCTGCTCGATCGCGAAGGCAAGACCGAAGGTGAGCAGCAATTCGGCGACGTGTCCGTGCTTGTGGGTCTGACGCAGGCCGTAGCGCTCGACCGCCATGCCGAGAGCGCCGACAAGCAACGGCGCGAGGATCAAGGCCGGCCAGAAGCCGACCCACCTAGAGATCTGGTACCCGAAGAAGGCGCCGAGCATGTAGAAGCTTGCATGGGCGAAGTTCAGCACGCCCATCATGCTGAAAATCACCGTGAGCCCGCTCGACAGCAGGAACAGCAACATGCCGAACAGCACGCCGTTCAGAGTGGAAATGACGATCAGCTCAAGCACGGGACAACCACCGGGTTGGAGTTAGAAATCGTGCATGGTGACGCGGGGTTGATCGTAAAGCTGTCGTGGTTGAGAGGACTACGATCGGACACCGCGTTCGAAGGGCCGTGCCAGCCCGGCAAGGTATTGTCGGGCTGGTCGCCTCCATCCTTCCGCGCTGAAGATGAGCGCGAAAGGATGGAGATGCGTTTGGATCAAGGGCGCTTCATCTTGCAGGTGGTCGGCACAGTGGCCTGCGCGGTGTCGACCTTGGCGACTTCCTTCCAGCCCCAACCGGTGCCTTCCTCGTCGAACGGCTCCTTGTCGGTGAGGCTGCCGAACGATGAGATGTAGATCGGCTGCAGGAACTGGTGGTCTTCCTTGCGCATCACGCCCTTGCCGCCATCGAGAACGTCGAACTCGAGGCCCTCGAGTGCCGCGGCGACCTTGACCGGATCGAGCGACTTCGCCTTCTCGGCCGCAGCCTTGAACATGCGCATCTCGTTCACCGCGCGCGGGTACCAGAGTGACATTTTGACTTTGGCGCGGAAGGTCTTCTCGAATTCGACTGCAGGCTTGTAGCCGGCGTTCGGAATACCCTCGTTGATCTGGAACACCTGATGATCCAGACCGGTCTGCTTGATCGCGGTCGGGCCGCCGGCGCCGCCGGCATAGTAGGTGTACCAGTTGACCTTGAGGCCGGCGTCAGCCGCGGCCTTCAGCAGCAGCGCGATATCCTGACCCCAGTTGCCGGTGACGACGGAATCCGCACCCGATGCCTTGATCTTGGCGATGTAGGGCGCGAAGTCGGTGATCTTCAGGAGCGGATGCAGTTCGTCGCCGACGATCTGGATGTCAGGCCGCTTGGCCGCCAGCATCTTGCGGGCTTCGGTGCGAACCGACTGGCCGAACGAATAGTCCTGATTGATCAGGTAGACCTTCTTGATTGCAGGAACGCCCTTCATGTAGTTGGTGAGCGCTTCCATCTTGATGTCGGAGTTCGCATCCCACCGGAAATGCCAGTAGTTGCACTTCTCGTTGGTCAGGATCGGATCGACCGCGGCATAGTTGAAATAGAGCATTTCCTTGCCGGGGTTGCGGGAATTGTGCTTGAGCACGAATTCCGACAGCGCCGCAGCGACGGCCGAGCCGTTGCCCTGCGTGATGTAGTGAATGCCGGCGTCGACGGCCTTCTGCGCCTGGATCAGGCTTTCCTGCGGGTTTGTCTTGTTGTCGAGTGGGACGATCTCGACTTTCTGGCCGAGGATGCCGCCGGCGGCATTGATTTCATCGGCAAGGTATTGAAAGGTTTTCAGGCCGCCTTCGCCAACACTGGCGCCGCCGCCGGAGAGCGGATCGATGTAGCCAATCTTCACGGTGTCCGCCGCGCTCGCGGGGGTGCCGAAGGTCGGCAAAGCCAGCACCGGCAAAGCCAATGCGGCAAGCATCAATTTACGCATAATGTTCTCCCTTAGGTGATCGTTTCTAGTCGAGGGTTGAAAATGCCATTCGCGCACGCAAGAGTAAATGACTTCGTGCGCCAACCTGTGCGGCAAGAGTGCACGTGCACGACTTTCAATCGATTGCAGTTAACGCGGCCGACGTTGATGACGTGAGCAGCCTCCCGGTCAGGCGCTCGCTTCACCGAAACTGCCTTGCTGTCCTCCTCGCCGTAAAGCCCTTTCTTGGAGAGCTTGCCCACCGTTGCTTTCGGCAGTTCCCGCCTGATCGCCATGGCGCTGGTTCGCGAGGCCGTGGAGTTCGCGACGAGAGATCTTCCGGCTCACGAAATTGATGGGCGGACAGGACTTGGCCCAATGCCGCTCGCTCCAAAGCCACTGGCCCATCGTTTCCTCTCTATCGCGCGGTTTGTGCGGGTGGTTCTTGTTGTCGCGTCCGCGCGACGTTGCAGTGGATCATCAAAGACAAAACGAAGTCATAGTGCAATAGCAATTTGCCTGATTGAGCGGGATGCAAGCCAGACGGCAATCTGTTGATATGATCTTGCGCTCGACGATGCCTTAAACACCGCGAATCGCGACATTGCTTCGGTTTCCGGTCGAGAACGGCGCGGAACAAAGCAATGATAATAGCGGAGGCGCCGCGGCGGAAAATATTATCCTTCTTAGACGCTATTTGCGACGTGTCCGATATTCACCTTGAGGTGATGGCGCGCGGTCGCCAAGTGGATGCGTCGGCGCTTGAGCTCTGCATCGACGACTGATGCGTAAATCGTGAGTATCAGTTAATCCTGCGTCTGGCAGACATCGACCCATTCGGCTGACGTCAGTTCGGCCATCCGCTGCGGCGGAATGCGGACGGCACTGTTGGTCGAGCCCGCTGCGGGCACCACGATATCGAACGCTTGCAGCGAGATGTCGCAATAGACCGACAATGGCGTCTTCAATCCGAACGGACAGACGCCACCGACCGGATGGCCGGTGATATCGACGACTTCCTCGGCGCCGAGCATCCGCGGCTTGGCGCCGAACGCGGTCTTGGCCTTCTTGTTGTCGAGCCGCGCCGTGCCCTTGGTCACGACCAGCACGTAACGTTCGCCGACGCGCAGCGACAATGTCTTGGCGATCTCTTCCGGCTTCACACCGAAGGCTTCGGCGGCGAGCGGCACGGTGGCCGAACTCTTGTCGGATTCGATCACCTCGAATTCAGGGGCGTGAGCCTGAAAGAACGCACGGACGGATTCGACGCTCATATTGGGTTTCCGTAAGGGAGAACAGATTGATGGAGGGGTCAGCCGGCGGCGACCAGTTTCGGTAGGTCGGACAACGTCGCGATGCGATGGTCGGGTTCGACGCCGAGTTCGTCCATTTGCATGCGAAGCGCCTTGAACATGGTGAGCGGCGCGACGAGGTCGGTCTTGGCGCATTCGCGCGCCATCGCCTCGGGTGTGACGCGCTCGATCCACGCGACGTTCAACCCGAACGCCTTGGCGCCGCAGGCGTCCCACGGGTTCGACGAGACGAACAGCACGTCGGCGGGCGCGACGCCGAGCTTCTCTTCGATCAACACATAAGCGTCGCGGTGGGGCTTGAAGATGCGTTTGGCATCGACGCTGATGGTAGCGTCGAGAACGGTGTCGAACCCGCTGTTGCGCACCAGTGCGTTCAGCATGTCGCTGCTGCCGTTGGAGAGGATCGCCAGCTTGCGGTCGCGCATCGCATCGAGCGCCGCGCGTGCATCGGGATAGAGGTCGAGATGGAGATACTTCTCCATGATCCGCGCGAAGGCGGCTTCGTCGCGGGGAAGGTCGAGGCAGCGCAGCGTGTAGGTCAGCGCGTCCCGGGTGATCGTGGAGAAATCCTCGTAGCGGCCCATCAGCGAGCGCAGCCAGCTATATTCGAGCTGCTTGATGCGCCAGATCTGCGTGATGATATCGCCGTGGCCAGGAAAGGTCTCCTCGGTGATGGCGGCGACCGATTGCACGTCGAACAGCGTGCCATATGCATCGAAAACGACGGCCTTGATGGTCACCGGGATTCTCCTTCGCGGATGGAAGCTGCACCGCGCCGATCTGTTGTTGCCTCGTTTCGTCATGCGTTTCAAGAACCGCGCGGGATGACAGCCACGCATCCGCGTCGCTTGTACTCGCTGGCTGCTTCGTTACGCTGGCAAAAGGACTGACCAGATAAAAACGATCAAGGGAGCAATGCATGAGCGGGGTGGCGTTCGACCTTCCGGAGGATGTGCTGACGGTGCGCGACGGTGTGCTGCGGTTCGTTGAATCGCAGGTCGCGCCGCGGCTCGAACGGCACCATCCGTTGCTGGAGGATCAGCGGCGGCTCTACGACGAGACGGGGCGCTATACGCCGGAGGTGCGCGCACTGATCCGCGAGGTGCGGATGCTGTCGGCGGAGGCCGGCTTCTATGCGATGTGCGCGCCGACGGAACTGGGCGGCGGCGGGCTCGGCCATCTGGTCTATTACGTTGCATGGGAAGCGATCTATCGCCGGCTTGGCGGGCAGGGCACCGTGATCCCGTGGGTGATCGCGCATTGGGCGTTCGGGCCGAGCCGTTTGCTCACCCAGGTGACCGATGAAGCCCGCAGCCGGTGTCTCGCCGGCATGATGAGCGGCGAGACCTCGATGTGCTTCGGTCTGTCGGAGCCCGGTGCCGGCTCCGACGCCAGCATGATCCAGACCCGCGCGGTAAAGACCGACAGCGGCTGGCGCATCACCGGCCGCAAGCTGTGGACCAGCAACGCGCCGACCGCCGAATGGTGCATCGTGTTCGCCATCACCGACACGGAGAAGGCCGCACGCAAGGCCGGTGGCATCAGCGCGTTTCTGGTACCGACCGGCGCGCCGGGCTTTGCGGTGGAGAGCGTGGTGCGGCTGTTCGGTCAGGCGGGCGGCCATGAGGGCGCGCTGGTGCTGGAAGATGTCGAGGTCGCGCCGTGGCAACTGGTCGGGCAATTGGACGAAGGTTTCAAGCTCGCGCTTTACGGTGTCTCGCTCGGCCGCGTCTACAATTCGGCGCGCGCGGTCGGGCAGGGGCGTTGGGCGCTGGAGATGGCGCTCGACTACGCCAAGCAGCGCGAGGCGTTCGGCCACGTCATCGCCGACTATCAGGGCGTATCGTTGCCGCTGGCGGAAGCCGCGACCGAACTGCATGCCGCACATCTGATGGGGTTGAATGCCGCGATGCTGCTCGATCAGGGTGACAAGGCGGTGAAGGAATTGTCGATGGCCAAGGCCTACGCGGTGCAGGCCGGCTTTCGCGCGGTGGACCGTGCGATGCAGACCCATGGCGGCATGGGGCTGACCAACGAAGTCGGCCTCGTCCATGCGTGGCATGACCTTCGCATCGTCAACATCGCCGACGGCACCAACGAAATCCTCGCGCGCACCATCGCGCAACGGCTTCTCGCAGGTGACGTCGAGTTGTGACGCGCTCTACATCCCGAGCAGCTTGCGCGCGTTGGCTTTGAGGATTTTCGGCCGCACCTCGTCGCGGATATCGATCTTGGAAAAGTCCGACAGCCAGCGGTCCGGCGTGATCACCGGCCAATCGGAGCCGAACAGCATCTTGTCCTGCAACAGCGTGTTGGCGTAGCGCACCAGGATCGGTGGAAAATATTTCGGCGACCAGCCCGACAGGTCGATGTAGACGTTCGGCTTGTGCGTTGCGACCGACAGCGCTTCCTCCTGCCAGGGGAAGGAGGGGTGCGCGAGAATGATCTTCATCTCGGGGAAATCCACCGCGACGTCGTCGATATACATCGGGTTGGAATATTTCAGCCGCATGCCGTTGCCGCCGGGCATGCCGGAGCCGACGCCGGTCTGGCCGGTGTGGAACAGCGCGATCGAACCGGCTTCGGCGATCGCTTCGTAAAGCGGATAGGCCATGCGGTCGTTCGGATAGAAGCCCTGCATGGTCGGGTGAAACTTGAAACCCTTGATGCCGTGGTTCTCGATCAGGTTGCGCGCTTCGCGGGCGCCGACCCTGCCCTTGGCGGGATCGATGCTGGCGAACGGGATCAGCACGTCGGAATTCTGCGCGGCCAGTTCGGCCATCTCGTAATTGTTGTAACGGCGGAAGCCGGTTTCGCGCTCGGCATCGACCGGGAAGATCACCGCGGCGATGTTCTTGGAGCGATAGTAGGCGGCTGTCTCCGGCACGGTCGGCGGATGCTTGTGCGGCGACTTGAAGTATTCCGCCATTGCTGCCTGGAAATCGTCGTAGCCGTCGTCGCCATGGGTGCCGCAGGGTTCTTCGGCATGGGTGTGGATGTCGATGGCGATGACGTCGTCGAGATTGGGCATGGTCACTCCCTCGGGCGCGCCCTTGAAAGGGCGTCGGCAGAATAGTTATATAACATAATCAAATGTACGTAGGGCGTAAAGCGCCTTCGGCTAGAACCAACGTATCGGGGTCAGCAGGGCGTCGTTTGGGTTCCATCTCGTACGTTTTGAGGTTTAGCGGCAGCAAAATCCCCGGATTGCCGCCGCCAAACGTTGACAGATGCGGCGGGCGTGCTTTAGAACGCACGCATCCCGCGCGGCTTGGCCGCTGGCGGGATTATCCTTTTATTGCCAGATTTGGCCTGTCGCACACGGCCTTTCAACACGCTGTAGGATTGTCCCATGAAGGTCCGTAACTCATTGAAGTCGTTGCGCAGCCGCAACCGCAACAACCGCCTCGTGCGCCGCAAGGGTCGCGTCTACGTGATCAACAAGGTGCAGCGCCGCTTCAAGGCGCGCCAGGGCTAAGAATCCTGGCTTCGGTCGGCGCGGGCCGCCCAAGCCGCTTTCCTCGATTTTGAAGACTCAGCCGCTCGGCGCATGGTTCGCCGGGCGGCTTTGTCGTCTTTTCAGCGCCATAACTCATGGCTAGACTAACGCCATGGCCGTGAAAGCGATTTTGCGATTCCCAGTTGCCGCCCACGCCGGTCGCGGTGTCGTGGCCGCGCTGATGCTTGCGGCGGTGCCCGTCGCCGGTCAGGCGCAGGAGATACGGCCCGCGCCGGAGAAGCCGCTCAACCGGCAACTGGAAAAGCCGCCGGAGCCGCCGTCCAAGCTGCCCACCATCAAGGCCGATCGCACGCGTGGACTGGATTTCCTGTTTGGCGCGCTGAAGGCGGCACCCGATGAAGCCAGTGCCAAGCATGTCGAGGCGCGGATCTGGGCGCAGTGGATCGCGACGCCGAGCGACACAGCGCAATTGCTGATGGTGCGGGCGAAGGCTGCTGTCGACGCCAAACAGCTCGATGTCGCGCTCGAATTGCTTGATGCCATCGTGAAACTGCGTCCCGACTACATCGAAGCGTGGAATCGGCGGGCGACGGTCTACTATCTCAAGGATGATTACGATCACGCCCTGCGCGATATCGAGCAGGTGCTGGCGCGCGAGCCGCGTCACTTCGGGGCACTGGCCGGGCTCGGCATGATCATGCGCGATCTCGGCGACGACAAGCGTGCGCTGGATGCCTTCCGGAAGGCGCTGGCGATCAATCCGCACCTCGATAAGATTCCCGATCTGGTCAAGACGCTGACCGAAAAGGTCGAGGGTCGCGATATCTGATTGCGGCATGTGATGTTGCGTGCGGCGGTCGAAACGCCCTGTTCATGCCGGAATCGCGTATCAAGACAGCGCCTGCTTGCGGGGATCGTCCGGCGTATTTTTCAATCGCGAAGCATTTGGCTGTCGCAAAGGAGCTTTCGTGTTGCGAAAGGTTTTGCCTCTCATCGTTGCCGGGCTGTTGCTGGTCGCAGGCCCGGCGCTGGCTCAGAAAGGCGCGGCTCCTGTGCACGCCGGTGCCGCGCAGGCTTCAAGCGAGGCGTTGACGCCGGAGCAGGCACGCCGCGCGCTTGAGACATTGCAGGACGATGCCAAGCGCGCGCAGATGATCGACACGCTGCGCGCCATCGCCAAGACCGCGCCGGCAAATAACAAGACAGCACCGACGGATGCGAAAAGCGCGCCCGCGAATGCGCCGGCGGCGAGCCCTCCGGATGCCGCCCCGCCTGCTGCCAAGCCTGACGCCGCCGCCGAGAAGCCGGCGTTGCCGACGCTCAATGCCGATAGCCTCGGCGCGCAATTGCTGCTGACGATTTCCGGCTGGGTTGCGGATGCGACGCGCGAGGTGACATGGGCCGCCCGCAGCGTCACGCATTTCCCGGCGCTGTGGTACTGGGTGGTCCAAACCACCACCAATCCCTACTACTACAACCTGCTGATCGATATCGCCTGGAAGTTCGTGCTGGTGTTCGGCGGCGCGTTCGCGGTGGAGTGGCTGGTCTGGTGGGCGATGCGGCGGCCGCTGCGTGCACTCGAAGCGCGCATTCCGCGTGTCGTCAAGGCGCCTACGCCGGAAGTGACGGTCTCCGATCCGCCGTCATCCGCCGAGGATCTCACGCCGGAATCCGGCAAGAACCGACGCCGGCTGAAACTGGCGCGCGCCTGGCAGTCGCTGTTGCGCCTGCCTTACGTGCTGGCACGGCTGGCGCTGGAACTGGTGCCGGTGCTGGCGTTCGTCGCGGTCGCTTCGCTGATGCTGGGCACCCAGATCGGCGACGTCACCACCACGCGACTGGTGATCCTGGCCATCATCAATGCCTACGCGCTGTGTCGCGGCTTGGTCTGCGCGGTGAGGGCGCTGGTCGGGCCGCTCGGCGTGTTCTCGACGCGGGAAGACACCGCCGCTTATGTCGAGGTCTGGACCCGGCGCATCGTCACGGTCGCCGTCGCTGGCATCGCCTTCGCCAACATCGCGCTGCTGCTCGGCCTGCATCGTGTCGGCTATTTCGCGCTGGTACGTCTGGTGATGCTCGCCGTCCATCTGCTGGTGGTTGTCGTCATCCTGCAATGCCGTGCGCCGGTGGCGCGGATCATCCGTGCCAAGCGCGATCAGAAGGGTGCTTTCGCGACGACGCGCAACCGCGTCGCCGGCCTGTGGCATTACTTCGCGATCTTCATTGTGATGGCGCTGTGGGTGGTGTGGGCGTTGAACATTCGCGACGGCTATACGCTGCTGCTGCAATACGTCGCCGGCACCGTCGCGGTGATCGTGGTGGCGCGGCTCTTGCTGATCGTGCTGCTCAGCCTGATCGATCGCGGCTTCCGTATCAATGCCGACATTCTGCAACGCTTTCCCGGATTGGAGACGCGGGCGAACCGCTATCTGCCGCTGTTACGCCGCGTCGCGTCGTGGGTCGTTGCGGGGCTCGCCGTCGTCGCGCTGCTGCAAGTGTGGGGCGTCGATACCGTGGTGTGGTTCTATGGTGGCCAGATCGGCAGCCGTCTTCTGTCGGCCGTCGTGACCATTGGCATTGCGGTGGTGATTGCGGTCGCGATCTGGGAAGCGCTCAACGCGCTGATGGATCACCAACTGGCGGCGCTGACCCGCGATGGCCACGCGGCGCGCGCGGCGCGGCTGCGCACCTTCCAACCAATGCTGCGGACCGCTTTATTGTGCGTCATCCTCGCGGTGGTGGCGCTGACTGCGCTCAGCGAGATCGGGGTCAATATCGCGCCGCTGCTTGCCGGCGCCGGCATCGTCGGTATCGCGGTCGGCTTCGGCTCGCAGAAATTGGTGCAGGACCTGATCACCGGGCTGTTCCTGCTGCTGGAAAACGTGGTGCAGGTCGGTGATTTTGTTACCGTGTCAGGATTGTCCGGCACCGTGGAGAACGTCTCCATCCGCACCATCCGGCTGCGCGCCAGCGACGGCTCGGTGCACATCGTGCCGTTCAGCGCGGTGACCAGCGTCACCAACGCCAGCCGTGGCGCCGGCAACGCGTCGGTCAATGTCAGTGTCTCCTACAAGGAAGACACTGATCAGGTCGGCCAGTTGCTGAAGGACATCGTCAAGGAGATGCGCGAGGAGGCCGAATACAAGCCGCTGATCCGCAGCGATCTCGAATTGTGGGGCGTCGACAAGGTCGATGGCATGATGGCCACGCTCGTCGGGCAAATCCGCTGCACCCATGGCGGACGCTGGCCGGTGCAGCGCGAATTCAACCGCCGCATGAAGCTCCGCTTCCAGGAAAACAGCATCGAGATCGCCAGCAACAGCCAGACGATCCTGTTGCAGTCGCCGGTGCCGGTAGAGATCGAGATGCCGCCGTCATCGCAACGCCGTGCGGCGGGGTAGCAATCTGAACGTCATTCGCGATGACAATCAAATTAGCGGTCTTCGTCATGGCCGGGCTTGACCCGGCCATCTACGTCTTCATTGCGGTAATGTCGTTAAGACGTGGATGCCCGGGACAGGCCCGGGCATGACGGATGGTGTTGTGTAGGTCGACCCTAATAATTCTCCGTTAGATACTCGACGATCTTCGGAATATCGCCTTCCTCGATCGGCGCGCCGTAGACCTTGATCATCTTGTTGACCTCGGCGGTCCAGAAATCCTTCTTGAATTTCGGACCGCGCGGCTGGGTCTGGATGTAGTCCGATGAGTGGCACGCCGTGCAGTTATTCATCACTACGTCGCGGTTGGTACCCGGCTTGAAGGCCGCGGTCTCGTCCGGCAGCGTGATCTTGAGCGGTTTGGCCTGAGCCATGGCGGTAAGGCCCATGCCGGCCGCGAGCGTGAGGGCAGCGGCAGCGAGGCGCATCGTTGCTTTCATAATCGTTCTCCTCAGGCTGCGGTGACGCGGACGGTTTCGACGACGTTGCGCAGATAGCCGGCCGGATTCCACAGCGCCTGCATCGGCTGCGTCTTGCCGTCGTTGCTGGTGGCGCGCACCTTCAACTCGTGAGCGCCCGCCGGCAGTTTGACGGTGGTATGCCATTCGCGGAACGAGTAGTTTCCGAGATTCTTGCCGAGCTTAGTCGGCAGCCAGGTCTTGCCGCCGTCGATCGAGACCACGACCTCCTTGATGCCCTTGCCGCCGTCGAAGGCGATACCTTTCAGACGGGTTTCGCCTGCCTTCACCTTAGCGCCGTCCTGTACGTTGGTGATGAACGAACGTACCGTGAAGCGGTTGATCGGGACGGTCGCCTTCGGCGCGGTGCCCGGCTCGACGCAATTGCAGTCGTTGTCGGGAATGCGATAGGCGGTCTTCATCCAGAAATTATCGTAGACGCTGTCGATGACGGTGATTTCGTTGAGGTGCTTGACCCAGTAGGTGCCGTAATAGCCCGGCACCACGAGACGCACTGGAAAGCCGTTGAGCATCGGCAAGTTCTCGCCGTTCATCGAATAGGCCAGCATCACCTCGCCGTCGCGGGCGTGATCGAGGTCGAGCGCCTTGGCGAAGTCCGGCGTCTTGTCGCTCACCGGGCCGTCGAGGCCGCCGAACACCACCTGCTTGGCGCCAGACTGAACGCCGGCCTTCTCCAGCACGGTCTTGAGCGGCACGCCCTTCCAGCGCGCATTGCCCATGGCGCCGTTGCCGGACTGCCCGCCGGCGACGCGCGGCGTCGAGAAGCCGCGGCTGTTGCCGGAGCATTGCGTCACCGCGACGATTTCCTTGGCGGGCATCTTCTTGAGATCAGCCAGCGACAGCTTGAGCGGCTTGTCGACCTTGCCCTTCACCTCGATGGTGAATTTCGCGGGATCGATCTCGAGCGGAATATCGGCGAGATGATAGCGCACGAAGAATGCGTCGTTCGGGGTGATGACGCCCTCGTTGTAGACGGAGAACGGCGTTTCCAACTGCGGCGGGCGACTGGTCTGCAAGATCAACGGCCGCTTCTGCGGATACTTCGCCATCGGCCGCTCGCCGTTCTCGAACGGCAGCGTGACGGTTTTGGCGAAGGCGCTGACTGAGCCGAGAAGCGAGCCGGCGCCGAGCGTGGCGGCGGTCGCGGCGGTGCCCGTGAGCAAACGACGTCTGTTGAGCATGACGCTCCTCCTTGTTGGACGCACAGTCCATTTTTGACGGGCAGAGGCCGGATGCCGGCGCGCGCCCGCTTTCAACCTCGACACTGACGACCGGACAGGAAGCCAGCAGTTCGAAGCCGCTTAGAGTTCAGGCAGCATGATCCTGCCGTGAATGCTTCGCAAGCGTTCAGATGAAGGAGAGAGGTATGCGCCGCGACGGTGCGTTATAGCGTTGCGTCGCTGTTCGGGCCGACATAGGCGATGCGGAGCATGTTGGTCGCGCCCGGTGTGCCGAGCGGAACGCCGGCGACGATGATGACGCGCTGGCCGGCTTTGGCGAAGCCGTCGCGAAACGCAATGCTGCCGGCGCGGTCCACCATGTCGTCCTGATCGTGGGCGTCCTCCGCCACGACGCAATGCACGCCCCACACCAGCGAAAGCTTGCGTCCGGTAGCGAGGCTTGGCGTGATCGCCACCACCGGCGGCTTCGGACGTTCGCGCGCGACGCGCAGACCGGTGGAGCCCGAACTGGTCCAGCAGATGATGGCGGAGAGTTCGAGCGTCTCGGCGATCTGCCGTGCGGCGTCGGCGATGGCATCGCCGATGGTGGCTTCCGGCTCGGGCCGCTGCGCGGTCAGCACGCCGCGGTAGGTCGGATCGCGTTCGACCTCCTCGCCGATGCGGTTCATGGTGGAGACCGCTTCCACCGGAAATTTGCCGGCCGCCGATTCCGCCGACAGCATGATGGCGTCGGCGCCTTCATAGACCGCGGTCGCGACGTCGGACACTTCCGCGCGAGTCGGCACCGGCGACTGGATCATCGACTCCAGCATTTGCGTCGCCACCACCACCGGCTTGCCGGCCTTGCGCGCCATGCGCGTCATTTGTTTCTGCAGGCTCGGCACGCGCTCGACCGGCAGTTCGACGCCGAGATCGCCGCGCGCCACCATCAGCGCGTCGGACACTTCCATGATGTCGGCGAGGCGTTCGATCGCCTGCGGCTTCTCGATCTTGGCCATCACCGAGGCGCGGCCACGGATCAGCTTCTTGGCCTCGATTACGTCCTCGGCGCGCTGCACGAAGGACAGCGCCACCCAGTCGATGCCGGCGACCAGCGCGGCTTCGAGATCGGCGCGGTCTTTCGGCGTCATCGCCGACATCGGCAGATCGGTGTCCGGCAGGCTGACGCCCTTGCGGTCCGACATCTTGCCGCCGATCACGACGCGAGTGACGGCGTGGTCCGGCGCGGCCTCCTCGACGATCAGACGCACCTTGCCGTCGTCGAGCAACAGCGCGTGGCCTGGCTTTAGCGCGGCGAGAATTTCCGGATGCGGCAATTGAACCCGCGTGGCGTCGCCGGGCTCCTTGCTGGAGTCGAGTGTGAAGCGCGCGCCATTGTGAAGCTGAATCGCGCCGTCGGCGAACGAGCCCAGGCGCAGCTTCGGGCCTTGAAGGTCGACCAGAATGCCGATCGGGCGGCCGTAGCTGCTTTCGACATTGCGGATGGTGTTGACCAACTCACGCATCTTGTCGTGCGGTGTGTGGCTCATGTTGATGCGGAACACATCGGCGCCGGCTTCGAACAGCCGCCGGATCATGGTGCTGTCAGAGGAGGCGGGGCCGAGCGTGGCAAGAATCTTGATGCGGCGCAGGCGTCTCATTGCTTGGTCCCGGGCAGCGTCGCTGGCGGCAAGCCGGGGCCGCCCGGCGTCGTGGTGTGCGGGGCGTTCGGCAATCCCGGCAGCGGGCCGGGCGGTGCGCCGTTGGGGTTCTGTTGGCCGGCTTCGGTCAATTGGACGGTCCATGAGCGTTGTTCGCCAGTGTCGACTTCGAAAAAGCCGGTGCGGTCAAAGCCGCGCGCCAGGCAGTTCTCGGTCCCCCGGATGGTGAATTCCTTGTCGCGTGAACACATGAAAGCCTGACCCGACCATTCGCCGCCGCGGTCGTAATCGAGAGCGTAGATGTAATAGTACCGCGCGATCAGCGTTCCCCTTAGCAGGGTTTCGCAACTGCGCGACGACACGTTCCACCAGCCTTCCGTGACCCACCCCTCGGCATCTTTGTAGCCGAGCGCGATGCCGACGCGGCTGGAGGTGTTGTTGCAGAGCCGGAAGTCCGCATGCGCGGGCGCAATCGACCAGCACATCGCGGCAAGCGCAATGGCGCACATCGGGATGGCGGCGCGCAGGCGGCGCAAAATACGGCGGTACGGAGAATCGTCTCGGGTCATCCAGTCCAGCTATAGCAAAGCATTGGCGATTTGGCGCGCTCCAACGACGCCGGCTCAACCGATGGTGACCGGGACAGCGCGGCCGAATGCCGGCACGCGCCTACGCGTGATGTGGCTTTTTGCACATCGAGGTGGAAAAATCTGTGAGGGGCCCCATTTTGGGTTAACGTCCCGGGACTTAACGATGAGAGTTGCGCCATGGCGATCGACAAGAAAACCACCACCGAACTGGAAGCTGCCGTATTTCGCCGCCTGGTGGCCCATCTGCGCGAGCGAACCGACGTGCAGAACATCGACCTGATGAATCTCGCCGGGTTCTGCCGCAACTGCCTGTCCAACTGGATGAAGGAAGCTGCCGACGCCAAGGGCGTCGCGCTGAGCAAGGACGAAAGCCGCGAGGCGGTCTACGGGATGCCGTACGAAACCTGGAAGGAAAAATATCAGGGCAGTGCCACGCCGGAACAGCTGGCCGCGATGGCCAAGGCGCAAAGCGGCCACTGAGGCAACACAATAGCGGCGCGCACGGTCACGCCGTTTTTTCTTCTGTGGGGCCGCTGTGGATGAGCCGGATGCTGCCTTGACGAAAGGCGCATCAGTCTTGAGTGTCGCCCGACAATGCGGTGCCGCTTCCGGCCCCCGCCGATTCATTTTCAGTTCAGTAGGAGTGCACGATGGCCACCGCTGCCGCCGTCCAGGACGAGCCCGCGACCCGCTTTGCCAAGGATCAGCTCAAGGCCATCATCGAGCGTATCGAGCGGCTGGAAGAAGAGAAGAAGGCCATCTCCGACGACATCCGCGATGTCTATGCCGAGGCCAAGGGCAATGGCTACGACGTCAAGGCGCTGCGCACCATCGTGCGGATGCGCAAGCAGGACGCCAACGAACGCGCCGAGCAGGAAACCATTCTGGAGACCTATCTCCAGGCGCTGGGGATGCTCTGAGCTAATCCACTTCTTTTAGACACAACGGGCGGACGCGCGGATCAACTCTGCGCGTGAGCAATGCTCACAACGTTAGCTTCAGGAAATTCTAACGCAGCGCGGCGGTTTGGAAGGTCACCGTCGGGACGGTGGCGACGGCCGCGCCGGTGAAGCGGTCGCAGACCATGCCGGGCTGCGGGTCGCTGGAGAAATTCGCCGCGACGGTGGTTTGCGGCTTGACGAAGTGAACCCGCATCGCCGTCATGTCCGGCTCGCCAAACACGGTCGAGGACATCGCCGTGGTTGCGCTCGGCGACAGGATCATCGCGCGCATCCAGACGGTGTCGCCCTTGGCGGCGGACGCCAGCCGCGTCGAGACCGTAATCCGGCCATCGCGGCCCTGATGGCCTTTCGCCACCACGGTCGTCACGTCGTTGACGGACATCGGACTGTGCTTGGCCGGGCGCGGTCGCAGATGGCGTGGAATCGGCGCGCTGGCCGCGACGATATGGGCGCGATCAAGCGGCGAGGGTACCGGCGCGAAGGCGAGAGCATGGAAAGCGTGGTCGATGCTGGCGGTCGGCTGCGGATCGACGGCGTTGGAGAGTGCCTGCCGCGCGCTGATGGCGGCGACCTGCGCCGGCGTCGCCTGCTTTGGCTTGGTCGGCGGCGTGTCGCCCCAGAAGCCGCGTGAATTGATGATATCGGCCGGCGTCCTGAATTTAGGTTCGGTGCTGGCCACCGTTTCCTGCCTGGCGGGCGTGGGCGCCGGGACGACGTTGTCGGCCGAGGCGACCTGGTAGCTCGCTGCAATGACGGGCTTGGGGCGCGGCAGCGGCACGGGTTCGGCCGGAATGGCGGCCGCGGTTACGACGGGAGCCGGTGCAGGCTGGGCGGTGGGGGCGTTGCCAGAAGATGCGTTGCTAGCCGGTGCCTCGTCATCCTCGTCATTGGACTTCGACTTGAATAGCGATGCGAGCAGGCTCTTGGGCTTCGCGAATGAGAAGCTGTCGTCGCCCTGACCGCGCTTCTGGACGTCGGCGAGCGCCAGTTGGTAGCCGGGCAACGGCTTGCCGTTGGACGGCACATGTACGGTACGGCCGTTGGGGAAGACGCGCGCGAGTTGATCGTAGGTCATCCGCGGCCAGTGACGGATGCTGCCGGTGTCGAGGTGGACGAACGGCGATCCGGAAGTCGGGTAGAAGCCGACGCCGCCGCGTTGCAGGCGGAGCCCGGCGAAACGGATTTGCTCCAGCGGCACGCCGGGAATGAAGAAGTCCATGGCGCGGCCGAGCATGTGCTGGCTGTGGCGCGCGACGCCGGTGTGGGCGGAGCGGCGGCGAAGCATGGAATTGGTGGCGGGGGAGCGGTAGGACGAAATGATCTGGATCGGCTTCTTGCCGTCGACGTCACGATAGACTTCCCACAAAATGTCGAACAGGTGCGGGTCCATCGTGGTCTGCGCCTGGTTTCGCCAGTCGCGCAGGAAATGATTGAGCTGCTTCAGCGCGGCCTCGTCGTAGCGGCCGTTGCGCTTGTAGGTGACGGTCAGGTCTTCGCCGGAATGGGTGTGGTGGAACGACAGCGTGCGGGTTTCGCGGGACGCGGTGGCGTCATGGACCGAACCGGCGCCGGCGAGAAGCAACAGCGACGTCAGGCCAACGCCGTAGCCGGCGCGTGACAAGGTCAGCGATTTGAAAACGCGTGCAAAACCGACCGGCACGAATGAGCCCACCCAGAGGACGTTCAGTCAAAACCCTTTCGCAACCCCATGCAGCGAAAGAGGGATAACGAGGCTTAAATCAGGAGGGTTAATCGAGATTTACCCCCAATTCGGATTGAAGAAAGAAACCTAGCCCAGCGAGTATGGCAAAAAATAGCCCGCGCCCAGCGGCGAGGTGGACAATGGTTAACGGAACGGGCCCCGCCATTACGACGGAGCCCGTTGATATTGCAGATAAATTTCGTTCAATCGAAGCGAATCTGGCCTAGCGATAAATTCTCCGGCGCTGACCATATTCGGCGGCCGGCGGCGGGGCCTGGGTGGGGATGCCGAACAGCCGCTCGAAGAAATTCGGTCCGCTGTCATAGCCGAACCCGCCGCGGTCGTTCGCCGCGACCGGGAGCTGGGCTCGTGGCCGCGAGTAGTTCGGCTGGGCGTGAGCCACCACCGCTTCGAGGTTCTTGTTCTTGCTGTTGCGCAGCAGCGCCAGCATGGCCGAGTCGCGCCCGTAGATGTCGCTGCGGGTATGCAGCTTGCCGGCATCGTCGACGAACGCGGTCTGGTAGGTGATGTTCACCGGGATCGGCGTCGCGAACTTGATGTCGCGTTCGCTGTTGCCGTACATCGAGCGGATTTTCTCCGGCGTGTAATGCTCGTTCGGCATCGCGATGTTCAGCAGCACCGCCGCATATTGATCGGGGTTCTGCACTCGCATGCAGCCGTGGCTGAATGCGCGGACGTCACGCGAGAACAGGTTCTTGTCCGGCGTGTCGTGCTGATACACCAGGAACTTGTTCGGGAAGTTGAAGCGAATGCGGCCCAGCGCGTTGCGTTCGCCCGGCGGCTGCGAAATGTGGATGGTGCCGTCGCGGTTCTGTTGCAGCTTCAGCCCCATGCGGTCGAGCACGGTCGGGTCCTGCTGCAAGGCCGGCAGGTACTCGTTGTTGATGATCGACGGCGGCACGTTCCAGGTCGGGTTGACCGTAATGTATTTCATCGTCTCGGTCAGGAGCGGCGTGGCGTGCTTGCCCGGCTTGCCGACCACCACGCGGGTCTTCCAGACCTCAGCGCCGTTGTGCATCACCTTCAGGGTGAAATCCGGAATGTTGAGGATGGCATAGGCATTGCCGAGCGACGGCGCGCCGAGCTGGCGCGGCAACCAGCGCCAGCGCTCCATGTTGACGATAATGGTATCGATCTCGCGATCCCGCTTCGGGCTGTTGATGGCCTTCACGGTGTGGTCGTCGAGCACGCCGGTCGCCTTCAGGCCGGCATGAGCCTGAAATTTGCGGACAGCCGCGGCGACGGTGGCGTCATAGTGGGTATCGTCGGGATTTTCGGTGACGCCGAGCTTGGCGCGCAGTTGCGGCACGCGGTCATCTTCCATCGCGACCGGATGCGGATTCTTCTTGGTCTTTCGGGCAAGCGAGAGCTTCGGACCTTCCGGCAGCAGCGTCACCGGACCTTCGGACTGGCCGCGCAATTCGGCGAGCTTGGTGCGCAGTTCCTTGTAGAGCTTTTGCGGCGGGTTATAGGCTTGCAGCGCTACTGAGGCGTCCTTCGCCGCCGAGACGTTGGCAAGCACCTCGTTGGGATCGACCGGGTGTTCTGGATATTGAATGTCGGCGCTGACCTGCGACCAGTGCATCTGGCCGCTCTGCGCCTGACGTGCGTAGTCCAGCATGCTGGCGGTCAGCTTGAGGTCGGCTTCCGCCAAGGCATCGGGGCCGGTCGCGGTGCCGAAATTGGGCACCGGATATTCGGCCGGGTTGAGGCCGTCGGCGGCGGCATCGTTAAGGCGCGACACGACGCTCTTGGCCCGTGCGGTGAGGGCGCCGCCCTCGGTCCACAGCGGCGCGTAATCGCGCGCGGCGTAGAACTTCTCCACGGCGGCGCGTTCGTTCTTGCGATCGAAGAATTTTGCGGCCTGGGTTTGCAGCGTGTCGCGCAGCTTTTCGGCGACCGGTTGATCGGCCGGAGCGACCTTGCTGGCGGTCTTCGCGGGGGCTTCGGCGGCGGGAGCGGCAGCCGGCTCCTTGGCCTGCTGGGCGGTGTCGGACGGAGCGGCAGGCGCCGTCACGCTGGCCGCCGGTGCGGTCGCGGACGTTGTGCTCGCGGTGGTTTCGGTCTTGTCGGCCGATGCGGGAGAGGCGGAGGTGCTTGCTGCCGCATTCGATGGCGTCGCGGCGATATCGGCGGCGGTGGGCGGCGGCACGATGCTGGTGTCGGGTACGGGAACCGCGGCATCGATCGCCAGTTCGGCGGCATTGTTTTGCGCCGGGGCGGTCTGCGCGAATGCGTTCGAGGCCGAAACCGTCAGGAATGTCGCCGCCACGGCCATCAGCACGCGGTCAAATCCACCACGGCTCATTGCATGTCGGCCAGTCGAGTCCTTCCGCATTCCTCTAACCTTTCGCTCTATCTCTCGGCGAAACTGTTCAACGTTTAGAACAGTTCTGCTCTCAAGTGCGCGCAGCGTGTCATGGCACCTTTGCCAAAGTGTCAACTTTGCCAAAGTGTCAACGTCGTCGGCTCGCGCCGCCCCACGCCGTCACTTCGACTGTCCGCAACGTAACACTGCGGCTGGATGCGCGGTTCCTTGCATATGGTTCCGCGAACAAAAAGCCCCGCGAAATGCAACACAGCGCGGGCACGCCACGATTCATCCGCAGGATACACGCATGGCGCTTAAGCAACCAGCGTGCCACCGAATGGTTCACGACAAACTGACCGGGAAACCGATCGTTTGCAACGTGCGCGTGGCCGACTGGTCACTTTTGCGTGTGTATGTCACCGGACCGCAACGGTTCAATCGACGTCCAACGTTTGTCAGATGCCAACTGTGTGTGACATCCGTGCCACGCTTCGCGTTTACGGCGTTGCGGATCGCTTTATCGGTTCTTTGACGATTCCATCGCGTCGGCTGCCGCCGCGTCGTCGAGTTTCCGATAGAGCGTCGATCGCCCGATCTTCAGACGGCGCGCCACCTCGGACATCTGGCCGCGATAGTGCGCGATCGCGAAACGGATGACTTCGTTCTCGATCTCTTCCAGCGGGCGCATCTCACCGGCATCCGTCAGCATGGCGAGAGAGCCGTTTGGTAGCGGTGCAATGGGTATGTCATTACCCGCCAATGCCGGCGCGGTCGAATGGAAAGCCGGTTCGATCGTCAGCGGTTCCTCGGAATAATCGAGAGTGTCGAGCAACGGCGCGGCCAGCTGGGGAAAATCCGCGAGTCCGAGTTGATCGGTCTCGCTCAGCACTACGGCGCGGTAGATCGTGTTTTCCAGTTGCCGGATATTGCCGGGCCAGTCGAGTTGAGTCAGCCGGGTCATGGCTTCGCCGCTGACGCCAGTAATGACGCGATTTTCCTCGGCGCAGAACCGCGCCAGGAAGTGTCGCACCAGATGTGCAATGTCCTCGCGCCGGCTGCGCAGCGGCGGCACGGTAAACGGCAGCACATGCAGGCGGTAGAACAGATCCTCCCGGAAATGGCCGGCTTTGACCTGATCGAGCAGTTTGCGGTTGGTCGCCGAGATGATCCGCACGTCGACCTTGACCGGGCGGCGGCCTCCGACGGCCTCTACGGTGCCTTCCTGCAAGGCGCGCAACAGCTTTACCTGAGCGTTGAGCGGCAATTCGCTGACTTCATCGAGAAATAGCGTGCCACCGGAGGCTTCGACGAATTTGCCGGTGTGGCGCTCGGTGGCGCCGGTGAACGCGCCTTTCTCGTGGCCGAACAAGATCGATTCCACCAGATTATCCGGGAT
This sequence comes from Hyphomicrobiales bacterium, assembly GCA_017305595.1. Lineage (GTDB taxonomy): Bacteria > Pseudomonadota > Alphaproteobacteria > Rhizobiales > Xanthobacteraceae > 62-47. The sequence goes on along the minus strand of JAFKKL010000009.1, from coordinate 18,381 downwards.
CGCGCCGCAGTTGACCGCAATGAAAGGCTTGCTGGCGCGTTCACCGCTGCCGTGGATGGCGCGGGCCATCAATTCCTTGCCGACGCCGGATTCGCCTTCGATCAGCACCGGGATGGTCGAGGCGGCCGCCTTGCGCGCCGTGCGCAGCACGGCGGCCATGGCCTCGTTGCGGGTGACGATATCGGCGAAGGTCAGTTTGCCTTCGCGGCTGTGCCTGATGCGTTGCAGTTCGCCCTTCAGCGCGCTGGTGTTAAGCGCGTTGCGCAAGGACACATGCAAGCGTTCGGCGCCGACCGGCTTGACCACGAAATCGTGGGCTCCGGCGCGCATCGCCGAGACCACGTTGTCGATGCCGCCATGGGCGGTCTGGACGATGACGGGAGTATTCAAGCCAGCCTCGCGCATGCCGCTGAGGACGCCCATGCCGTCGAGGCCGGGCATCACCAAATCGAGCACCACGGCGTCGATCGGGGTTGCGTCCGGATCGGTCAGCCGCGCCAGCGCGGCGTCGCCTGAGTCGACCACCACGGCCTCGTAGCCGCCCCGCTGCACCATGTTCTCTACGAGACGGCGCTGCACGGCGTCGTCATCGGCGATCAAAATGGTTGCAGCCATGGTACTCCCCGCACGGAACAATTATGTGTTTCGAATCGGGGCACTCTCCCCGATGCCGATTAACGGGCTCTTAAGAATTGTCATCAGGATGCCGCTTCTTCGTGCCGTCTTGCGAGACAGTTACAAAAAAGCCAACCTCCGGATTCGGCACACCTGACGGATTGAATTTCATGGCCTCGCGTCCTTCCTCGACCCTCCGCAAACCAGCTCCCCGGCGCACCACCAGCGCGGCGAAATCACGGCCCGCGAAAGCCAAAAGCGCGTCCAAGGCCGCGCCGTCGAAGACTTCAGCGAAGGCCAAGAGCAAAGCCGAGGCCGCGTCGGGACTCGGCAAGCTGCCGGAATGGAATCTGACCGATCTCTATGCCGGAATCGATGCGCCGGAGGTGGCGCGCGATCTCGACGCTCTCGACAAGGACTGCGCGGTCTTCGCCAGCGACTACAGGGGCAGGTTGGCTGAGGAAACCGCACGGCCGGACGGCGGCAAGTGGCTCGCGGAAGCGGTGCGCCGTTACGAGGCGATCGATGATCTCGCCGGCCGGCTCGGCTCCTACGCCGGACTGATTCACGCCGGCGACAGCGTCGATCCGGCGATCTCGAAATTCTACGGCGACGTCTCGGAGCGTCTCACCGCCGCGTCGGTCAATCTGCTGTTCTTCGCACTGGAATTGAACCGCATCGACGACGCGGTGATCGAGCACGCGATGCAGGTGCCGGAACTGGCGCACTATCGGCCGTGGATCGAGGACAGCCGTAAGGACAAGCCCTATCAACTCGAGGATCGCGTCGAGCAGCTCTTCCACGAAAAATCGGTCAGCGGATATTCTGCGTGGAACAGGCTGTTCGACCAGACCATCTCTGCGCTGCGGTTCAAGGTCGGCGGCAAGGAATTGGCGATCGAGCCGACGCTGAGCCTGTTGCAGGATCGCTCGCCGGAGAAGCGCAAGGCGGCAGGGCAGGCCCTGGCGAAAACCTTCAAGGCCAACGAGCGCACCTTCGCCTTGGTCACCAACACGCTCGCCAAGGACAAGGAAATTGCCGACCGTTGGCGCGGCTTCAAGGACGTCGCGGATTCACGACATCTCGCCAACCGTGTCGAAGGCGAGGTGGTGGATGCGCTGGTGGCCTCGGTGCGCGCCGCCTATCCGCGGCTGTCGCATCGCTATTACGCGCTGAAGGCCGGCTGGTTCAAAAAGAAGAAGCTGGCGCACTGGGACCGCAACGCGCCGCTGCCGTTCGCGGCGACCGGCCGCATTTCGTGGCCGGATGCGCGCAAGACGGTGTTGACCGCCTATGGCGCGTTTTCGCCGGAGATGGCGCGGATCGCCGAACGCTTCTTCGACGATCGCTGGATCGACGCGCCGGTGCGTCCGGGCAAGGCGCCGGGCGCGTTCTCGCACCCGACCACACCGTCCGCGCACCCCTATGTGCTGATGAATTATCAGGGCAAGCCCCGTGACGTGATGACGCTGGCGCACGAACTCGGCCACGGCGTACATCAGGTGCTGGCGGCGAAGAACGGCGCGCTGATGGCGCCGACGCCACTGACATTGGCCGAGACCGCCAGCGTGTTCGGCGAAATGCTCACCTTCAAGCGGCTGCTCGGCCAGACCAAGGATGCCAAGCAGCGGCAGGCGCTGCTCGCCGGCAAGGTCGAGGACATGATCAACACGGTGGTGCGCCAGATAGCGTTCTATTCGTTCGAGCGCGCCGTGCATACCGAACGCAAGAACGGCGAACTGACCGCCGAGCGCCTAGGTCAGCTCTGGCTCGGCGTGCAGGGCGAAAGTCTAGGGCCCGCGATCGAGATCAAGCCGGGTTACGAGAATTTCTGGATGTATATCCCGCACTTCATCCACTCGCCGTTCTATGTCTATGCCTACGCGTTTGGCGACTGTCTGGTGAACTCACTCTATGCGGTCTACGAGAATGCCGCCGAGGGATTTGCCGGGCGATATCTCGACATGCTGTCGGCGGGCGGCACCAAGCATTATTCCGAACTGCTCAAGCCGTTCGGCCTCGATGCCCGCGACCCGAAATTCTGGGACGGTGGCCTCTCGGTCATCGCCGGGATGATCGACGAACTGGAGGCGATGGGATAATCGCCGGGTTCAAACCGGACATCCCATCGCCCCCACGACCGGTCCACACAACGTTACCCGTTGCATGACACGCCCCTGTACGGAGGTCCGTCTTGCGTGGGTATGCGGGGCTGGAGAAAATCCTGCCACGAAGGAGACGGGACAGATGGCAAAATCCGTGGAATTGGGCGCAACTCTTGCGGAACGGATGGCCGCCGTTGCTCTCCCATGCCGATTGCGCTAATGGCAACGCAATTGTCGAATTGGACTGGAGGGATGAATGTCCGACCATAGCGAAGTCGCCTACTCAACTGCCGACGGCAACGATTACGCCGAACATGAAGCGACCTATAATTTCTTCATCGGGTTGGTAAAGTACGGAACGATCGCCGTCGTTATCGTCCTGATCCTGATGGCAATCTTCCTGGTCTGACGGCATTTGGGCGCTGCCCATGCGGGCCAGCGCCGCCGTTTATTTCACCTAATGCATCGCGTGTCGCCGGAGGCTTTATGAAGATTGGTGTGGCGAAGGAGATCGACGCGGCAGAGCCGCGCGTCGGGGCGACGCCGGACACGGTGAAAAAGTTCAAGGCGTTGGGCGCGGAAGTCGCGGTCGAGCCGGGCGCCGGACTTAAATCCGGTCTTCTGGATTCCGACTACGAAGCGGCCGGTGCTGCGATCAGCGCCGATGCGGTCAAGGACGCCGACATCGTCGTCAAGGTGAAGCGCCCGGAAACCAGCGAAGTCACGCGCTACAAGAAGGGCGCGCTGGTCGTCGCCATCATGGATCCCTATGGCAACGACGCCGCGCTGAAGACGATGGCGGATGCAGGCGTCGCCGCGTTCGCGATGGAATTGATGCCGCGCATCACGCGCGCGCAGGTGATGGACGTGCTGTCGTCGCAGGCCAACCTCGCCGGTTATCGCGCGGTGATCGAGGCGGCGGAAGCCTTCGGCCGCGCCTTCCCGATGATGATGACGGCGGCGGGCACGGTGCCGGCCGCCAAGGTCTTCGTGATGGGCGTCGGCGTCGCCGGCTTGCAGGCGATCGCCACCGCCAAGCGTCTCGGCGCGGTGGTGACCGCGACCGACGTGCGGCCTGTGGTCAAGGAGCAGGTCGAATCGCTTGGCGCCAAGTTCCTCGCGGTCGAGGACGAGGAGTTCAAGAACGCGCAGACGGCGGGCGGCTACGCCAAGGAAATGTCCAAGGAGTATCAGGCCAAGCAGGCCGCGCTCACCGCCGAGCACATCAAGAAGCAGGACATCGTCATCACCACGGCGTTGATCCCGGGGCGTCCCGCGCCGCGGCTGGTCTCGGCCGACATGGTGAAGTCGATGAAGCCTGGTTCGGTGCTGGTCGATCTCGCGGTCGAACGCGGTGGCAACGTTGAGGGTGTCGTCAGCGGCCAGACTACCGAGGTCGATAGCGTCAAGATCGTCGGTATTCCGAACCTCGCCGGGCGGGTCGCGGCGTCCGCCTCGAGCCTCTACTCCAAGAACCTGCTGTCGTTTATCGAAACCATGATCGACAAGTCGACCAAGGCGCTCGCCGTCAACTGGGATGACGAACTGGTCAAGGCGACGGCGTTGACGAAAGACGGCGCGGTCATCCATCCGAACTTCCAGCCGAAAGCATAGGGGCTCAAGCCATGCACGCCATTGAGATGGTCGATCCGTTCGTTTTCCGTCTGTCGATCTTCGTGCTCGCGGTGTTTGTCGGCTACTTCGTGGTGTGGTCGGTGACACCCGCGCTGCACACGCCGCTGATGAGCGTGACCAACGCGATTTCCTCGGTGATCATCGTCGGCGCGCTGCTCGCGGTCGGCGTGGCGCTGGTCGGCAACGATGGCGGCTCGTTGTGGGCGCGCGGCTTTGGCTTCATCGCGCTGATCTTCGCATCGGTGAATATCTTCGGCGGCTTTCTCGTCACCCAGCGCATGCTGGCGATGTACAAGAAGAAGCAGAAGTGAACGGCGTGCACCTCAAGGTGACGATGACAACGGGGGCATGAGATGAACGCCAATCTGTCAGCATTATTGTATCTCGTCGCGGGTGTGCTGTTCATCCTGTCGCTACGCGGACTCTCGAGTCCGGCCTCGAGCCGTCAGGGCAACCTGCTCGGCATGATCGGTATGGTGATCGCGATCCTCACCACGCTGGCGGCGCATCCGCCGGCGGACGGTCTGGCGTGGCTGCTGGTGGTGCTCGGCATCGCCATCGGCGGCGGCATCGGCGCGCTGATCGCGCGGCGGGTGCCGATGACGGCGATGCCCGAATTGGTCGCGGCCTTCCACTCGCTGGTCGGCATGGCGGCGGTGCTGGTGGCGGCGGGCGCATTCTACGCGCCGGAAGCCTTTGGCATCGGCACGCCGGGCCATATTCACGGCGCGAGCCTCGTCGAAATGTCGCTCGGCGTCGCCATCGGCGCGCTGACCTTCACCGGCTCGGTGATCGCGTTCCTCAAGCTGTCAGGCCGCATGTCGGGTGCGCCGATCATCCTGCCGGCGCGGCATATCATCAACATCGTGCTCGGCCTGGCGCTGATCTTCTTCATCTACGGGTTGGTGCATTCCGGCTCGGCGCTGGACTTCTGGCTGATCACCGTGATCGCGCTGGTGCTCGGCGCGTTGCTGATCATCCCGATCGGCGGCGCCGACATGCCGGTGGTGATCTCGATGCTCAACTCTTACTCGGGTTGGGCGGCGGCGGGCATCGGCTTCACGCTCGGCAACTCGGCGCTGATCATCACCGGCGCGCTGGTCGGCTCCTCGGGCGCGATCCTGTCCTACATCATGTGCCACGCCATGAACCGCTCGTTCATTTCGGTGATCCTCGGCGGCTTCGGCGGCGAGACCGCCGCGGCGGGCGGCGGTGGCGGCGGCGAGGTGAAGCCGGTCAAGCTCGGCTCGGCCGACGACGCGGCCTTCATCATGAAGAACGCGCAGAAGGTGATCATTGTGCCGGGCTACGGCATGGCTGTGGCGCAGGCGCAGCATGCGCTCCGCGAAATGGCCGACATCCTCAAGAAGGAAGGCGTCGAGGTCAAATACGCCATTCATCCGGTGGCGGGCCGCATGCCGGGCCACATGAACGTGCTGCTGGCGGAAGCCAACGTGCCTTACGACGAGGTGTTCGAACTTGAGGACATCAACTCGGAGTTTGCGCAGGCCGACGTTGCCTTCGTGATCGGCGCCAACGACGTCACCAACCCGGCGGCGGAAGAAGACAAGACCTCGCCGATCTACGGTATGCCGGTGTTGCAGGTCTGGAAGGCCGGCACCGTGATGTTCATCAAGCGCTCGCTGGCGTCGGGCTATGCCGGCATCGACAATCCGCTGTTCTATCGCGACAACACCATGATGCTGCTAGGCGACGCGAAGAAGATGACGGAAAACATCGTCAAGGCGATGTAACGACGCTTCATCGAAGGCGGTACGAGAATACGAACGGCCGGGTTTGTCCCGGCCGTTTTCTCGTGTGGGCACGGCGAGGGTACTTCCCCGGCGCGCACAACGCTGCGGATTTTGATTTTATCGCATTTTCTTCGCGCGAACGTGCTGATCGTGCTCGCGACCATCACGCTGGCGCTGCCGAACTATACGCCAAGGATCTGGTTCTCGGCCTCAGCGCGCGCGAAATGGTTTTGCTGGCGATGACGATTCTGATCAGCATGCTGACGCCGGACAACGGACGCACCAACATCCTGTTCGGGCTGGTTCATGTGGTGGTGTTTGCGGTATTCTTGTTCATGGCATTCGTTCCGTAAGACTGAGAGGAGTTCCCATGGCCATCGCTGCGACATCCGACGTTCAGATCGACAACGACGAAGTTCGTGTCACGGAGTGGCGGCTGGCGCCGGGCAGCGCCACCGGCCATCATCGTCATGAGATGGACTACGTCATTGTCCCGGTGACCAACAGCGACATGACCATCGTTGCGCCGGATGGCACGCGCTCGATCGCGCAGCTTCGCATCGGAAAGTCCTATTTCCGCAAGGCCGGCGTCGAGCACGACGTGCTCAACGAAACCAAGGACGCCATCGTTTTCCTCGAGGTCGAATTGAAGGCGTAAGGCGTGTCTTTGAGGACGATGTGAGGTTCGGCAGGATCGAGCCTTTCTAATACCGACGCGCGACAGATCGTTGGTTTGCCACCAATCTGTCGCGATTGATCCCTCAATCGGCCCCAAAGCTCCGACACCAAAGCATGGTTTGGTGGAGGTCGTCCGCTGGACGGCCTTGGGGAGTGTCGCCGATGCTCGCTTTCATTTCGAAGTTTGTCCTGAACATTTTCCCGTCCGTCGCCGCGTCGGTGATCGGGGCCTATATCGTCCATAACTACATCTACGTGAAACCGGCGGAGCCGCCGCCGACCGTCGCGGCATCGACGATTACGTCGAACGCTGACGATGTCGCGATGGGCCGCGGGCCCTCGATCATACCGATCCCGGTCAATGCCAAGGGTGCTGAGACGGAAGTGCCCGCTGTTGCGCATGAGCGTGCAGAGCCGGACGCGATCGCTTCAACCCCTGACAAGACCGCGACCAGCCGGGGCAAACACAGCGCCATGCATGTACGGAATGCTCACGTGTTGGCGCGCGCCGCCAGCGAGCGGCCCGGCATCACCCACCGTAATAGCCGTTCGGCTGAAACTTCGGCGGCACAACGCGAGCATGTCCAGGCCAGCAATGCTGCGATCGTGACGACACGCTCAGACCCGATCTTGATGCCCGCTGTCGATTTTGTGCCGGACGAGCAGGCTGGAGAAGCCACAGCTCAGCCACGGATCGCCGAGACGCGCGCCGATCCGGTTCGCATCCTTCCGGCGACATCGGAGATGTCGCTCATGAAACGGTTGGCGAGCTTTTCGAACGATGTGGAAGCAAAGCTGGTGTCGCAAACCTTGTCCACGGCGGACGACATCGTAACCGCTGCGAAATCGGCGTTTCACACGGTGATGCCGCGATAGGCGCTTTCTTCGTGAGCCGCCATCGGCGTGACTTGAAAGCACCGTCGCCACAAGCAAAAACGCGGACCGAAAGGCCCGCGTTTTCGTAACTGGAGGCTCGATGTTTGGCTTAGCGCGGTCCGCGCGGACCTGCGCCAGCACCCGGACCACGCGCGCCACGGTCGCCGCCTGCGCCAGCGCCGAACACCGGCTTCGGCTTCATCGGCAGCAGACCTTCACGCTGCAACTTCTTGCGGGCCAGCTTGCGCGCGCGGCGCACGGCTTCGGCCTTTTCACGGGCCTTCTTCTCGGACGGCTTTTCGTAATGGCCGCGGAGCTTCATCTCGCGGAAAATGCCCTCGCGCTGCATCTTCTTCTTGAGCGCCTTGAGAGCTTGATCGACGTTATTATCGCGGACGAGAACCTGCACGCGCCATCCTCTTTTCAATAAACCGGATTGGAATCTGGGAAGGCAGGGGCGACAAAAGGCCGTATCCCTTACCTCAAGGGCGTGGCTGTACCAGATCGGATGAGGAATGTCCACCACGCCCGAAGGGTCGTTTGGCGGTATTTGACGGCCGTTTCCACCTATTCTTGAGGCTGCGCGGCGTGTGCAACTCGACAGGTTCCGCTGCCTGCTTCCATAGTCGCGGGGCGATTCGCGATCTCAATGGGAAAAGGGCAAAACGATGAATACCCAAAAATACGTCGCTGAAGCCATAGGAACCTTCTGGCTCACCTTCGCCGGCTGCGGCAGCGCCGTTATCGCGGCCGGGTTCCCGCAGGTCGGCATTGGGCTGCTGGGCGTTGCGCTGGCCTTCGGCCTCAGCGTGGTGACCATGGCCTATGCTATCGGCCATATTTCCGGCGCGCATCTCAATCCCGCCGTGACGCTGGGGTTGGCGGCAGGGGGCCGTTTCCCCGCCGGGCAGGTGCTTCCCTACATCGTCGCGCAGGTGATCGGCGCCATCGTCGCCTCGGCCGTGCTTTACATGATCGCCAGCGGGGCCGCCGGCTTCGATCTTGCCAAGGGTTTCGCCTCGAACGGCTACGGCGAGCATTCGCCGGGGCACTACAATCTGGTCGCGTGCCTCATCAGTGAGGTGGTGATGACCATGGTGTTTCTGTTCATCATCATGGGCTCGACCCACGGCAAGGCCCCCGCGGGCTTCGCGCCGCTGGCGATCGGCCTGACGCTGACCATGATCCACCTCGTCAGCATTCCGGTGACCAATACCTCGGTCAATCCGGCGCGCAGCACCGGTCCGGCGCTGTTCGTCGGCGGCTGGGCGCTTCAGCAGTTGTGGCTGTTCTGGGTCGCGCCGCTGGTTGGCGGTGTGCTCGGCGGCGTGCTGTATCGCTGGCTCAGCCCGGACGAGCCGGCCGGAATCGTATCCGGCAAGTAATCGGTCAATCTCATAACGGCAAAGGACCATGGTTCGCCATGGTCCTTTTTTGTGTGATAGACGCGGCGGAACTACAGCTTGGACGGCGTGATCTGCGTGACGTGTCCCATCTTGCGGCCCGGGCGCGCGGCGCCCTTGCCGTACAAATGCACGGTCGCTCCCGGCACGGTCAGCCACCGCGTGTAGTCGTTGATCTCATCGCCGATGAGATTGGTCATCGTCACCGCGCCATGACGCACCGGCTTGGCCAACGGCCATCCGGCGATGGCGCGAATATGCTGCTCGAACTGAGAGACCGACGCGCCGTCGAGCGTCCAGTGACCAGAGTTGTGCACGCGCGGGGCGATTTCGTTGACCAGCAGCGTCGGGCCATTCTTGCCGGGGACGACGAACATTTCGACTGCCAGCACGCCGATATAGTCCAGCGCCGTCGCGATGCGGGTCGCGATGCTGCGGGCTTCTTCCGCCAGCGTCTCGGAGATACGTGCCGGCGCGTGCGAGTGCTTCAGGATGTGGTCGCGGTGTTCGTTCTCGGTGACGTCAAAGCATTCGACCTGACCATCGGCGCCGCGCGCGGCAATCACCGAAATCTCGCGTTCGAACGGCACAAAGCCTTCGAGAATAGCGGATTTGGTTTCGAGGTCAGCCCATGCTGCGTCAACGTCGACGCCTTCGCGCAACATGGCCTGACCCTTGCCGTCATAGCCGAAGCGGCGGGTTTTCACGACAGCGGGCAGGCCGATAGTGCCGATAGCGGTGCGCAGACCGGCTGCCGATGCGACGTCGGCATAAGGTGCGGTGGCGATGCTGAGACTGTTGATGAAATCCTTTTCCGCAAGCCGGTCCTGGGTGATTTCCAGCACCTTGTGGTTCGGCAACACGGGCCGCCGGGCGGACAGCACCATCGCGGTGGCGGCCGGAACGTTCTCAAACTCGTAAGTGATCACGTCGACGTCGGCGGCGAACAGTTCGAGCGCTTCGACATCGGCATATTCGGCGCAGGTCGCGTATTGCACCACGTCGAATGCCGGCGAATCCGGATCCGGCGAGAACACCTGACAGCGCAGCCCGAGCCGTGCCGCGGCCAACGCTAACATCCGGCCCAACTGGCCACCGCCGAGAATTCCGATGGTGTCGCCGGGCTTCAGCTTCACCTGACCCGAAGCCGTCACGTCGCACCCTCCGGGCGTTCGGCCACCGCCGCCGTCTGCTGCCGCCGCCATTCCACCAGCCGGCCGGCGAGGTCGGAATCATTGAGCGCCAGGACGCTGGCGGCGAGCAGCGCGGCGTTGATTGCGCCGGCCCGGCCGATCGCCAGGGTTCCGACGGGAATCCCGGCCGGCATCTGGACGATGGAGTATAGGGAATCGACGCCGGACAGCGTCTTGGATTCCACCGGCACCCCGAACACCGGCAGTTCGGTCAAGGCTGCTGTCATGCCCGGCAGGTGCGCCGCGCCGCCAGCGCCGGCGATGATGACCTTGCAGCCGGCCGCCTTGGCGCCCTTGGCAAAGGCATAGAGCCGGTCGGGCGTGCGGTGCGCCGAGACGATCAGCGTCTCATGGGCGACGCCGAGCGCGGTCAGCGTCTCTGATGCGTGGCGCATGGTCTCCCAGTCTGACTGGCTGCCCATGATGATGGTGACGGGGGCGTTCATAGCGTCAATTCTTTTCGAGAATCCAGAAGCATAGGCTGGATTATCCGTTTCAACCGACGGGAGCAAGGCGTCCGCCGAGGCGTATTTGGGCTAACCTGTCTTTGGAAAGACCGGCAAGCACCATGAATGTCGGGGAAGAGCAAGGGGCGGAATCCGGATTTTCGCCCGAGGCCGCTGCGGAATACCGGCGGGAGTTACCGCAAATGTTTGGCAAGGTCCGGCGGTCGCCCGGGGCCATGTCAGCTAAGCGATGATGTCCGGTGTGATCTGATCTTCGATGTGGGCAATGCGGTCCCGCAACAACAGCTTGCGTTTCTTCAGCCGCTGCAACTGCAGCAGGTCGGGAGCGGGCGATTGATGCAGCGCATCGATGGCCGCGTCGAGATCACGGTGTTCTTGTTGCAGCCGTGCCAATTGGGCACCGAGTTCGCGTTCGTCGTCGGTCATGTCATCCGAAATCTTGCATCGCGAAACGGTTGCGGCAAATCGTTCGTCGCGCTTCAGGCATTATCTTGACGATCGATAGACCACGCAAGCGGCACGGTTCCGTACTCACGTTTTGTTTTTCATGAGTGTGCCGAAACTGAAATCCGCGACCTTATATCTATCGACAGATTTCCCATGTCATGTAGACTTCATCATCCAAATCGCGTTTGAGATTCATCCCAGCCCGAGGAGGTTTTATATGGCGGTTCAGTCGCATCTCGTTGAACTGGAACGGAAACACCGCGTTCTCGAGAGTGAATTGCACGAGGCCCTTAGGCATCTCTCCACCGACGATCTTCGCATTGCTGAACTGAAGCGGCGAAAACTACTCCTCAAGGATGAAATCGAAAAACTCCGGCAAAATGCCGACGCGACACTGCACTAGGCGGAGCACATGTAACTTCCGCTTCTGATTGAATTGGAAGTGAAGTTTTGCTCGTCGTTGTCGAGCGTCATCGTTGTTGTTACGCGCAGATATTTCGCTCGGCGTATCCTTTGCCGTACGCCGACTGCGAAAGGGCTTTTGCGGTCGTCATCGCGATGCAGTTCTGCAAGCAGAGTAGCGTCAGGCTTGCGCCAAATCCGCGACGTAATCGGCGATCGCGAGGCATGACGTCAATCCGGGTGACTCGATCCCGAACAGATTGATGAGCCCGGCGACGCCGTGTTCGCGCGAGCCTTGAATCATGAAGTCCTGCACCGCCACGGCGGGCGGGACGATCTTGGGACGTATGCCAGCGTAACCCGGTATCAGTGCATCATCAGGGAGACCGGGCCAGTAGCGGCGGATGGCCGGATAGAATCTGTTCGCGCGCTCCGGATCGACAACGTAATCGATGCTGTCGATCCATTCGACATCAGGACCGAACTTGGCTTGCCCCGCCAGATCCAGGGTCAGGTGGACGCCGAGGCCGCCGGGCTCCGGCACCGGATAGATCAGGTGCGAGAACGGCGAGCGCGCACTGCAACTGAAGTAATTGCCCTTGGCAAGATAGGCCGGCGGAATAAGCTCGATCGGCATTCCGTCGATCCGGCGCGCCACCATGGTCGCGGCAAGTCCGGCGGCATTGATGAGCAGGCGGCATTGCAGCGACATCGGCGCCTCGCCGCCGACGTCGATCTCGATCCCTTCGCCCTGAACGCGGGCCTGCAGCAGCGGCGCATGAAAAGCGAACGCGCCGCCGGCGGCTTCGGCTTCGCCGCGTAACGACAGCATCAGGGCGTGGCTGTCGACGATTCCGGTCGAGGGTGACAAGAGCGCGGCCTGACAATCGAGTGCAGGCTCCAGTGCGCATGCAGCCTGACCGCTAAGGAGTCGCATGTCGCCGACGCCATTGGCTTCGGCGCGCGCCTTGATGGATTGCAACTTGTCGACTTCCTCAGCCCGTGTCGCCACGATCAGCTTGCCGCAATTGCGGTGAGGGACATCGTGGTCGCGGCAATAAGCATAAAGCGCCTTTTTGCCGGCTACGCACATCTGGGCCATCATGCTGCCGGCAGCGTAGTAGATACCGGCATGAATGACCTCGCTGTTACGCGATGAGGTGCCGGTGCCGATGGCTTCCGCCGCTTCCAATATGATTACTTCGCGGTCGGCGCGCGCCAATCGCCGCGCAATTGCCAGGCCGACGACGCCCGCTCCGACGATGACGCATTCGACCTGATCCATCGGCATTCGGCTCATTGGCGAGGTGATTGAAACGGGAGTGACCCGAATGGAAGCGTCCCGGCCTCTATACTCGCGAAACCTGCGCGGTGCGATCTTAGCAAACTATTAATCATGCCGCCGCATTTGCCCGAATTTGAGCCAAATTATGGCGGGTCGACGCTACTCGTTTACCTGATGCAAATCGAAGCAGCCAGATACTGCGTGCGGTATCCGCAGGTGAATGATGGCTGGCAAGAAGTGGCAGGCAGGCGGCAACGGAGCGAATCCTGCTTGGGGCGCGGCGTTTGTTTTGATGACGGTGATGCCGTTCGCGGCAGCATCGGCGTTGCCTGCGAACTTTGATCAGACCGCGTCGCTTGGAGCGATGGATCCGATGCTGCTATGGCAGTTCGTGATCGGCGCAGTGGTGGCGCTCGCCTTTCTGATTGCCGTCGTTCTCTGGGCAGTTGCGGCTCTGAACCGGGTCAAGCGCGCCTTTTCGCGTGGCACCGCCCTGGTCACAACCGCTTTGGATACGCTCAGTCATGGCGTTGTGATCGTCAACCGCCAGGACAGGGTGGTTTTCTGCAACGACCGCTATCTTGAGATTTACGGACTCACGCGCAGCGACATCACGTCGGGGCTCACCGGCCTGGAGTTGTTCGCGTTGCGCCGGAGCAGGGGGATTCCGGAGGTGGTCGGCGAAGGTGCCGCTTATCCGGGCGAGACCAATGGCTCGATCGTCGAACTGAGCAACGGCCGGTCCATTCTGGTGAAGCGTTATTCGCTGCCGAACGGCGGCGCGGCTGCAACGCATGAGGACTGCACCGAGCAGCGCAGCCTTGCCAAGCAGTTGGCCTCCGCCAACAGCTTTCTTGAATCGATTATTGACAATGTTCCGGTCTGCATCGTTGCGAAGAGCGGCGAGGACGGCCGCTACATCTTCGTCAACCGGGCGTTTGAGCGCTTTTCGGGCTTCTCGCGCGATAAGATTGTCGGCAAAAGGGTCGAAGAACTTTATACGCCGGAAACAGCCGCCGCGCTCGATGCGGCCGATCGGAAGGCGATCGAGTCTCCGACAGGGCGAACCAGTGGCGAGATCCATGTTCAGCGCAACGGCCGGCCCTGCGTTCTTGCCAACAACCGTGTCATTGTTCGCAATCAGGACAACCAGCCGGAATTCCTCGTCGCGCTGTTCGACGATGTGACCGAGCGCGCATCGCTCTCCGAGCAGTTGGAGAATGCCAAGGCGTTTCTGGAACTGGTAGTGGACCACGTTCCGATCGCGGTCACGGTCGAGAATGTCAACGACCGGCGCTACCTGCTTGCCAACCGCCGCGCTGAAATCATTCTCAACCGCCGGCGCGAGGACGTCACCGGATTGACGTCGGCCGAGTTGTTCAATCCGCGCGAAGCTTCCGTGATCATCAATCGGGATGATGCCGCCATCAAGAAAGGCGGAATGCAGACCGAGGAGCATCCGATCAGCACCAAGGATGGCTTGCGGCTGTTCCTGACCCGGCGCGTGACCGTCGCCGGCGAGGCGGGCGGCCCGCAATACCTGATCAAGACCCACGAGGATGTCACCGACCGCCGCCAGACCGAAGCGCGCATGGCGCATATGGCGTATCACGATGGCTTGACGGATTTGCCGAACCGGCCGGCATTCCTCCAGGCACTGGCCCAGATGATCGAGGCGTGCGATGGAACCGACGAAAAATTCGCAGTGTTGTCGGTTGATCTCGATGGTCTCAAGGAAATCAACGACGTATTCGGTCACGCGGTCGGCGACAAGTTGCTGATCGAGGTCGCGCAACGGATTCAGGAGGCGGCGCGCGGTGGTGTCGTCGCCCGACTGAGCGGCGACGAATTCGGCCTGATCATCGATGGGTCGCAGCCCGAGGCAGCCTTGACGGTGGCCAATCGTCTGGCCGAGTCCGTGGCGGACGAATTCCGCATTGATGGCAAATCGGTTCGCACCGGCCTCACCACCGGCATCGCGATTTTTCCGGTCAATGGCACCGACGCGGCCTCGCTGCTTGCGAATGCCGGCGCCGCGTTGTTCCGAGCCAAGGCGCGCTCGCGCGGCTCGGTCAACATCTACGAGCCGGAGATGGATCGCCAGGTCCGTGACCGGCGGATTCTGCATCAAGACCTGTCGATGGCGATCCGCAACGGTGAGCTGTCTCTCCACTACCAGCCGCAGGCACGTGCCTGTCGTGATGATGCCGGACGTGAAACCATCGGGTTCGAGGCGCTGGCGCGCTGGAACCACCCGACGCGGGGCTCCGTTCCGCCGAGTGATTTCATTCCACTGGCAGAAGAAAGCGGCCTGATCGTCGAGATGGGACAGTGGATTTTGCGAGAGGCCTGCCGCGAGGCTGCGTCGTGGCCGAAACCGTTGCAGATAGCGGTCAACCTCTCGCCAGCACAATTCATGCACAGCGATCTGGTCAACTTCCTGCATTCGGTGCTGCTTGAAACCGGGTTGGCGCCGGGTCGGCTCGAACTGGAAATCACCGAAGGTGTGCTGATCGAGGATTTCGATCGTGGCCTTGGTCTGCTGCGCCGCCTGAAGGCGCTTGGCGTGCGCATCTCGATGGACGATTTCGGCAGTGGTTACTCCTCGCTGACCTATTTGCAGGCGTTCCCGTTCGACAAGATCAAGGTCGACCGGGCATTCGTCATGAATCTCGGCCACACGCCGCAGTCAGCCGCGATCATTCGCGCCGTGATCGGGCTTGGGCATGGCTTGCATATGTCGATCGTCGCCGAGGGTGTCGAAACCTACGAACAACTGTGCTTCCTCGCGGATGAATCCTGCGACGTGGTCCAAGGCTACTTCATCGGGAGGCCGGCGCCGATCGAGCAATATGCCGCGCTGGTCGGGCGCGCCGCGCCCCGATTGCGGGCTCTGGACCGAAAAGTCGGTTGAACTCTCCGAAATTCCGCGCCCCGCAGCGTTTTGTCGCGTGCCGGTTGAGCTCGCGCGCATCCCCGGCTACATGATGATCTCAAAATCCTGCGCCGCCGGACGCTCCGGCTCGCCGGATTTTTTTGCATCATGCGATTGCGGCATGCTCGGGAGTGACAAGGGTGGGGCCACTTTCAGAAACAACGCCACAAGCGAGCGTGGACACGGTGTTGCCGTTGCTGCGCATCGACACCGTCGGGAAGCAATTCGGCGGCTTCACCGCCGTCGATGAAGTCTCACTCGATATCAAGGCGGGTGAGTTTTTTGCGCTGCTGGGGCCGAGCGGTTGCGGCAAGACCACGCTGCTGCGGATGCTGGCCGGCTTCGAAACACCGGATTCCGGCCGAATTCTGCTGCATGGCGAGGACGTCGCGCAGGTGCCGCCGCATCAGCGTCCGGTCAACATGATGTTTCAGAGCTACGCGTTGTTTCCGCATCTTAACGTGCGCGACAACATCGCTTTCGGTCTGCGACGGGCAGGCATGCCGCGAGCCGAGATCAACGCACGCGTCGCGGAACTTGTGGCATTGGTTCGCCTGGAAGGTTTGGAGAAGCGCCGTCCCGAGCAGCTATCAGGCGGGCAACGTCAGCGTGTGGCCCTCGCACGCGCGGTGGCGCGGCGGCCGCAATTGCTGCTGCTCGACGAACCGCTGGCGGCGCTCGACAAGAAACTGCGCGACAGCACGCAGCGCGAATTGCTGGCGTTGCAGCGCAAGCTCGGCCTCACCTTCATTGTCGTAACACACGATCAGGACGAGGCGATGACGCTGGCCGATCGGATCGGTGTGATGAATGCGGGAAAACTTGCGCAAGTAGCAACACCGCGCCAGCTCTACGAGGAGCCGCGTTCGCGTTGGGTCGCCGAGTTCGTCGGAGACGTCAACATTATCGAGGGGCAGATCGAGGCACGCGAGGGCGGTCGCCTGCGCGTGGCCACGCAAGGCGCCGGCGTGCTGACGGCACTTGCGCCGCGCGATCTCGGTGGTGCAACCGACGTCTGCGTCGCCATCCGGCCGGAAAAAATCAGATTGTCGCAGCGAGCGCCAGCCAGTGATTCCGGCGCGGCCACAATCAATCGGCTGGAAGGTACGATCGCGAACGTCAACTACCTCGGCAGCGCGTCGTCCTACACGATCATGCTCGACGGCGGCGGCGCGACGCTGCGTGCATCGCTGGCCAATGCCGCGCGCGTCAGCGCGGATGCCTACGCTGCTGGGCAACGAGTGACAGTCTGGTTCGCACCCGACGATTGCATCGTGCTGGATCGATGAGATGAGCGCGCGCAATATCTTCACACGACCGGCCCGCCTTGCCGCTATCGCGCCCTACGGCTGGATGGTGCTGTTCTTCCTCGTACCGTTCGGGTTCGTGCTGAAGCTCAGCCTGTCGCAGGTGGCCAACGCCCAACCGCCTTATCTGCCGGTGTTCGATCTCGGTGCTGGCTGGCAGGCGCTGATCGCCGCCGTCTCGGCCTTGTCGCTCGATAATTTTCGCCTGCTGCTCTCCGATCAGCTCTATTTGCTGGCGGGCCTGCGCAGCCTGACGGTGGCAGCGACCGCTACCGTGCTGTTGCTGTTGATCGGCTATCCGATCGCCTATGCGATGTCGCGTCTGCCGCGGCACTGGCAACCCTTGGCGATGATCCTGGTGATTGTGCCGTTCTGGACCTCGTTCCTGATCCGCGTCTATGCATGGATCAACATCCTGCAACACGATGGCTTGCTGAACCAGATTCTGCTGACGTTGCACATCGTGTCCGAACCGGTGGTGTGGCTGTCGACCGATACGGCGATGTATATCGGCATGGTCTATTCCTATTTGCCATTTATGATCCTGCCGCTCTATGCGACGCTGTCGAAGCTCGATCCAGCGTTGCTGGAAGCCGCCGCCGATCTCGGCAGCTCGCCGTTGCAAAGTTTCTGGCGGGTGACGTTGCCGCTGTCGCTGCCGGGAGTGGGCGCTGGCGCTCTCTTGTGTTTCATTCCGCTGGTCGGCGAATTCGTCATTCCGGATTTGCTGGCCGGATCGGATTCGCTGATGATCGGCCAGACCTTGTGGCTCGAGTTCTTCACCAATCGCGACTGGCCGGTGGCCGCCGCGACGGCGGTGATGCTACTGGCGATCCTGCTGCTGCCGCTGGTGATCTACGACAGATTTCAGCGTCGCCAGATGGTGCGGTCATGAGTGCCCGCCGCTTTGCCGCGATGTCGCGTTTCAACATTGCCTCGCTGGCGCTGGGACTTGCGTTCCTGTACCTGCCGATCGTGATCCTGGTGATCTATTCGTTCAACGCCTCGCAACTGGTCACCGTTTGGGGCGGCTGGTCGTTGCGCTGGTACACGGCGTTCTTCAACGACGAGGCGATGTTGGCGGCGGCAGCAACCAGCCTGCGCGTCGCCGCGGTTTCGGCGACGCTGGCTGCGGTGCTCGGCACGCTGGCGGCGCTGGCGCTGGTGCGAGGCGAACGTTTCAAGGGGCGCACGCTGTTCTCCGGTATGTTGTATGCGCCGTTGGTGATGCCGGAAGTCATCACCGGTCTCTCATTGCTGTTGCTCTTTGTCGCGCTCG
>JAFKKL010000324.1:892-6669 GCA_017305595.1 Hyphomicrobiales bacterium | reverse complement strand
CGCTTCCCGTAGGGCGCATCTCACGATAAAACGCCGCCCATCAAGTTCAACTCACGGATACGCCGTTGGCAGACGCATTCGATGTCATCGTGATCGGTGGCGGGCACGCCGGCTGTGAAGCCGCGGCGGCTGCTGCGCGCATGGGCGCGCGCACGGCTCTGGTGACGCATCGCTTTGACACGGTCGGCGCGATGTCGTGCAATCCGGCGATCGGCGGGCTCGGCAAAGGCCATCTGGTCCGTGAGGTCGATGCGCTCGATGGGTTGATGGGCCGGGTAATCGACCAGGCCGGCATCCAGTTTCGCATGCTCAACCGCCGCAAGGGGCCGGCGGTACGCGGGCCGCGCGCCCAGGCCGACCGCAAGCTCTATGCAGCGGCGATGCAGGCCGCGATCCGCGACACCGCCAATCTCTCGGTGATCGAAGGCGAGGCGGACGATCTGCTGCGGGCGGATGGCCGCGTGACGGGTATTCGCTTGGCCGATGGCCGTGAGCTGAAGACCGGCGCGGTGGTGGTGACCACCGGGACGTTTTTGCGCGGGCTGATCCACCTTGGCGAGCAGAGCTGGCCGGCGGGCCGGGTCGGGGAGGCGCCGGCGCTGGGTCTTTCGACGTCATTCGAAGCGGCGGGCTTTACGCTCGGCCGGCTCAAGACCGGCACGCCGCCGCGGCTCGACGGCCGCACCATCGATTGGGGCGCGGTGGAAATGCAGCCCGGCGACGATCCGCCGGAGCCGTTCTCGACACTGACCGCGCGCATCACCGTGCCCCAGATTCAGTGCGGCATTACCCGCACCGTGCCGGCGACCCATGAGGTGATCCGCGCCAACGTGCATCGCTCGCCGATGTATTCCGGCCAGATCAAGAGCACGGGCCCGCGCTATTGCCCCTCGGTCGAGGACAAGATCATGCGGTTCGGTGACCGCGACGGTCATCAGATCTTTCTCGAGCCGGAGGGGCTCGACGATCCGACGGTCTATCCCAACGGCATTTCCACCTCGCTGCCGGAAGAGGTGCAGCGCGCCATCGTGGCGTCGATCCCGGGGCTGGAGAACACAAAGATCATCCGGCCGGGCTATGCCATCGAATACGACCACGTCGATCCGCGCGAGCTGGAGCCGACCTTGCAAACCCGACGGGTGCCGGGACTGTTCCTGGCCGGGCAAATCAACGGCACCACCGGCTATGAGGAGGCGGCGGCGCAGGGCATCGTGGCCGGGCTCAACGCCGCGCTGGTGGCGGGTGGGGGCGCGCCGATCGTATTCGATCGCGCCGACGGCTATCTCGGCGTGATGATCGACGATCTGGTGACGCGCGGTGTCACCGAGCCCTATCGGATGTTCACCTCGCGCGCCGAATATCGCCTGACCCTGCGCGCCGACAATGCCGATCAGCGCCTGACCGACAAGGGGATTTCGCTCGGCTGCGTGGGGACGGAGCGGACCGCGCATCATCGCGCCAAGATGACGGCGCTGGAGGCGGCCAAGGGATTGGCCCAATCGCTGGCGATCACGCCTAACGAGGCGGCGAAGCACGGCCTCAACCTCAACCGCGATGGCCACCGCCGCTCGGCCTTTGAGCTATTGGCCTATCCGGAGATCGGTTGGGCGGATGTCCGCCGGATCTGGCCGGAGCTGTCCGCCATTGACCCAGCGATTGCAACTCACGTTGAGATCGACGCCAAATACGACGTCTATCTCAAGCGCCAGGTGGCCGACGTCGAGGCATTCCGGCGAGACGAGGGGTTGCTGCTGACCGGGGTCGACTATCGTGCGGTGCCGGGACTCTCCAACGAGGCGCGCAACCGGCTGGAAAAGGCGCAGCCGCGCACGGTGGGTCAGGCGGGCCGGCTCGATGGGCTCACGCCGGCCGCGCTCGGCATTCTGGCCGCCTATCTGCGCCGCGAAGCGCGGAAGAAGGATGCCGCCGGCGCCGCCTGAGCTGTTTCACGTGAAACAGACAGGTGGATGTCGAAGGTCGCTTTCAGTCCTGGCTCGAAAATGCATGTGGGCGACCCGGTGCCGTCATGGCCGGATTGCTTCCGGCCATCCGCGTTTTTGCGGGCCATCGGGGTCGAACAGGGATGTCGGGACGCAGGTGAGCAAAGCAGCACCGTCGTCGAACGATAATGTCGTTGCATAGTAACGGGGAGGCCCGGCTGATCGCGTTAATGCTGACCGCGTCACGCGGCCCGCTCCCTCTCCCGCTTGCGGGGGAGGGTTGGGGAGGGGGAGGCTATCCGCCCGAAGATACATTGGCCGGTATGAAAGGGTGCCCCTCTCTGTCTCTCCCCCGCAAGCGGAGAGAGAACGAGCCGTGCGTGCCTTGCTTCGGCGAGAGGCCGCTTTCCGTCATCGTGAGCATCCAGATCCGCGCCATAAGCGCGTTGACGCGCGACGATCCGAGCAGGCTCCGAAGCAATTCAGCTTCCCGAAGCGCGATGGATTGGATCGTCGCTTGCGCTCGTTGCAATGACGGGGAATAAGCCTTGATCTTCTGTTGGCCGCGCTCCGAGTCGGAGTCGTCGGATCGCCCCTCCCGGATTCCTGGAAAGCCCGATCCCGTCATGGCGAAGGCAAGTCATCACATCGCGATCCCCGATCTGGCCGCCGACAAGGCCGCTGCCCTACGGCTCACGCCCGTTTCACGTGAAACAGAGGCGCGTCTCGATCGCTACGTCGAGTTGCTGCTGCAATGGCAAGCAACGACCAATCTGGTCGCGCCCTCCACTCTGCCGCAACTCTGGACCCGTCACATCGCCGATTCGTTGCAGCTTCTCGATCTTGCGCCGGACGCGACACGCTGGGCCGATTTCGGCAGCGGCGGTGGATTTCCGGGCGTGGTGCTGGCTTGCGCGCTGGCCGAGCGGGGCGGGCGGGTCGATCTGGTCGAGCGCATCGCCAAGAAGGCCGCCTTCCTGCGCGAGGCGCTGCGGATAACCGGCGCCAAGGGCGAGGTTTTTCCAAAGGACATCGGGGATTATGTGGATAGCTCGCCTGCGCGGCCCGATTGCGTCACCGCGCGGGCGCTGGCTCCGTTACATCTGTTGCTGGGCTATGTCGAACCCTTGGTGCGGCAGGGCGCGAAAGCGCTGCTGCTCAAAGGTCAAGATGTAGAGTCTGAATTGACGGAAGCTACTAAATATTGGAAAATTGAGCCGATCTTGCATCGGAGTCGCAGCGGCGGCGAGGGCTGGATCGTCGAAATCAATCACATCGAGGCGGTGGCGCCGCATTGATGTTGCAGTGCAATATGGCGTACCGATGACAGTGATGGATGAGATTTATCAAGGGTTTGGGAGTGATGCGACGATGCCGCTCGGACATCCGCGGATCATTTCGCTGGCCAACCAGAAGGGCGGCGTCGGCAAGACCACCACGGCGATCAACCTCGGCACCGCGCTGGCGGCCATCGGCGAGCGGGTGCTGATCGTCGATCTCGATCCGCAGGGCAACGCCTCCACCGGCCTCGGCATTGATCGACGCGACCGTCGTGCTTCGACCTACGACGTGCTGACCGGCGAAGTCTCGCTGCGCGAGGCGGTGGTGCCGACGGCGGTGCCGCGGCTCCACATCGCGCCCTCGACCATGGATCTCTCCGGGCTCGAACTTGAACTCGGCCACACCCGCGACCGCGCCTTCCGGCTGCGCAACGCCATCGAGGCGCTGAACGCCAATGTCTCGCCGGAGGCCGACTTCACCTATGTGCTGATCGATTGCCCGCCGTCGCTGAACCTGCTCACGGTCAATGCGATGGCCGCGTCGGACGCGATCCTGGTGCCGTTGCAATGCGAGTTCTTCGCGCTCGAAGGCTTGTCGCAACTGTTGCAGACGGTGGAGCAGGTGCGCTCGACCCTCAATCCGGAATTGTCGATCCACGGCATCGTGCTGACCATGTACGACTCGCGCAACAACCTGTCGAACCAGGTGGTCGCGGACGTGCGGCAGTTCATGGGCAAGAAGGTCTACGAGACCATGATCCCGCGCAATGTTCGTATCTCGGAAGCGCCGTCCTACGGCAAGCCGGTGCTGGTCTACGATCTCAAATGCGCCGGCAGCGAAGCCTACTTGCGATTGGCGACCGAAGTGATCCAGCGCGAGCGCGAGTTGCGCACGGCGGGGTGACGCGTTGACCCGTCATCCTTCGAGGCGCGCAAGAGCGCGCACCTCAGGATGACGAGACAGGACACAGCGTCATCCTGAGGTGCGAGGCGTTCTTTACGCCGAGCCTCGAAGGATGATCGAGACGCAAGGTCTCGGATAAGTTCAATGGAGTAATCACGCGTGAATCCAAGGGAGCTGGCGATGGCCGAAGAAACCCGTTCGCGGTTGGGACGTGGCCTGGCGAGTCTGATCGGCGATGTCGGCGGCGAGGCCGCGCATGTCGAGCGGCCGCGCGCGCAACGCAAGGTGCCGATCGAATTCATCAAGGCCAACCCGCGCAACCCGCGCCGCACCTTCGCCGAAGCCGAACTCACCGAGCTTGCGGATTCGATCAGGCAGCGCGGCGTGATCCAGCCGATCGTGGTGCGCGCGGTGAAGGGTGCCAACGATCGCTTCGAGATCATCGCCGGCGAACGGCGCTGGCGCGCGGCGCAACTCGCGGGCCTGCATGAGGTGCCGATCGTTCCGGTTGACGTCAGCGACGGCGAGGCGCTGGAAATCGCCATCGTCGAGAACGTGCAGCGTGCCGATCTCAACGCGATGGAAGAGGCGCTCGGCTATCACGCGCTCGCCAACGAATTCAAACACAGCGCCGACGACATCGCGAAACTGGTCGGCAAGAGCCGCAGTCATGTCGCCAACATGATGCGGCTGACCAAACTGCCGAAGGATGTTCAGGAGTTGATCTCGTCGGGGCAATTGTCGGCGGGCCACGCGCGCGCGTTGATCAGCGTGCCGGATGCGTCCAGCGCCGCACAGCGCGTGATCACTGAGGGCCTCAGCGTGCGACAGACCGTGGCGCTGGCGCACGAAGAGGGCGCCCCGGAACGCAAGAGCATGAAGCCGCGTAGCGCGTCGTCGTCGCCGAAGGACACCGATACGCTCGACCTCGAGAAGCGCGTCAGCGATGCGCTCGGCCTGAAGGTGACGGTGTCGCATCGCGATCCCGGCGGCACCGTCCAGATACGCTACGGCGATCTCGATCAGCTCGACGAAGTGATGCGTCGGCTGGGGGCGTAAGGGAGAGTTACTGTCATTGCGAGCGAAGCGATCCAGAAAGCCGAGAAGCAAGAACAGGATTGCTTCGCCGCTTTCGTTCCTCGCAATGACGACGAGAGATAGTCTCGCAAACTAACAGCCGTCGTCCCCGCGCAGGCGGGACCCATAGCCCCTGCGTTGGTAATAGCAAAAGGCGCGAGTAGCAGCTTCTTTCTAAGTAGATGTGCCAGGGAGTCTGGGTCCCCGCCTGCGCGGGGACGACGGCTTTTGATGGATCCTCGCGTTATCAACGAAACCGTTGATTCTCGATCATCCCCTTCGCCGCGCACTCGCGGCGATCACCAGCAGCGCGCGTTGCACGATGGCGGAGGCGAGCGCCGCCTGCTTGCGCGAGTCGAGGGCGGCGGTGGCGAGTTGGTCCATCACCTGCGCGAGGCGTGCGGCGTTGAAGTTGCGCAGCGCGGTCTCGACGGCGCCCTTGCGTGAAAAGTGCAAGCGCGGAAATCCGCTTTCGGCAGCCGACGTCGGCGACGCACCTTCGTCCATCGCGAGGCTCGCCTTGTGCAACGACGCGACATGGCGTTGCGCGGCCGAGATGATGACGCCGGGGTAGGT
>JAFKKL010000324.1:0-823 GCA_017305595.1 Hyphomicrobiales bacterium | reverse complement strand
GCCGCCATCGCCTTGCCGAATTCGCTTTCGACCTTCGCGGCGTTGCCGGCGAAGGCGGCATCGACGATGGGATCGAGTTTCAAATCGGACACATCCGAAATCACCGCGGCGACGTCGTCGAGCGTCACCTCGCGCGCGCCGTGGGCGTAGAGCGTCAGCTTGCGCAGTTCGTTGCGCGAGGTCTGACGGTCGCCGCCGAGCGCGCCCATCAAGGTGGCACGGGCATCATTGGCGAGACGCAGGTTGGCCGCGCGCATCTCGTCGTCGATCAGCTTGGCGAGGTCGCGCTCGGTGTCGGGATAGCAGGCGATCGCCACTGCGTTCTTGGCGCGCTCGCACGCCTTGCGCAGCGGCGATTCGGGGCGCAGTTCGCCGGCCTCGATGATGATGCGACAATCCTTCGGCGTCATTTCCGATAATGTTTCGACGCCGCTGGCGAAGCTGCGGCCGCCGGCCTTGACGCGAATGGCGCGGCGGCCGCCGAACAGCGGCACCGTCATCGCCTCGTCGACCAGCCGCGAGGGTTCTGCGGCGAGGTCGTCGCCGTCCAGCCGCACCAGCGAGAACGGATCGTTGATGTTGTCGACGGCGGAGGCGATCAGCGCGTCGGCGCGCTCGCGCACCAGGCCGGCATCGGCGCCATACAGCAACACGATCGGCCGCGCCGGATCGGGTTTCGCGAGGTAGCTGTCAATGTCCCTGCCGCGCAGCGCGACCATGCGGTCCTCAAATCAGCGAACGAGACGGATGCTTATCGATATTTTCTCAGCGTCATCCTGAGGTGCGAGCGTCGAAGGAGGGTAGCGGAAGAGGCAATCATCCT
>JAFKKL010000323.1 GCA_017305595.1 Hyphomicrobiales bacterium | reverse complement strand
ACAGAGCACTGGCGCCAGCAAACGACGGCACCGACGACGCGCCGCCGCCACCCAACAGCTTGGCGAAAAAGCCGCCAAGGCCGCCGGAGCCGCCAAACGCCGACGACCACAGATTATCGGCCGCCATCTGCGCCAGCTTGTCGCCAATGCGGCCCAGCGCGTTCGCGCCGGCCGTTTTCAAGGCATCTAACCCGGACACGCCGTTGCGGACCTGCTGATTGAAATCGACCAGGAATCCACGCGTCGTGTCCAGCCCAGTTCTGTTGATGTCGGAAAGCGCATTGTTCAATCGGAGCGCGGCGGCCTCGCTACTGCCAAGCGCGGCCGACACGTCATTGCCATAGATGGTCGACAACTGGCGCGCGATCGCGACATCTTCGGCCGACAAAAATGCCGTCTGGCGACCGAATGAGATATCGCTTGCAACACGTGCTTTCTGCACCGCTTCCGCCGCTCTGCTGTAAGCGTCCGCGACTTCGTCAATGTGTTTTCGCTGCTCCTCGGTGACGACATTCTCACCTTTGCCAGCAGCCGCATTGGCCTGCCTGGCGACGGTTTCAAGTTGCGCGACGATCTTCGCCCTTTCGCGAGCCGCCGTGCCGAGATCGACAGCGCTTGCCTCTGCCCGTAAGGCGGCGGCACGCTTCTCGATCGCATCGGCGCTGGTGTCGAAACGATCCGACCCGGCGGCCGCAGAAGGCTTTGGTGGCTTTGGCGCGTCATCCGGACGCCTCTTCGGCAAAGGCACAGCGCTGCTGCCGCCGAAGCTGAAATCAACCGGCGCTTCAGGGACGAGACTCGCCTGCGCCTGGGCGATGCGCGACTGCACGTCGTGGAGCTGCTTCTCGATGCCGGAACGCTGCTGCGGCGTCAGCCCGGTGTCGCTCAGGCGATTCTGTAGCAGCGTCTGTTGGTCGAGATCGAACGCCGAGACGCCGCCGCTCGGACCGCTTCCAGGCCTGATCTTGTTCGACAACGCGACGGCATCGCCCATCAATTGAACGATCTTGACCCACTCGCCCTTGATCGACAGGACGATGTTGTCGATGGCCTCCAGCGACGGGTGCAGATTCTGCGACAGCGTCCGCCACGCGTTGTTCAGCTCATCATCGAGCGCCTTGGCTCGCTTCACGATTTCGTTGGAGAAGGCGTCGGCGGACTTCACCTTCATGTTGTCGAGAAGCTCATCAACCGACGTCTGGCCGGCCCTGATCTTGTCGACGAAGGAGGCACCGAACAACTTTTCGCCGAGATCCAGCGCAGCAACATCCTGCCCGATGGACTGCAACTGTTTCATATAGGTCAGGACGGCAATGGTCTGCTGATCCTGCGACTGAGCGTTCTTAAAGAGCGTGAAGCCGGAAAAATCCTGATCCGTGGTGAACAGCTCGCGCATTTCGCGCATCGCCTGTTCAACGGCGGACACCTTCTGCAAACCGTCATCCCACACGCTCCAGTTCGGATTGAGAACCGGCGTGAGCGCCTGAAATGCGTGATTAAGCGCGGCCTCGAACGACTCGACCTGCTTTTCTGCGCCCTTTGCGCCATCGACCCAGGACTGCCAGAACTCCGGCGAGAAATTCGCACCATTCGCCTTATCGGCGATATCGACCATACGCTGGATCTGATCTCGCGCCGCGCTGATCGCGTCGCCCATCAGCTTGATGGCACCAACGGCAAGCCCGATCTTGCCGACCAATTTCAAGACCGCGATGCCCGCGGTGTTGAACGCGACCGCCCCAGCGGCGGTCGCCATTCCCTTGTTCATTTCAAGGAACGTTTGCGCGGCCTTTCTCGCAGCCGCGCGAGCAAGTGCCGACGTTTCGTCCATCTGCTTTTTGAACTGATCCAGCGAGGCACTGACTGGAATCCGGATGGATGGCGCTGGCATCAGATCACTCCATCACCAACAAAGAGCGCGGTCAGGACAACAAGCGCGACGGGCGCCGTTTCCGCCAGCGGTCGACCGCGCACATAGGTGTCGACGATCTCGAATGCCGCCGAAGGCGCTTCTCCGCCGCCGATCAGACCAAGCGCCAACACGTTTTGCACGTCGGCGGTAGCATAAACGGACAGCTCAAAGCGCTTCAGACAGGCCGCCGCCGTGTCGCCGAACTGGCCTGCCAGCGGTCGCGGAATAAACCCAAACCGCCGCGCAACGGCCATGTCGGCCGGAATCTCACCGCGAATAATCGCGTCGACCGAGGCCGCGCCGAGATCGAATGTTAGTTCACGATCGCCAAACGCCAGTTTGCAAGAGGTCGCAGTCATTTTAGGATACGCTCCACGGCGGCGGCGATATTCGCGCGGATCTCAGGCTCCATACGTCGCGCTGTCGGATATGCCACAGGTCGCGCAGGCTGATGCACGGTGCCGAATTCGTTGGCGAGGGCGTAGTCGTACGAAACCCCATCCCCGCTCCCCTTCGGCACCTTCGTCTTTCCACTATTGTCGCGCCCGTCGATGATCACAGCGCTGTCATAGTCCGTGATGCGACCGTAAGCTTTCGTTGTGTCCTCGCCGCCTACGGTGACCTCAAGATCGAGCTCATTCCGACGTCGCCGCACTTTTACGGTGCTGCGGAGCAGGCCCGATTTGGACGGCTCATCCGCCTCAATGGCCGCAGCCAAGCGATCCGCCTCGGCGCGGATGACCGTCGCCAGTTCGCGGCGCAGCTTGAACGGCAGGCCGCCGAGATAGGAATCCAGATCGTCAGCCATCACCCGAACCTTGCGAGCAGGTCCGCCATCTCGTCACTCGTCGGCGCTGCGACATCGTCGGGACCCGCGTTGCGCTCGTTGTAGACGTCGACGGCAATAAAGAATTCCGTAAGCGTGGCACGCCAAAACTCGGCCGGACGCCATTGCAGCGCGCCCAGCGCTGTCCTCAGCCATGAATCCCAGGGGAAGGCGTCGTTTTTGCTGCGGCCGTCGCGCCTTCCCCGACGGTCGCGGCTTTTCCCACGTGATGCGATAAGGCGTCCGTGAAAGCCTTCTGGCAGGCCGCGAGATCGGCAAGCGTCAATTGCGCTGCCGCTGCAGACGCGTCGCCGCGCACGGTGAGATGACGGACTGCAGCCAATGCCGCTGCGAGTTCGACATCGACGACGCGGAGATACATCTCACGGAATGACTGACAACCCAGCGCGGTCGATACAGCAGCGAGACGCTCGATTTCCGCCGCAATCACGACATCGACAGTGCCGATGCGCAGGGCGACCTCGCCCCGCGCGCTATTGACCGGCCACGCCATCGGCCTAGGCCGCAATCACTTCGTCGGTTGCGGCGCTGGTCGCCGACGCTGTCCCCGACGAATTTGTACCGGTGATGGTGACGGTGATCTTCTTTCCGACGTCGCCGACAACCGGCTGATACGTGTCGTTGGTCGCACCGTCGATCGGCACGCCGGCCGCCTTCCACTGATAGGTAAAGACCGCCGAGCCCGACCAGACGCCGACCAGCGCATTCAACGTGACGCCGACCTGCGCAATACCGGAAATCGCCGGCAATAAGGTGTTGGATGGCGCGCCGGCCTGTTGCGCAAACGTCAGCGGTCCCGCAGCGGAGAAGGTGCCCGAAAAGGTCATCTTCCCTTCCATGTCACCGCCCAGCTCGAAGTTCGACACCATCCAAGGTCCCGCGTATGTGCCGTCACCCGGCACGATCACTTCAGCATTGAAGACCTCTCCCGCGCGAACGTGATTCATCAGCAGCGCCTGCGTGGCCCCACTGACGAACGCACCCGAGCCCGAGAATGTCCGACTGACGACGCCGGGCTCAGTCGTCTTTTGCACCTTGCCGCCCGGATTGTTGCAGTCCGGAATCGTGGTGTCGACCTCGGCCGCCGACAGATTAAACGAGCGGGTCTTAAGCCCGCAGAGATTCGCGAATACCTCGGGCTCTGCCGCGTTTCCGATGCGGATCAGCAGCAGCCGGCCTTCTTCCTGTGACATAGTCGTTCCTTTCAAGGATGGAGAGAGTTACTCAGTCACCGCCGCGCGCAGGCGAATAACGCCATGCGAGGTCAGTCCGTCCGGATCACGCAACATCAGCGTCTGTCGATGTTGCAACGTCACCAGCTTGTGGCTCTGAAGTGGCGCCGGCCAATTGTGCAGCGCCTTTGCAACCGCATCAGCGAGGCGGCGCGCCTCCGGATATCCAACGGCGCGCGACCAGACGTCGAGCGTCAGGCTGATGTCGTAGCCGACGACGCACTCGACATCGTCCTGTAGCGTGTCGTCGCCGGCAAATGCGACGAACGGAAACTCCGCGGAGATCACGCCGTTGTCGTCACGCGGCACGAAGTCATAGATGCGCGCACCGACAATCGCGGTGACCGCAGGCGCTGCTTTCAGGCGGGTGACAATAGCGCCCTGCAGGTCGAGCGTTGGCGACCCGCTCACGACGCTACGCCCCCCTCGCACAACAAGGTAATGTTCCGTCGATCGGTCTCGGCGGTGACATCACGTATTGCCCACTCGGTGCCGATACGCGCGTCGACCAACCGCCAATTCGAATCGATCAACCGCGTCTGGCTCGAGGACCGCACCGTGATCAACACCGGATGTCTGTTTTCCAGGCGGGACGCAATGACCGCTTCCCCGCCACGCAAATGATGATAACCGGCCCTCACCGTGAACTGAGTTTCAAACTCGCCAACGGTGTTGCCATATCCGTCGTCATGAGCGACGCGTTTTTGGCAGTGGACCCGTTCGTATAGTCTCGCGGCGTCGGTATCTGCCATCAGACGCCACCAGCCATGCGAGTATATGGAGCCGTGAGGCTATCGAACGACCGCCGGGTTGCAGACAGCATTTCAGGCGACATCGGATCGTAGTGCATCCTGACATGCAGAATAATCGCTGACTTGATCTGATCAGGAACATCGATCACTTCCGCGACGTCCCCGTCTGCAGGAACAAAAGGATATCCAACCTTGCACGTGACGGAGACTGGTCCCGACAAACCACTGGTATCGAGCAACCGAACTGTGACGGCGTCCGTGCTGTCGGTAACGACCTCATATTGTTCTGGCGGCACCACATAATCCGCGCCATCTAGTTTTGCGCGGACCTCTACGACAGATCGAACGGGAACAAGGCGGAAGCACAATTCTCCGCACACTTCGGCGAAATCTTGCCGCCACACCTGCTCGACTAAGCATCGTCCCAAGATGCCGTTCCACCCATCAAGATAGGCGACCGCCGTTCCCAACAACAGTTTCAGCATGTCGTCATCATCGGAATGATCGATGCGGAGGTGCTTTTTCACATCCGCAACCGACACTGGAGTCGTGGCTGGAGGCGAGATCAGGACAGGAGCGAACATTGACGAATGCACCTCTAAGACTGAGGCGGCCGGCTGGCCGCCTCACCGCGCGGCCGACCTACTCGTCGATTAGAACGTGGAAGGTGCCGGACTTCGCGTTGCCGCCAGCCGCCACAACGATCTTCACGCGGTCGCTGGCGAGCGCGATCTTGTCCAGCACTCCGACGCCGCCAGCCGCGTAGAGCGCCGCCGCACCATCCTGACCGTGGGTGGCGGCACGCGGATAGAACACCGCGGACGCGTTGACGTCGGACTTGGCAAGAATACTCTCGCCAGTCGCCTCCGCTGTGATGGTCACGTCGACGCCATCGGCGAAGTCGGTCTTCACGTAGTGGATGCTATGGACTTTGCCGGCCACGCGCGGGCTATACGCCGCTGCCGTGCCGTCTGCGGCCGTGATGACCGGGATCTTATATCGACGCATGGTCGTTCTCCTGAAATTGCGCTAACAGCGCGCCTGTGGTGGACGTTCGGTGCCGGACGGGTTTTTTTACTTCCCGTCCTTCGCCTTCTTGCTTGCGTCCGCCTTGTTCGCGGGCGCGGCGCCGGCC
>JAFKKL010000322.1 GCA_017305595.1 Hyphomicrobiales bacterium | reverse complement strand
CGTGCTCGACGCGCAGATGCTCCGCCGGTTGCCATTCGAGCATCCGGCCCGACTGCGGCATGAAACCGTGGCGGGCATCCTCCGAACACAGCCGCACCTCGATGGCGTGGCCTGAGAAGCGGACGTCCTCCTGCTTGAGCGCCAGCGGCTCGCCGCCGGCGATACGCAGTTGCAATTCGACCAGATCGAGCCCGGTAATGGCTTCCGTCACCGGATGCTCGACTTGCAGGCGCGTGTTCATCTCCATGAAGTAGAAGTTGCCCGCGCCATCCAGCAGGAATTCCAGCGTGCCCGCGCCCTCGTAGCCGATGGCCTTAACCGCCTTCACCGCGATCTCGCCCATCCGCGCGCGCAACTCCAGCGTCACCGCTGGGGACGGCGCTTCCTCGATCACCTTCTGATGGCGGCGCTGCACCGAACAGTCGCGCTCGCCGAGATGGACAGCATTGCCATAGCGATCGCCGAACACCTGAATTTCGATATGGCGCGGCTCGACGATAGCGCGTTCAAGGATCACCGTGGGATCGCCGAACGCACCCTGCGCCTCGGAGCGTGCACTGCGCAGATGATCCGGAAAAGTTTCGGCGCTTTCGACCAGCCGCATACCGCGCCCGCCACCGCCGGCGACGGCCTTGATCATCACCGGGAAGCCGATGCGCGCAGCCTCGGCCGCCATCGTGGCGTCGGACTGGTCCTCGCCTTGATAGCCCGGCACGCAAGGCACGCCGGCCTTTTGCATGATCGCCTTGGCCCCGGCCTTGTTGCCCATCGATTCGATGGCCTGCGGCGACGGGCCGATGAAGACGAGACCCGCATCGCGGCAGGCGGCGGCGAAATCCTCGTTTTCGGCGAGAAAGCCGTAACCGGGATGCACGGCATCCGCGCCAGTCGCCTTCGCAGCCGCGATGATGGCGTCGATCCGCAGATAGGATTGCGCCGGCAGCGGCTCGCCGATCCGCACCGCCTGATCGGCGGCACGAACATGGGGTGCATCGGCGTCGGCATCGGAATAAACCGCGACCGTCGCGAAACCGAGGCGGCGGGCGGTGCGCATCACGCGCAGCGCGATCTCGCCGCGGTTGGCGACCAGTATCTTGCGGAACGGGGTGAGCTTCACAACACGATCCCCGCTCATGGCCGCGCCACCGAGAACTGCATGCGATGCGGGGTGCGGACATCGCCCTCGCGACAGATCGCCATGACTTCGGCGAGCACCGCGCGGGTGTCCCGCGGATCGATCACGCCGTCGTCGAGCACGCGGGCGCTGGTGGAGAACACATCCATCTGACCGTCGAACACCGAAGTGATCTTGGCCTTCATCGCATCGATCTTGTCGCGCTCGACCGGCGCGCCCTTGCGGGCGGCGGCGGCCTCGGTGACGATCGCCATGGTTTCGGCCGCCTGCTCGCCGCCCATCACCGCCGTCTTGGCGTTAGGCCACGAGAAGCAGAAGCGCGGATGGAAGCCGCGCCCGCACATGCCGTAATTGCCGGCGCCGAACGACGCGCCGCAATAGATGGTGATCTGCGGCACGGTGGCGCTGGTCACCGCCTGGATCATCTTCGAACCGTGCTTGATCATACCGGCTTCTTCATAAGCCTTGCCGACCATGTAGCCGGTGGTGTTGTTGAGATAGAGCAGCGGCGTCTGCGACTGGCAACACGCCTGAATGAAGTGCGTTGCCTTGTTGGCGCCGGCCGGATCGAGCGGCCCGTTGTTCGTGATAATGCCGATGGCATGGCCTTCGATCCGCGCCTGCCCGCACACCGTCGCCGGGCCGTAATCGGGGCCGAACTCGACGAAATCGGAATCGTCGACGAAGCGGGCGATGGCCTGCCGCATATCGACCGGGCGCTTATGATCCATCGGCATGATGCCAAGCAGCTCCTCGGCGTCGTAACGCGGAGGCCGCGCCTCAATCCGCTTCTCGTCCGCCTGCGGCCGATCCCAATCGAGACCGGCCATGATGTCGCGCGCGATACGAAGCGCGTCGCGGTCGTCTTCCGCGAGATAATCGCCAAGACCCGAGACGCTGGTGTGCATCACCGCGCCGCCGAGTTCTTCCTCGGTCGCGATCTCGCCGGTCGCGGCTTTCAGCAGCGGCGGCCCGGCGAGGAATGCACGCGTGCGGCCGCGCACCATGACGATGTAGTCCGACAACCCGGTTTGGTACGCGCCGCCCGCCGTGGACGAGCCGTGCGTGACGGTCACTACCGGCAACCCCGCTGCCGACAGCCGAGCCAGATTGCGAAAAATGTTGCCGCCACGCACGAAATCCTCGACGCGGTAACGGAGCAGGTTGGCACCGGCGCTCTCCACCAGCTGCACGTAAGGTAGACGGTTCTCCAGCGCCAGTTCCTGCACCCGTAAGGTCTTGTCGAGGCCGTAGGGCTGCAACGCGCCGGCATCGATGCCAGCGTCGTTGGCGCTGACCATGCAGCGGATGCCAGAAACGAAGCCGATGCCGGCGACAAGACCACCGCCCGGCGCGCTCTTGTCCGGGTCCGGTACATCGAACATGTAGCCGGCCAGCGTCGAGAGTTCGAGGAACGGCGCACCGGGATCGAGCACCAGCGCCACGCGCTCGCGCGGCAGCAACTGGTGGCGTTTATGGAAGCGATCCTTGGCGGCCGCCGATTTGGCCCGGCTGCGCTCCTCAAGCATTCGCATCCGCGCGATCAACGCCAACATGCCGTCGCGGTTGGCCTTGAATCCGGCGCTGCCGGTCGCGATGGTCGATTCAATAACTGCCATGTGGGCGTTAACTCTCCAATTGAGCGAGGGCGATCAGCCCTGCGCGAAATGTCCGCTGAACTGCTGGCGCAACTCGACCTTGCGCAGCTTGCCGGTGGCAGTCATCGGCATCTCGTCCAACAGCTTGATGAACTTCGGCACCTGGAAGCCGCCGAGATGCTGGCGGCAATGCTCGATGATCGCGCCCTCATCCGCACTCGCACCGGGCTTGAGCTTGACGAAGGCGGAAACTGCCTCCCCCCACTGCGGATGTGGCAGGCCGACCACCGCAGCGGCAAGCACCGCCGGATGCGCCAGCAAGGTCTCCTCGATCTTCACCGAAGCGACATTTTCGCCGCCGGACTTGATCATGTCCTTCTTGCGGTCGAGGAACAGCACCTCGCCGTGATCGTCGATCAGGCCGAGATCGCCAGTATGATGCCAGCCGAACTTGCGCGCATCCTCGGTCGCCTTCGGGTCCTTGTAGTAGCCGAGCATCACGTTCGGCCCGCGATGCACGATTTCGCCAACCTGATTGCGCGGCAGCAGATTGCCGTCATCGTCCATGATCGCGGTTTCATTCACGATCATCGACTCGCCCCAGTAGTTGCCGAAGCGTTTGAGCTGGCGGTCCGGTTGCGACATCGTCGTTGCCGGATACATCTCGGTCTGGCCGCTCGGTTGCATGAAATTCGGGCACAACTCAGCGATACAGCGCTCCAGCAGCGGGCGCGGCATTGGCGCCATGGTGTAGATGCAAGTCCGCAGCGTGGAGAGGTCGAATTCCTTGCGTCGCGGGTGGTCGAGGATCGCCTGATACATCAGCGGCAGGCCGATGAAAATCGACAGCTTGTCACGCTGGATCGCTTCCATGCAGGCGACCGGATCGAAGCCGCGCATCAACGCCATCTTGCCGCCGACCGCGAGATAGGTCAGCAGCAGCACATGCGCCGCGCAGTGGAACAGCTGGAACTGACCGGTGATGCCATCGTTGCGGTCGAGATGCATCTCGATGGCGTTGCTCATCGCCGCCATCACCACCGCGAGATGGCAATGCATCGCCCCCTTCGGCCGCGACGTGGTACCACTGGTATAGATGATCATCGCCAGATCGCGGTCGTCGAAGGCGATTTCCGGCTCGATGTCGGACTGACCGTCGAGCAGCGCGTTGAATTCCTCGAGCCCCTGCTCTTTCGCTTTGCCGGCGAGATCGACCGCGATCAATCCGATACCGCGTTGCTCCAGCGCCGCACGACGATCCGGCTGCGCGTGCAGATTGTCGTCAATCAGTGCGAAGCGCACGCCGGCGTGATCGAGAATATAACTCATGTCGTCGGGGCCAAGCATGGTGTTGATCGGCACCCAGACGAGCCCGGCGCGATGAATGCCGAACAGCGCTTTAACGAATTCGACCGAGTTGTTGCAGATGGTCGAAATCTTGTCGCCGGGCTTGAGCCCGCGCGAGACGAGATAATTGGCGAAGCGGTTGGCGTCGCACTCCAGTTCAGTGTAGCTGACGCTGCGCGCGCCCTCGGTGAGCGCAATGCGCTCCGGAAAACGACGCGCGGCACGCTTCAGCAAATCGCCGACCGCGACACGACCGATGCGGCCCGGACCCGGTACGCCACCGGTGACTTCCAGATTGCTCATGATAATCCTCCTCCCAACGATACGAGGCCGCGGCTCTGCGGACGCTGACCTCTGTTATTCAAAGCTCTAGTTCTGAATACCGAAAATCTGCCGCGCGTCGGCCGGGCTCGCAATGGTGCGCCCGGCCTCGCGCGCATATGTCGCCATGGTTTCGATCAATTGCCCGTTCGAGGTCACCTTGCTGCCGTCGGGGCGATAGAACGTGTCCTCAAGCCCGGTGCGCAGATGGCCGCCCAACTCGGCGCAACGCCGGTGCAGCGGCCAGATTTCGGCGCGGCCGATCGCGGTGACCTGGAATTTCGCGTCTGGCAGCTTCAACTTGATGAGAATGGGCAGCAGTTCAGGATCGGCCGGCATTCCCGATGCGACGCCCATGACGAAGTTGTATTCGAGCGGACCAGAATACATGCCGGTCTGGCGATACATGCCGACGCAGCGCACGATGCCGACGTCGAAGCATTCGAATTCCGGCACCGTGCCGGCATCCTTCATCGCATCGAGAAAGTCCTGCACCTTCTCCACCGAATTGTCGAACATCATCGGCGGCCAGGCCCAGGTGTTGTCGGCTTTCACCTTCAGGTAGTTGAGCGAGCCGGCGTTGCACGCTGCCATCTCCGGTTTCGTCTCGCGCACGCAGGCGAGCGGGCCAGCATATTCCGGACCCGACGTGCCGGTCGTGTGATTGATGATGACGCCGGGGCAAGCCTCGCGGATCGCCTGCTGGATCTCACGCGAGACACTCACCTCCCACGACGGCAGATGGCCCTTGTTCGGCGCCTGCTGACGCAGATGGATATGCATGACGCTAGCGCCAGCGTCATAGGCGGCCTTGGCCTCCCGCGCCATTTCCTCCGGCGTGACCGGGACATGATGCTGCTTGGGATCGGTCAACACGCCGTTCAGCGCGCAGGTGATGACAACCTTGTCGCTCATGCCGGAAAAGCCCTCATTTGCCTGCCGATCATGGTCGGCGGATACATGAAGGCATGATGCGAAACCGCCCGGGCGGCTTCTTGCGTCAACCGGCTATCCGGGTTTCAGGATCGCCCGGAGCGCAGGCCGAGACCGATCGAGGCGTCGCTGCGGTAGATTGCGAGATCGCGCGAGCCGATAAAGATGGCCCTGGGTTTCAGCCCGTAGAAACGGCGGATCGAATGGCTGAAATGGGTCGAATCCGGATAACCGATATCCTGCGCCAGATGCGCAAGGTTGATATCCTCGTTGACGAAGTGCAGCAGATGCCGCGCCCGCTTCCAGGCGCGGAAGGCGCGGAACGACACGCCGGTCTGCTCCTTGAACAGATGCAGGAAGCGCGACTGCGACAGCCGCACCGCGGCCGCGCATTCGGCCGCATTGACGTTGACGTTAGAAAATTCGCACAGCCGCGCGGTGGCATCGGCAATGCGCTGGTCGAGCGCGCGCGCTTGGAGCGGCTCGCCGAAAAAGATCGTGTCAAATTCGCAGGTGGTGAAACCCTCGCGGCGCCCGGTGATACGTAGCGCATCGTAAGCGCCGCGAATCCGCGCCGTGATCGCTTCGGCCGACGGTCCGCGCAGACGCTGTTCG
>JAFKKL010000321.1 GCA_017305595.1 Hyphomicrobiales bacterium | reverse complement strand
GCCGCCGTGCGGCCGCTCGGCATGACCTACAGCGTGTTCATCAACGGCCTTGCCAAGTCGGGCATCACCGTCGACCGCAAGGTGTTGTCGGACCTCGCCATCCACGAGCCCGCGACGTTCCAGGCGATCGCCGAGAAGGCCAAGGCCGCGCTCGCGGCCTGATCGTATCCGCCCGGCCGCGATCCCTGACATTTTCATGATGTCGTCATGGCCGGGCTTGTCCCGGCCATCTACGTCTCTACGGCGTCGATGGCCTGTACCACGCGGGTGCCCGGATCATCTCCGGAGCTAACGCTGTGCAGGTGGTGGCCATCCATGTCCGATCTCGAAACTCTGCAATCCCAAATCCTCGCCGACATCGCAGCCGCCGCTGATGAAGCCGCGCTCGAAGCCGTGCGCGTTTCCGCGCTCGGCAAGAAGGGCTCGATCTCGGCACTCTTGGCCACCCTCGGCAAGATGTCGCCGGACGAACGCAAGTCTGAGGGCGCCAGGATCAATCTCGCCAAGGATGCGGTGACGCAGGCCCTGACCGCGCGCCGCGACGTGCTCAAGAACGCCGCGCTCGACGCACGCCTTGCCTCAGAGACCATCGACGTCACCTTGCCGCTGCGCGATGCGCCGGCCGATGCCGGTCGCATTCATCCGCTGAGCCAGACCTGGGACGAACTCACCACCATCTTCGCCGACATGGGCTTTGCGGTGGCCGAAGGTCCGGACATCGAGACCGACGACTACAACTTCACCAAGCTGAATTTTCCGGAAGGCCATCCGGCGCGCGAGATGCACGACACCTTCTTCTTCAATCCGAAGGAAGACGGCTCGCGCCTGCTGCTGCGCACACACACCTCCCCGGTGCAGGTGCGCACCATGCTGAGCCAGAAGCCGCCGATCCGCGTGATCTGCCCCGGCCGCACCTATCGCATCGATTCCGACGCGACGCATACGCCGCAATTCCATCAGGTCGAAGGCCTCGTGATCGACAAGGGCTCGCATCTCGGTCACCTGAAATGGATCCTGCACGAATTCTGCAAGGCGTTCTTCGAGGTCGACAACATCAACATGCGCTTCCGGCCGTCGTTCTTCCCGTTCACGGAGCCGTCGCTGGAAGTCGATATCCAGTGCCGGCGCGACAAGGGCGAAATCCGCTTCGGTGAAGGCGAGGACTGGCTGGAGATTCTCGGCTGCGGCATGGTGCATCCGAATGTGCTGCGCGCCTGCGACATCGATCCCGAAGTGTACCAGGGCTTCGCCTGGGGCATGGGCATCGACCGCATCGCGATGCTGAAATACGGCATCGCCGACCTGCGCCAACTGTTCGAAGGCGACGTCCGCTGGCTCAACCACTACGGCTTCAAACCGCTCGATATCCCGACGCTCGCGGGAGGATTAAGTTCGTGAAATTCACCCTCTCCTGGCTGAAGGATCATCTCGAGACCGACGAGCCGCTCGAAAAACTTGCCGACAAGCTCACCATGATCGGGCTTGAGGTCGAGCACATCGACAACAAGGCCGAGCAGCTCAAGCCGATCCGCATCGCACGCGTCATCTCCGCCGTGCAGCATCCGAATGCGGATCGTTTGCGCGTGTGCATGGTCGACATCGGTGACGGCGGAGCGCCGGTGCAGGTGGTGTGCGGCGCGCCCAACGCGCGCGACGGCCTCGTCACCATCTTCGGCCCGCCTGGCACTTTCATTCCCGGCAAGAACATCACGCTGAGCGTCGGCTCTATTCGCGGCGTCGAATCGCGCGGCATGTTGATCTCCGGCGCGGAGATCGAAATCTCCGACGACCACAGCGGCATCGTCGAATTGCCGGCGGATGCGCCGATCGGCGCGTCCTATGTCGAATGGGCCAAGCTGATCGATCCGGTGATCGAGATTAATCTGACGCCGAACCGGCAGGACGCCACCGGCGTCCACGGCATCGCGCGCGACCTCGCCGCCGCCGACATGGGCAAGCTGAAGGACCCCGGCATCAAGCCGATCAAGGGCGAATTCCCCTGCCCGGTGCAGGTCAGCGTCGAAGACGCGACGCTGTGCCCCGGCTTCGCGTTGCGCCTGGTGCGCGGCGTGAAGAACGGCCCGTCGCCGGAATGGCTGCAACAGCGCCTCACCGCGATTGGTCTGCGCCCGATCAACGCGCTGGTCGACATCACCAACTTCATGACCTACGACCGCGCCCGACCGCTGCATGTGTTCGATGCGAAGAAGGTGAAGGGCAACCTCACCGTGCGCCACGCGCGCGACGGCGAGGAGTTGCTGGCGCTCGACGGCAAGACCTACAAGCTCGACCCGTCGATCTGCGTCATCGCCGACGATCACGGTGTCGAATCGCTCGCCGGCATCATGGGCGGCGAGGCGTCGGGCTGCGATGAAAACACCACCGACGTGCTGATCGAATCCGCGCTGTGGAACGAGATCAACATCGCCCAGACCGGCCGCAAGCTCGGCATCAACTCCGATGCGCGCTATCGTTTCGAGCGCGGCGTCGATCCCGCCTTCATGGTGCCGGGGCTCGAACTCGCCACCAAGATGGTGATGGAGCTGTGCGGCGGCACGCCGTCCGAGAACGTCGTGGTCGGCAAGGCCTTCCCCGATGATCGCGTCATCGACTACCCCCTGTCGGAACTGAAGCGCCTCGCCGGCATCGAAGTGCCGCTGCCGGAAGCGCGCGGCATCCTACAACGGCTCGGTTTCATGGTGGCGGGCAACGGCCCGGTGGTGAAGATCGCGGTGCCGTCATGGCGCACCGACGTTCATGGCAAAGCCGATATCGTTGAGGAGATCGTTCGCATCGTCGGCGTCGACAAGGTGCCGATGACACCGTTCCCGCGCGGCGATAATCCGCGCAAGCCGGTGCTCACCACGCTGCAATCGCGCACCCGCCGCGCCAAGCGCGCGCTCGCCGCGCGCGGCATGGTGGAAGCGGTGACGTGGTCATTCATCGCAAAGCCTCACGCCGAACTGTTCGGCGGCGGCCAGCGTCAACTGTCGCTCGCCAATCCGATTGCCGCCGATCTTTCCGACATGCGGCCCTCGCTGCTGCCGGGGCTGATCGCGGCGGCGCAGGCCAATCACGATCGCGGTGCGGGCGACGTCGCGCTGTTCGAAGTCGGGCAGATCTTCAAGGGCGACCGCCCGCAGGATCAGTTCACCGCCGCGAGCGGCGTGCGGCGCGGCTTCGCCTCGTCGCAGGGTCTTGGCCGAAGCTGGACCGGCGCGGCGCAGGCCAGCGCATTCGACGTCAAAGCCGACGCCTTCGCGGTGCTGGCGGCGGCCGGCGCCTCCGTGCAGGCGTTGCAGATCGCACCCGGCGGCGGAAACAACTTCCCGGCGTGGCTGCATCCCGGCCGTTCCGCTGCGATCCAGATGGGGCCGCAGAACGTGCTCGGCTATTTCGGCGAATTGCATCCGCGCGCGCTGGAAGCACTTCGCGCCGACGGCCCGGTGATGGCGTTCGAGGTAATCCTCGACCGCATTCCGGAAGGCAAGGCGAAAGCAACGCGTGCCAAGCCGCAGCTCGACCTGCCGGCGTTCCATCCGGTCGAGCGCGACTTCGCCTTCATCGTCGCGCGCAGCGTGAAAGCGGCCGACATCGTCCGCGCCGCGCAGGCCGGCGACAAGAGGCTCGTCACCGGCGTCACTGTGTTCGACGTCTATGAAGGCAAGGGCATCGATCCCGACAAGAAGTCGGTGGCGATCGCGGTGACGATCCAGCCGCGCGAGAAGACCCTGACCGATCAGGAAATCGACGCCATCGCCGCAAAGATCGTCGCGGAAGTGACGAAGAAAACCGGCGGCACGCTGCGGGGGTAGTTCGACGCCCTCTCCGTCATTGCGAACAAAGCGCTTCAACAACCGCAGAGTCGTCCCCGCGCAGGCGGGGACCCAGACTCCGCGACAGTGATCGTGCGGAAAGCGCTTGTTGATCGCGCTGGTGATAACAAGCAAGGCTAGGGGTTATGGGTCCCCGCCTGCGCGGGGACGACGGCTTTCGTGTTGTTCATCCGCGCGACAGTCACTGGCATCTCACTCCCGCCGAAATACACCCTTCGCGAGATCGTCGGCGAAGAATTCGACCTGCAACGATTTCGCCTTGCCGCGCTGGCGGTTGAACGTCACGGTCGACACGGAGCCCTGCGCCGCGACCTCGCCTTGCAGGTCGATCACGAACGTATCGCCGTCCCAGTGGCGCAGCGGAAACACTTTGCCGGCTTCGTTGCCGAGTAACAGCAGCAACTTGCCATCCTTGCGCACCACCACGGCGTCGCCGAAGTATTTGTTGACGTAGGTGCCCTTGTAGAGTTCGGCGGCGGCCTGCGCTTTCGGCTTGGCCGGCGGCGTCTTGCGGAGCAGCGAGCCGACCGGCTTCATCATCTCGGCGAAGCGCGGGCCGTAACCGGCATACCAGTCGCGGGTGATGGCGCCGAACTGCGCCAGATCGGAAAACTCCGCGCACAGCGTTTCCGCCGCGCCGGTCGGCGCGCCATTGGACAGCACCACGATGCCGACATCGAGCGACGGGATCATCGTCAGACAAGTCGCGGCACCGAGCAGGAACGCGCCGGAATGCGACAGCACCACACGGCCCGATGGCGCGACGCCGACATTCATGCCGTAGCCGTAAAAGCCGGTCCGCTCGGCGGGATTCGACGGCGGCGTGGAAATCACCTGCGGCCGCAGCGCCTCGCGCAGCGCCGCCTTGTCGATCAGCGGCTTGCCGTCGTGCGTGCCGTTCGCCAGCACCATCGCCATCCACTTCGCCATATCGTTGGCGGACGATGACACGCCGCCGGCTGGCGACTGCTCGTCCGGCTCGCGCTGATAACGCGGCTGGTACTTGCCGTCGACCATGGCGTGATTGACGGCATGGTTGTCGCGATTGCTGAAATCCTCGAACCGCGAACTGGTGCGGCTCATGCCGAGCGGCAGATAGAGCACACGATCCGACAGCGTCGCCCAATCGAGCTGCGAGGCCACCGCCACCGCTTCCGCCGCCGCAGTCAGGCCGAAATTGGTATAGGCGTAGCTCGCGCGGAACGGCGCCAGCGGCAGATAGCGCATCCGCTTCAACACCTCTTCGCGCGGATAATCGAGAAACTCGAGATCGTCGCCGGCGTGATCCGGCAAACCGGAGCGATGTGCGTAGAGATCGCCGATCGTCACCATGCGGCTCACCGCCTTGTCGGAGAGCGCGAACCAGCGCAGGTATTTGACGATCGGATCGTCCCATTTCACCACGCCCTTGCCGACCTGCGCGGCGACGACGCTGGCGCCCACCGGCTTCGACAATGAGGCGAGTTGAAACACGGTGTCGGCATCGACCTTCGCGTCTTCGCCCAGTTTGCGAACGCCGAACCCCTTGGCATAGACGGCCTTGCCACCCCGCACCACCGCAACTGACAGGCCGGGCATCCCGGACTTCTTCATGATCGCGCTTGCAAGCTCGTCGAGCCTGTTCACCGCCGCGTCGATCTGCTCCGGCGGCGCCGGCACCGCGACCGCCTGCGACGGCGGCAGCTTGGCGTCGATTGCGAGGTCGAAGGCGTGCGCGCGATCGGGTGATGAGAGACCGAGTGCTATTGCCAGCAGCATCGCGGACGACAGATGGAAGCGAAACCACATACGCGTAAACCTTGCCTGAAATTCGATTGCGACCACCGCGGACAGTAGAGCATGATGCGGAAACGTGTGAAGCGATTTTCGGAATGGCTTCATGCCTTCCGTCGATCTCTTCCCTCCACGCAAGGTCCATCGCGAGCGGCGCATGATCCTCCCCGGCCTTGACGGTTTCAGCTTCACGGCCATCGCCGTGCTCACTGTCACCGCGTTTGTCGCCGGCCTCGCGCGCGGCTTCTCGGGCTTCGGCTCGGCGCTGATCTTCATGCCGCTGGCGAGCGCCGCCATCGGCGCACAGATTGCCTCTCCTTTGCTGCTGATCATCGAAATGATCGCCGCCGC
>JAFKKL010000320.1 GCA_017305595.1 Hyphomicrobiales bacterium | reverse complement strand
ATCGAGGACAAGCGCCGTTACATCCAGCCGTTCGTCCTCGCAAACACGGCTCCGGGATGCGCCATTTATACGGATGCCAATCGCTCTTACGTCGGCATTCCCGATCGGAAGCATTTCCCAACCAACCTCAGTGCGAAGGATGCTCGTCCGGCCCACGAGAGTTTCGAACGCATCCATCGCGTCTTCTCGAATTTGAAGCGCTGGGGACTCGGAACGTTCCACGGTTTCAGAGAAAAGCATCTCGACGCATACCTCCATGAGTTCGAGTTTCGTTGGAATCGGCGGCGGCGTTTCAGGTCAACGCTGGATACGCTGCTTGGGATCGGACAATCGTTGCCGCGGACGACCTATCGGGACATCGTGGGAGATACGAGTGAGTGGCGGCAGGCTCACAAGGAGCAAATCCTGGCGATGGTTTCCTTGGAACGACGCGAGGCTGCGAAGCATCTCGCGAGGGTCAAGAAGATCGACATTCTCGATGCGCTCGAAATGGTCGGCCCCATCCGGTCAACGCGACCCTACAAGAGACGCCTATCGGAACGACCAGTGCTCGCTCCGCGTCGGCGTGGGGAAGAGCGATCCACGGCGCGCTATCGTCATCCACCGCGGCCGCCGATGATCGCGATGGCGAACGTCGCTTAAGATTCTCCGCAGAAGCGGAAATCTTCCCCGCTATCACTGTGCATAAGCCTGTTTCTGCTTCGTCTTGACGGGACGCCCCGCCGCGAATCCTGCACGGTACACGTCAGCCCTTCTCTCCAAGACGGGGAGAGGACAGCTTCAATCACTATCTATGGTGCATCCCTGAACTAACGGGATAAGCAGTTCGATTTTTCACAAAAGCCCGGGCGTAACCGTCCGGGCTTTTGCTTTTGTTGACATTTTTTGGCGCTATGATGTGCGTTGGGGCGGTGAGGACCGGCCGCCCGCGGTCGTTGCAGCTGGTCTGTTCGCGTATCGCCGGCATCGGAACCGGCGCGATGGGGCCTGGAAGCGTGATTGCGTATTGGCGCCGCAATGTGCGGCAAGTACAGCCTGAGGCTGAGCCAGCGGCTCCCGTCGCGCCATCCGCTGTGGAGGTGCAGAAGCCGGCCAAACCGCCGCGCTCCCAGATGATGCGGCAGTACGATCTGGTTGAGCGAGTCCGCTCCTACAACCCGAATACTGACGAGGATCTGCTGAACCAGGCTTACGTCTACGCCATGAAGGCCCATGGCGAGCAGAAGCGCGCGTCCGGTGATCCGTATTTCTCGCACCCCCTCGAAGTCGCGGCGATCCTCACCAACCTGAAACTCGACGACGCCACCATCGTCGCCG
Organism: Hyphomicrobiales bacterium; assembly: GCA_017305595.1. Classification (GTDB taxonomy): domain Bacteria; phylum Pseudomonadota; class Alphaproteobacteria; order Rhizobiales; family Xanthobacteraceae; genus 62-47. The sequence continues at coordinate 4,714 of JAFKKL010000320.1, read as the reverse complement.
CGCTGTTGCATGACACCATCGAGGATACCGACGCGACGCGGGCTGAGATCGACAGTCTGTTCGGCTCCAAGATCGGCGCGCTGGTCGAGGGACTGACCAAGCTCAAGCGTCTTGAGTTGGTCTCGCGTGAAGCGAAGCAGGCGGAAAATCTGCGCAAGCTATTGCTCGCGATTTCGGACGATGTGCGCGTGCTGCTGATCAAGCTGGCGGACCGTCTGCACAACATGCGGACCATGGAGTTCATGCCGCCGGCGTCGCGTCAGCGCATCGCCGAGGAAACGCTCGATATTTATGCGCCGCTGGCGGGGCGCATGGGTATGCAGGAGATGCGCGAAGAGTTGGAGGACTTGTCCTTCCAGACACTCGATCCGGAAGCCTATGCGGTGGTGATGCAACGGCTCAATGCGCTGGCCGATCGCAACCGCAACCTGATCGAGGAAATCGAGAGCGAGCTCTCTGCCAAGCTCGCGAGCAAGGGTATGACCGCGCGGGTCGTCGGTCGCCGCAAGCGGCCATTCTCGATTTGGACCAAGATGGAGCGCAAGTCGGTCGGCTTCGAACAGTTGTCAGATATCTTCGGATTTCGCATCGTGCTCGGAGATGTCGGGGCATGCTACCGCGCGGTCGGCATCGTTCACACTACATGGCCCGTGGTGCCAGGGCGCTTCAAGGATTACATCTCGACGCCGAAGCAAAACGATTATCGTTCGATCCACACCACGGTGATCGGCCCCGGCAATCAGCGCGTCGAATTGCAGATTCGCACCGAGGATATGGATCAGATCGCCGAATACGGCATCGCGGCGCACGCGCTCTACAAAGACGGCATGGGGACGCCGACCGATTTGGTCAAGCGCGAGTCGAACGCCTTCGCATGGCTGCGTCACACCATCAACATGCTGTCGGAAAGCGCCAACCCCGAGGAGTTTCTCGAGCACACCAAACTCGAGCTATTCCACGATCAGGTGTTCTGCTTCACGCCGAAGGGCAAGCTGATCGCGTTACCGCGCCAGGCCAACGTCATCGACTTCGCTTATGCGGTGCATACCGACGTCGGCAACAGCGCGGTGGGTTGCAAGATCAACGGCAAGTTCGCGCCGCTGTCATCGGAATTGCAGAACGGCGACGAAGTCGAGGTGCTGACGTCGAGCGTGCAAACGGCGCCGCCGTCGGCATGGGAGACGCTGGCGGTCACCGGCAAGGCGCGCGCCGCGATCCGCCGCGCCACGCGCACGGCGGTGAAGGGACAATATGCGACGCTCGGCCGCCGCATCGTCGAACGCTTGTTCATGCGCGCGAAGATCGAATACGCCGACGACAAGCTGAAGGGCGCGCTGCCGCGATTGGCGCGCGCCTCGATCGAGGACGTGATGGCGTCGGTCGGGCGCGGCGAGATGAAGGCCTCGGACGTCGCGCGCGCTATGTATCCAGATTACAAGGAAGAGCGGGTCAATCGTTTCGGCGAAAAGAAGAGCCTCGCGGTCAAGCTGAAGCTCCGTTCGCCGAAGCCGCCGGTTCGTGCGCCGGCCGCGATTCCCATCCGCGGGTTGAGGTCTGATCTGCCGATCAAGTTCGCGCCTAACGGCGGCGCGGTCCCGGGCGACCGCATCGTCGGTATCGTGTCGCCGGGCGAGGGCATCACGATCTATCCGATCCAGTCTCCGGCGCTGAAGGATTTCGAGGAAGAGCCGGAGCGTTGGCTCGACGTGCGCTGGGATGTCGATGAATCGACGCCGCAGCGTTTTCCGGCGCGCCTGTTCGTGGAGAACGTCAACGAGCCCGGCAGCCTGGCGCAGATCGCGACCGTGATCGCCGAGCACGACGGCAACATCGACAACATCGGCATGTTTCGCCGCTCACCGGATTTCACGGAGCTGACCATCGATCTTGAGGTCTATGATCTGAAACACCTCAGCGCTATCATCGCGCAGTTGCGCGCGAAGTCGGTCGTCTCCAAGGTCGAGCGCGTCAACGGTTAACTCTCATTCGGTCTTCCCGCGAGTTCGTCATGTCTCAATCCGCCGCCCTTCGCCTCGGGGTCAACGTCGATCATGTCGCCACGCTGCGCAATGCGCGCGGCGGCGAGCGGCCGGATCCGGTACGCGCCGCGCTGGCCGCAATCGAGGCCGGCGCCGACGGCATTACGGCCCATCTGCGGGAAGATCGCCGCCATATCCGCGACAGCGACATGGCGCGATTGAAGGCGGAGATTTCCAGGCCGCTGAATTTCGAGATGGCCGCGACCGAGGAGATGCAGCGAATCGCACTCGCCACCATGCCGCACGCCGTCTGTCTGGTGCCGGAGCGGCGCATGGAATTGACCACCGAAGGCGGGCTTGATGTCGTCGGACAGCGGGAAGTGCTTGGGCCCTACATCGCGCGCTTCAACGATGCCGGCATTCGCACGTCGCTGTTCATCGCCGCCGATCCGGCGCAGATCGAGATGGCGGCAAAGTTGAAGGCGCCGGTGATCGAACTTCATACCGGTGCGTGGTGTGATGCGGTGACGGATGGCGACAAGGTCAAGGCGGATCGTGAATGGCAGCGCATCGTTGCCGGCGCGAAGCTCGCGGGCGAGGCGGGGCTCGAGGTTCATGCCGGCCATGGGCTGGACTATGCCACCGCCGAAACCATCGCCGCGCTACCTCAGATCATGGAGTTGAACATCGGTTACTTCCTGATGGGGGAGGCGCTGTTCGTGGGGCTTCCTGAAACGGTTCGGCAGATGCGCGCCGCGATGCAGCGCGGTCGTGCCAAGTGCGAGCGTCGTGCATGATCATCGGCATCGGCTCCGACCTGATCGACATCCGGCGGATCGCCAAGGTGATCGAGCGTCACGGCGAGCGCTTTCTCGACCGCATCTTTACCGACGCGGAGCGCGCCAAGGCCGAGCGCCGCGCCAAAAGTGAGAAGATGGTGGTCGCGACTTACGCAAAGCGCTTCGCGGCCAAGGAGGCGTGTTCGAAGGCGCTCGGCACTGGAATTCGGCGCGGCGTGTGGTGGCGCGATATGGGGGTGGTCAACCTGCCGGGTGGCCGCCCGACCATGGAACTGACCGGCGGCGCGCGGGAGCGGCTCGCCGTCCTGACCCCAGCTGGGCATGAGGCGCGGATCGACCTCAGTATCACCGACGACTGGCCACTGGCGCAGGCTTTCATCGTGATTTCGGCGGTCCCGCACCGCACCTGACGCAGCGGTCGAAAACCGTCAACAGAATTAAAAATCAAGATATATCAACTAATTATCAAGTTTTGATGGAGCGGTTGATTGCACGGCCGCCAACAACGGTCTAAAACCCGCCCGGGGTGCTTCGTGGCGGAATTGATCCTGCGGGATGATCACCATGGGCGGTGATGCAGGGCGGTTCAAGCGTTCAAAATCGAGCTGGGTTCAGGCGGCGCGAACGGGCCTCGCCAGACGAACGCTCATCGTCGTGCGTGGGACGAGGGAATTAAGAAAGCGATGAGCGTGACTTCAAGCACCAAGAAGGAAAGCGGTTTTGGCGAGACGGTCCGGGTTGTCGTTCACGCGCTGATCATCGCGCTGGTGATCCGCACTTTCCTGTTTCAGCCTTTCAACATTCCGTCGGGCTCGATGAAGGCGACGCTGCTGGTCGGTGATTATCTATTCGTCTCCAAGTATTCCTACGGTTACAGCCACTATTCGATTCCGTTTTCGCCGCCGTTGTTCTCCGGGCGCATCTTCGGCTCCGAGCCTTCGCGTGGCGATATCGTGGTGTTCCGGCTGCCGAAGGATGACTCGATCGATTACATCAAGCGCGTGATCGGCTTGCCCGGCGATCGCATCCAGATGCGGGAAGGCCTGCTCTACATCAACGACGTCCCGGTCAAGCGCGAACGGTTGCCCGATTTCGTCGGTGAGGATCCCTGCGGCTCCGGCGCCACCGCGCGCGTGAAGCAGTGGCAGGAGACGATGCCGAACGGCGTGACCTACAAGACGCTCGATTGCGTCGATAACGGTTTCTACGACAACACCAACGTTTATACCGTACCGGCGGGCCACTTCTTCATGATGGGCGACAACCGCGACAACTCCACAGATAGCCGCGTGTTGTCGGCGGTCGGTTACGTGCCGCTGGAGAATATCATCGGCCGCGCGCAGATGATTTTCTTCTCGATCGCCGAAGGCGAGCACGCCTGGCAAATCTGGCGATGGCCCACCGCTGTGCGGTGGAATCGCTTGTTCTCCATTGTGCGATGACCGACGAAACGGCGGACATCAAGATCGTTCCGCAGGCCGATGAGGCAAGCTCGACGCCTCCAGCCGATGAGACGCCCGCGCGCGTCAAGAAGCCGCGCGGGAAGGCGGCCGCAAAAGCCGCCATGGCGGCAATCGAGGAACGCATCGGCTATTCGTTCAAAGACCCGACGCTGCTCGCGACCGCCTTCACCCATGTCTCGGCGTTGAAAGCTGCGCGCAACCGGACGGACAGTTATCAGCGGCTGGAATTTCTCGGCGATCACGTGCTCGGGCTGATCGTCTCCGATATGCTCTATCGTGCCTTTCCCAAGGCGGACGAAGGTGAACTCTCGAAGCGGCTGGCGGATCTTGTGCGCAAGGAAACCTGCGTTGACGTTGCCCGCTCGCTCGGCTTCCTCGATGCGATCAAGCTGGGCGCCGTCGGCGCGGGCGCCGGGGCGCGCTTGCGCAAATCGGTGCTTGGCGATATCTGCGAGGCCGTGATCGGCGCCAT
>JAFKKL010000319.1 GCA_017305595.1 Hyphomicrobiales bacterium | reverse complement strand
TCATCATGTCGGTCATGTGAATGGTCATCTTCAGCGCGGTGTCGAGCGACGCGCCGCCGGCTTCCGCGAGCGCCTTGACGTTCTCCAGCGCGATGCGGGTCTGCGCCTTGATGTCTTCGGGAAATTCGCGGGTCACCGGCTCGGACCCGGTCTGGCCCGAGACGAACAACAGCTTGTCCCAGCGGATCGCCGGCGAATACGGAATGCCCGGGCGAAGACCGGTGGGCGGAACAACGACAGTACGTGACATGTTTCTTCCTTCTTCTACACAAGAGATGATTCAAGTGTCGGTCATGGCTTCGCGATAGCGATCGCCCGCACCGAGATAAGCCGCGAGCACGCGCGGATCCTTGCGAAGCTGCTCGGCCTCACCCGAAGCGACGACGTTGCCGACTTCGAGCACGAAGCCGCGCTCGGCCACCGACAGCGCGAGATTGGCGTTCTGCTCGACCAGAATGCCGGTCATGCCGGCGGCCTTGAGCCGATCGATCGCTTCGAAGATTTCTTCTGTGATGCGCGGCGCGAGCCCCGTGGACGGCTCGTCAAGCATCAAAAGCTGCGGCTCGGCCATCAGCGCGCGGCCCACGGCGACCATCTGCTGCTCACCGCCCGACAGCGTGCCGGCGAGTTGCTTGCGCCGCTCCTTCAGCTTCGGCAGCAGCGCATAAATCCGCTCCAGTGCCGCAACCATCTTCGCGCGGCCTTCGTGACGGCGCAGGAATGCACCGAGCCGCAGGTGATCTTCGACGCTGAGGCCGGGGAACAGTTCGCGCCGCTCCGGCACAATGACGATTCCGCGCGCCACGCGCGCCTCGGGCTTGAGCGCCTTCAAGTCCTCGCCGGCGAATGTGACCGTGCCGGAGGTCTGTTGCAGCACGCCCATCAGGCTGTTGAGCAGCGTCGTCTTGCCGGCGCCGTTGGGGCCGATGAAGGTGATGAACTCACCGCGCGCCACCGAGAAACTGATGTCATCGATGGCAATGGCCTCGCCATAGCCCACGGTAAGATTGGCGACCTCAAGCAGCTTTGTCACGGCCACCTCCGAGGTATGCGGAAATCACCGCGGGATTGGCCTGTACATCCTTTGGTGAGCCTTGCGCGATGATGCGGCCGCGATCGAGGACGACAAGACGCTCAACGCATCCCATCACCAGTTCCATATCGTGCTCGACCAGCAGAATGGTGACATTCTCGGCCTGCAACTGCCGCAGTATCTTCACCAAGGTCAGTTTCTCGGAGAAGCGCAACCCGGCCGCCGGTTCGTCCAGCAACAGGATTTGCGGGTCGGCAACAAGCGCACGTGCGATCTCGACGATGCGCTGCTTGCCCAACGGCAAACTGCCGGCGGCAAGATCAGCCTCTGCTCCAAGCCCGACACGCTCCAGCGCGGCGCGCGCACTGGCGAGCGCCTGCCGGTTCTCGTGTTCGTCCAACGCGAACAGTCCGCGAAGGAAGCCGGCATCGGTGCGGCAATAGGCGCCGAGCGCAACATTCTCGATGACGGACATTTCCGGTATCAGTTGCACATGCTGGAATGTGCGCGCCATGCCGCGGCGAACGATGTCATGCCCCGTCGGCAGCGGTTCGCCGAACAATGTCACCCGGCCGGTGGTTTGACGTTGCAAGCCGGAGATGATGCTGAACAGCGTGGTCTTGCCGGCGCCGTTCGGGCCGATCAGCCCGACGAATTCGCCACGCCTCAATTCCATGTCGATACCTTCGAGCGCCTGCAATCCGCCGAAGCGAATGCCGATGCTCTCAAGGCGCAGCAACACCTCGCCGCGATTTTCCGTCAACACGGTGCGCGCGAGACCTTCGCCTGCGCGGCTGCGCAGGGTCGGCTTCGGCAGGAAGCGCTCCACCGCCGGCCACAGACCCTGCGGCCACTTCAGCAACATCACCACGAGGATGACGCCAAACACGATAACCTCGAGATTACCGGACAGTCCCCAGCGTGCCAGAATGTCCTGCAACGTCCATTGCGCGCTCTCGAGCGTCAGCGCGCCGATAACGCCGCCGGCCGCGCTCATCGGCCCGCCGACCACCGCCATGATCAGCAGCTTGAACGACGTCAGAAGCGAGAACGGCGAAGGACTGACGAAGCGCAGCAGATGGACGTAGAGCGCGCCAGCGAGTGCCGCCAGCACCGCGGAGAAAACGAACACCTTGACCCGTAGCACCGTCGTATCGATGCCGAACGCCTGCGCGAGACCGTCGTGACCTTCGAGCGTGGCGATAGCCCGGCCCGTGCGCGAGGTCCGCAACCGCGACAGACCGAGCACAGCGAGCAGCGTGATGGCCCAGATCAGTTGCGTGTAGAGGCGATCATCGGTCAGCGCGAAGCCAAACAATGACAGCGGCGGAATCTTGTCGAGGCCAGACGCGCCGCCGGTCACCTCATGCCAGGCGGTGAAAACGCTGGCGAGTGCGATTCCATAAGCCAGCGTCGCCAGTGGTAGATAATGCCCACGCAGCCGCAGCGTGATGAAGCCGATCAAGGCGGCTACCAGCGCCGTCGCGCTGACGCTCAACACCAGCGTCACCAGCGTATCGACGCCATAAGCCCGCGCCACCAGCGCCGAGCCATAGGCGCCAAGCCCCATGAAGGCGCCCTGTCCTAGCGAGATCTGTCCGGCCTGCAACAGCAGGACAAGACCGACCGCGACCAGCGCATAGATTCCGGCATAGGCAAAGATGCCGACATAGAACGACGGCAGCACCCACGGCACCGCGAGAAGAGCGACGCTCACGATGAGCGCAAGCGTGGCGCGGGCACTCATCATCTTGCCTCCACGCGCGAGCGCGTGTTGCGCCAGAGCAGAATGGGAATCAGCAGGCTGAACACCAGCACGTCGCGATAGGCGCTGGCGACATAGGCCGACGTGGACTCCAGACCGCCGACGATCATCACGCCAACCAGCGACAGTGGATAATCGATCAAGCCGCCCATCGCGCCACCGACAAATCCCTTCAAGCCGACCATGAAGCCCATTTCATAGTTCGCGGTGATCAGCGGCGCGAGCAGCATGCCGCTGATGGCGCTGAAGGCCGCGGCCAGCAGGAACGCTAGCGCGCCGGTGGCATTCACCGGAATGCCGCAAAACTGCGCGCCGAGCCGGTTCATCGCCGACGCCTGCAATGCCTTGCCGACCAGCGTGAATTCCGAGAACAGATAGAGCCCGCCCATCGCCAGCAACGCCGTGACCAGGATCGCGAAGCTCTGATAGGGGATGAACACCGGCCCCATCATCAACCCGCCGGCCGCGATCGGATCGACGGGATATGGGTTGGCGCCCCAGATCAGAAGGCCCAGCCCCTGCACGCTCATCGAGACGCCCACCGAGATGATGACGAACACGATGGTGGTGGCGTTCGGAATCGGATGTACGGTGAAACGGTAGATCAGCGCGCCGAGCGGCGCGACCAGTATCAGCGCCACCACCATCATGCCGATGACCGGCAGATGCAGCGCCAGCGCACCGCGCGTCAGCGCCAGCGCGACGATCCCCGCCACGATCAGTCCGCCCGTATAAAGCGATGCCTGTCGCCAGTCGCGCCGCCAGCGACCGACGTCCAGAATGGCGCAGAGCGCGAGCCCGCCGATCAGGAGATACAGCGTCCCCGGCATCCGGCCCTGCAACAGATCGGCAAGCGTCAACGCGCCGAGCATCACGTACTCGCCCTGTGCGATGTTCACCACACGCGTTACGGTGAACACCAGCACAAGGCTGAGCGCGAGCAGCGCATAAACGAGGCCGTTGGTCAGACCATCGACCAGCAGGAACAGAATAGTGTCGGACATGCCTTACTTGGATTCGTACAGACGGAACTCACCATTCTTGACCACGGAGATGAATGTGCTCCGGTGGTCGAGCCCGAGGTGATCGGTCGGGCTATAGTTGAAGATGCCGCCGACACCGACGAAATTCTTCACGCCCTCGATCTTGTCGCGCAGCGCCGCGCGCGAGGCATCGAGATCGTCGAGCTTGACGCCCGCCTTCACGGCCTCCTCGGCGGCCTTCAGCGTGATGTTGCCGGCATCCCAGGACTGACCGGGGAAGATGTCGACCTTCGGCACGTTGAAGCGCTTCTCGTAAAGCGCGGCGAACTTGGTGATGACGGGCTTCAGCGGATTGCTGTCCGGCAAATCCTTGTAGACCAGCACCGGCGTGGTGCCGAGCAGCGCGCCTTCGACATCCTGCTTGCCGATCGAGATGAAAGCGTTGTTGGCGGAGCCGCCCGAGTGATAGATCGGACCAGAATATCCGACGCGCTTGAGCGCTTGATGCACCAGCGCAGAGGACGGCGGAATGGCGTGGATATAGACGGCGCCCGGATTAGACTGGCGCACCTTCAGCGCCTGCGGTGTGAAGTTGGTATCGGTGCGCGAGAAGCGTTCGGACGCGACGATCTCCACGCCCTTGGCCTTGGCCACGCTCTGCATCGCGATCCAGCCGCCCTCGCCGAACGAATCCTCAAGGCCGAGGAACGCGACCTTCTTGATGCCGCGCTTGACCATGTCGTCGACAAGACCGGTAACCTGAAGCTGGTCGGTGCTCGGCGTCTTGAAAATCCAGTGTCGCTCCTTCACCGGCTCGATCACGCTCTGGCCGAGCGCAAGCGAGACGTTTGGCACCTTCGCCTGCGTCACGGTTTCCAAAATCGCCATCGAGGTCGGCGTCGTGGTGCAGCAGATCACCACATGCGCACGATCCTCGGTAATCAGCTTGCGGACATTGTTGACGGCCTTGGTCGGGTCCGATCCGTCATCATAGGTAATGAACTTGACGGTGAACGGCAGGCTGGTGTCGTTGGCGAGCTGCTCCTGGAGCAGTTCCAGCGCATTCTTTTCCGGCAGGCCGAGCGCCGAGGCCGGACCGGTCATCGCCACCACCGAACCGATACGCAGTTCGGGCTTGTCGGCGGCATGCGCCGACACCGAGATCGCCAATGCCGCCAAGGCCGCAGCGACTGAAAGGATTTTCATATTTCACTCCCCAATAAGATCAACAGAGCAAGATCTTGCGGCAAAGGCGGCACGCAAGTGTGCGGACCGCCTTCGTCTAACCGTTGTTGGTCGCGTCTTCTCCGGGCGCGTCAGTCGAGAACGTAGGTCGGGATCGCCGGCAACAGCGGCGGCTTGGTTTCCTGCATCGCGGTGCCGTCGAACGTCTCCACCGCCATGGATTCCTCGAACCAGCGACGCGGCGGCGGCGCACCCCACAGCGTCTGCCGCACCGGGTTGTTGAGATTCCAGCGGATCGGCTCCGCCGCGGTGTTCCCGGTGAGGTAATCGCCGGTATAAAGCTCGAAGCGGTTGCCGTCGGGATCGCGCACATAAACGAACAGCGCGTTGGAAATGCCGTGACGCGCAGGCCCTCGCTCGAGGCTGTCGGCGTAACCGGCGCCCGCGAGCATGTCGCACGCACGAATTATCGACAGCGTGTCGGGCAGCGAGAAGCCGACGTGATGTGCGGCTGGGCCGGCGCCGGTCATCACGGCGATGTCGTGCACGGTCGATTTGCGGAACAACCAGCTCGCCCAGATGCGCTTTTCCGGCGGATCGGATTCGGTCAGTTCGGCACAGCCGAAGCCCAACTCCTGTGTGTACCAGTCGTAGCCTGCCTGCGCGTCCGGTGTCAGCACGTTGGCATGATCGATGCGGGTCGGCGAAGCGCCCTTGTGCAGATGATATTGCTGCACCAGCCACGGCACCTGCGCGATCTCGGCGTAATAGTCGATGATGAAGCCGAACGGGTCCTGCGTGCGCAGGGTGCGGCCCTGCCCCAGCATGTCGTTGCCGGCCCAACGCGTCGGCAGGCCCAATTCCTCGAAACGTACCTTCATACGATCGAGGTCGCCTTCCTCCGCCACCACGAAGCCAATGTGGCCGACGCCGGCGGAGTCCGCCTTGCGCAGCACGAAGGTATGATGCTGCTTGTCTTCGGTGCAGCGCAGATAGATGCGGTTGTCGTCGCGGGCGGTCTCGTGCAGTCCGACCAGGTTGACATAGAAGTCGCGCGCCCGCTCGAGATCGGTGGTGCGGAACTC
>JAFKKL010000318.1 GCA_017305595.1 Hyphomicrobiales bacterium | reverse complement strand
CGCGCAGTGGGCTTCCGGCTTGCTTCGTGCTCTCCCCGGCAACGGTCGAAACCTGACGCCGTCGTCTCCGCGGTACTTCGGGCCTGCGGTTGCAGGCGCGCGAAGAGCAGTCCGGATTTCGCAGGACCACACGACTTGGGCCGGCGCGCTAAGGCGGTGTCGGTGGGGCACATCTCCGCCCCGGCCGCACCGCGCAGCGTCGTCGTCCGCCGCAACGAAAGTCCCTCACGCGCCTCCGGCCCTTGAGCGCACCCTTTGTACAAGGCGCGCGCCCGCCTTCCGGGCTTGCGCCCTGCGACCTTCGTTCCGGCCCGTCGCTGCCGCGTCCACCGCATCCCGCCCGCGAACCGTGACGATCGCGAAACGTCCCTCTCATCGGAATGGGACGAATAGGAATATAGTCACAGAAATGAGATTGTCAAGGCTAACAAAAGCGCCGATTTAGTCGCTCACACGCATTATAAACAGAAGTCTGGATGGAAAGAGGCTCACACCAGAATAAGTCGAAAAAGAAGATTTTCATTTCCTATAGAGATGAGCGCGTCAAATACAGTCTTTCCAAATTCGTTGGCCCGTTTCATGTATTCGCGGCTCACATTCCTATCCAAAAAAAATTCGCGTAACTCTGCATCAGATACGTTGGTAGTTTCGAGAAATCGCTCGTAGTGGTCTAGCAATAGCTGGAGATGAGAGTGCGCTTGGATCAAATCCTTATTCGCTAACAGTCGGTCAATCCGACCGGTCGGCGTCAACTTTGTCATTTCGATAACATCGGATGGATGGACAGTTTTCTTTTGCTCAAAAACAGCCAACAAATACATTAACGCCGAAAAGCATGTTAAGAGCCGACTATGCTTGAGCTTGTAGTTCTTTGATTTGCGCTTCGCATTCTCCGTCGTCGGTTCACTAAATGTATTCGCTTCGTAGTTGACACAAAACGTACGCCATAGACGTAGAATATCGTTCGTCAGGAATGCCGGAACAAAGCTATCTTTGTGATCGTTATAATCTCGCCAATACGCATCAATAACATCGTTCATAACTTCAGCGTAGACCGAATCCTCCAAGAGAGGATGGCTCTCGAGCAATAGCAAAAGTCGCGCTGTAAAAGTATTTAATGCATCATCTTCCGGTTTTCCGAGGGTTTTAGTGAGATGATCTACTGAATACCCCACGAGCCAGCGCCCATCGCCGTCAAATTCCTTGATGTCCAGTTGACGCGTCGCATTAATAAGCTGCGCTTTCAATAAAATCTCATCGAGACGCCTCAAGACGCTTTGCGTCTCGCCATCTTTTGTCTCGACAAGACTAACGATGAAAAGATCTAAGTCACTAAACGTACTTGCCTCGCCACGCCCATATGATCCCGTGGCATAGACACAAGCTTTGCCAGCCGTAATACCAGCAGCCACCTCAAGCTTCGTTTGAAGTTGAGAAATTCTTTGGCTGGTTTGCGACCGACGCTCAGAAAGAGCTCCCACGCACCCCCTCCCACTCAAAAATGTTCGCGAAAATCTCTGCCTGCTCGATAGCATCATCTATTGCGTGATGAGTGTGCAGCCGCGCAGATGACAATGAGGCGTCGAGCCTTGACCGACCGGCTTGAGCTATCGGTATCCGAGCCTTAACAGCAAGTGCAGTTTTAATGTCGAAGCAGCGAGAATAGTCAAACGGCGAACCGTCTTTACAAAATCGGATAAAATACCAATAGAGCCAAGTCCAATCGAAGCTCAACGGGTATGCTACAAGCACCGGCTTTGACTTCCCCGCAATATCATTTACCCATTGAAACGCATCAGACATCGCCCTTTCAGGAGAATCACCCTGCAAGCGCAGTTTCTCCCGATCAAGCTTATTTACATCCAGCGCTTCCTGTTGAAAATCATCGGAAATTGGTCGAAGTTCTTTATAGAAAACTCGCTCATAGTTGGCTGGTCGCACGAATTGACGGCCGTCAAACGAGCCAGCGTAAACAATTGCAAACGACAAGATTGAGTACGGCCCCGGAATAGGACCATCCGTTTCCACATCAGCGGAAAAATATGCATCCACTCTATGCTCCAGCGGTTCCGTTGGAAGTTCGTCAAAATTCAACGGTGTTTCAATAGTTTGCCTTAGCATTGAGTAACGCAATCCGTTCAAATCTATGGCCTCAGCCAGAATACACTCTTAGTGTACCTAAGCCTCAGCATCCAGCACTAGAAGGCCGCTTGTAGACAATTTCACGTAGCCTCGTACAGTTTTTGAGACTCATCCGCTAATCTCCCCGCATGACCGATCCCGCGCCTGCCACGGCCTCGACGGCCTATGACCTGTATTACTTGCAGAACGGCAAGCGCTTCTTCTGGCGCAATCCGAACCATGGCGTGACGCTGTTCGATGCCGGGCGGGCCTCCGCGATCGTCTGGCGCAACGACGCGGGGGAAGCGGGGCGGCAGCTCTGGACCGATATCACCGCCATCAACATGTCGTCCGGCTCCGACGGCAAGAATGTCGTCAACGCTTGCCTGATCCGCTTTCGCGACGGGCGCACGCTGACAGTGACCGACGCCGGCCCCTCCGGCCAGGTCGATCACGACCGTACGCCGCCCTATCGCGATTTCGTCCGCGCACTGCACAAGCGTCTCGCGGCCGCGCCGCAAGGCACCATCCGCTTCACCGCCGGCTTTTCGGAAAGCCGCCACACCGGCATGGTGGCGATCCTGTTCATCGCCGCGCTGTTCTTCGTCGGCACGCCGCTGGTGCTGCTGTTCATCGTGCGCGACTGGCGCGTGCTCGGCGTGCTGGCCGCCGGCATCGGCTTCGTCTGGCCGTTCTGGAAAGTCGCGGAGAACAACCGCCCGCGCGCCTACGATCCGCGCCATCCGCCGGGCGAGTTGATGGATTGAGGCCATTGGCACAGCACGATAACCATGCGCTGCGTCATGCGCGGACTTGATCCGCGCATCCATCGTTTTGAAAGATGGATCACCGGGTCAAGCCCGGTGATGACGTCCGCTGCATCGCCTTGCTCGTCATGAATAGCGTTGCAGAACCTGTTCCAGCAAAGGCTTGATCCGCGACAACTCGTCGAGATGCGCGCCGGACAGTTCGGCAAGATGCCGCTCGGCTGTTGCCGTCAGACGAAGCAGCACGCGACGCTGGTCCGAGTCGTCCTGGAGGCGCTCGACGAGACCGGCTTCCGCCAGACGATTGGCAAGCTCGACCGCGGTGTTGTGACGAAGCCTCAACCGGTCGGCCAGATCACCGACCGTGATCGGGCGTCCGCCCTTGTAGCCCTTGATCACGAGAAGCGCTTGATGATGTCGCGGCGTCAGGCCGTGTCGCTTCGCTTCGTCTTCGCTGAATTCCAGAAAGCAGCGGATGAGAAAGCGAAACTCCGCAAGGGCGGTGTAGTCCGCCTGGGACAATCTGGATCGTGCCAATTCGCGTGCTCCTTCCAACCCTGTTCTTCCATATTGCCCAACGGATTGCTTGACTTTATTTATATCGTAATGCGATACGATCGCCCGGCAGCGCAAACCCGCGCCTTCAGCATGACAACACAGGACTCCGCGATGGCATCCCGCCATGACGATCACCGCCGCCTTGGCGATTTCACCACCAGCCCGCGCGTGCTTGTCATCGGAGCCGTTGCCGTCGTCGTCGCCATCGCCAGCGTGCTGGCCGGCATCGCGCTGCTCGATCTGATCCGGCTGGTGACGAATGTCGCCTATTTCAGGCGCTTTTCGTTCGCGGAGGCGGATCTGACGGCGGCCCATCTCAGTGTTGCGACGGTTTTCATTCCCGTCGCTGGTGCGCTCATCATCGGCCTGATGGCGCGGTTCGGCAGCGAGAAGATTCGCGGCCACGGCATTCCGGAGGCGATCGAAGCCATCCTGCTCGGCCGTTCGCGGCTCGACGCCAAGGTGGCCGTGCTGAAACCGCTGTCATCGGCGATCGCGATCGGCACCGGCGGGCCGTTCGGCGCGGAAGGCCCGATCATCATGACCGGTGGCGCGATCGGCTCGCTGATCGCGCAGGCGCTGCCGGTGAGCGACACCGAGCGCAAGACATTGCTGGTCGCGGGCGCGGCCGCCGGCATGACCACAGTGTTCGGCACTCCCATTGCGGCGATCATGCTGGCCGTCGAGCTGCTGCTGTTCGAGTGGAGCCCGCGAAGCTTCATTCCCGTCGCGATCGCGGCTATCGTCGCGGAGGTCGCGCGCACCGCTCTGCACATGCCCTCGCCGCTGTTTCCGTTCCATGGCGAAGCCAACATCACGGCGCTCGGCCTCGGCGGCTGGGTTGTGATCGGCATCGCCGCCGCGCTGCTGTCGAGCGCGCTCACGCAACTGGTCTATGCGTGCGAGGACGGCTTTCTCAAATTGCCGATCCACTGGATGTGGTGGCCGATGATCGGCGGCGTCGTCATCGGCATCGGCGGCCTGATCGAGCCGAACGCCCTCGGCGTCGGCTATCACAACATCGCGCATATGCTCGAGGGACAGACCATCGCGAAGGCCGCGATCGTGCTCCTGCTCGTCAAGGCGATCATCTGGGCCGTCGCGCTGGGATCTGGGACGTCCGGCGGCGTGCTGGCGCCGCTCCTGATCATGGGCGGCGCGATGGGGGCCGTGCTCTCCGGAATCCTGCCCGAAGCCTCGCCCGGCTTCTGGCCGCTGATCGCGATGGCCGCGACCATGGGCGGCACGATGCGCGCGCCGCTGACGGCCACCTTCTTTGCCGTCGAGCTGACGGGAAACACGCACGTCCTCGTTCCGCTGATCGCGGCCTGCGTGACCGCCCACACGGTGACGGTCCTGCTGATGAAACGCTCGATCCTCACCGAGAAGATCGCGCGGCGCGGCCACCATATCGCGCGCGAATACCGGATCGATCCATTCGCGCTGACCCAGGTTTCGAATGTGATGACCAGGAACGTGGAGACCGTCCCCGCCTCCATGACCCTGCATGAGGCGGCGCGCTTCCTGATGGCGCCGGAGCGCCGGCATCCGAGTTTTCCCGTCGTCGATGGCCATGGCAAGGTGCTCGGCATCGTCGATCCGCCTTTGGTGATCCGCCTGCGGCGCGCGGGAAAGCATCGCAACACACGTCTTGCCGAGCTTCTGTCATCCAGCCGTCCCCGGATCGCCTATCCCGACGAATACCTCGAGAGCGTCGCCGACCGGTTGACGGAAGCGAATGTCGCACACCTGCCGGTCGTTTCGCGTCACGACCAGACACTGGTCGGCTATCTCGGCTGGAAGGATCTGATGCGAGCCAAGATGAGGCTCCAGGAGGAAGAAGCCAGCCGGACCACGTTCCTGCGCCGCGGTCAGAAGCAACAGAAGCTTCTTGGGTGACGCAATTGGTCATGCCCGGGCTTGTCCCGGGCATCCACGTCTTCTCAGAGTCAGCAAGCAAGACGTGGATGGCCGGAACGAGCCCGGCCATGACGAACTGTGATTCCATCTGAACAACAACCGGATCAAATAAAAACGGCGGCCGTTGCGGGCCGCCGTTTTGGTTCGATGGATTGCCGGATCAAGTCCGGCAATGACGATCCATAGATCTAGTTATCGAGGAACGACCGCAGCTTCCGCGAACGGCTCGGGTGCTTCAGCTTGCGCAGCGCCTTGGCTTCGATCTGGCGGATGCGTTCGCGCGTGACCGAGAACTGCTGGCCGACTTCTTCCAGCGTGTGGTCGGTGTTCATGCCGATGCCGAAGCGCATGCGCAGCACGCGTTCCTCGCGCGGCGTCAGCGAGGCGAGAACGCGCGTCGTCGTTTCGCGCAGGTTGGACTGGATCGCGGCGTCGATCGGCAGCACCGCGTTCTTGTCCTCGATGAAATCGCCGAGGTGGGAATCTTCCTCGTCGCCCACCGGGGTTTCCAGCGACAGCGGCTCCTTGGCGATCTTGAGAACCTTCCGAACCTTCTCCAGCGGCATGCCGAGCTTTTCGGCCAATTCCTCCGGCGTCGGCTCGCGGCCGATCTCGTTGAGCATCTGGCGCGAGGTGCGGACGATCTTGTTGATGGTCTCGATCATGTGCACCGGAATACGGATGGTGCGCGCCTGATCCGCGATCGAGCGCGTGATCGCCTGCCGAATCCACCACGTCGCGTAGGTC
>JAFKKL010000317.1 GCA_017305595.1 Hyphomicrobiales bacterium | reverse complement strand
CAGCGTCATCCTGAGGTGCGAGCCTCGAAGGATGGTATCGCAAGAGGCAATCATCCTTCGAGGCTGGGGCTACGCCCTCGCACCTCAGGATGACGATCTTGCCTCAAATCCCGGCGGAGAAGAATGACATCAGCCGGGTGTTGAGGTTCTCGGCGATCTCCTGCGCGGCGCGATCTTCGGCGTCGCGGAAGGCGCGGGCGCGGGCGAAGCGCTGGTAGGAACCGGGGATGTCGTAGGACACGCGCGAGAAGGTCGAGCCGGTCAGCACCGTCTTGCCGGTCGCGGCCTCGACCAGCTTGTAGGAGGCGTAGAGGGTATAGCCCTCGACGGAGGGCAGCGCGGTCGCCGGGTCGAGCAGCACGGAGGCGCGGCTGGAGGAGAGCTGCATCTCGAGGCGGTGGGTCGGCGGCAGGCCGGTGGCGTTACCGTAGAGCTTGAACGCCAGCGCGTTGCGAATTTCGACGCCGAGCCGGGCCTCGCGCGAGGCGTTCGGCAGGCTCACCGGCGTCAGTTCGACGCCCATCAGCTTTTCGCGCAGCGCCGGGGTTCCGTCCTTGCGTTCGGCATACATCGGCTGGAAACAGCCGGCCGTCAGCGCCGCCAGGGCGGCAATCACGGCCAGCCGGGCGGCGATGCGCGTCTTAAACCACGACATTGACGATCCTTTGCGGAACCACGATGACTTTGCGAACCGGTTTGTCCCCGATTGACTGCTTTACCGCATCGAGCGCCAAAGCGGCAGCCTCTATTTCGGCATTTTCCGCGGCCCGTGGCACAATAACCTCACCCCGCTTCTTGCCGTTGACTTGAACCGGCAGGGCGATCGAGTCCTCGACCAGCAGGTCCGGTTCGACCGCCGGCCAGGTGGCATTGGAAACCAGCCCCTGCTGCCCCAGTGCGCGCCAGCATTCTTCGGCCAAGTGCGGCATCATCGGGGCGAACAGTTGCACCAGAATGGCGGCGGCCTCGCGCACCGCCCAGGCGGTGTCGGCGGGAGCCGGTGTCCCGGCCTTGGTCAAGGCGGCGAGGGCGTCGCCGAAGGTGTTGGAGAATTCGCGGATCTGCGCCAGGCAGACGTTGAAGTGCAGCTTCTCGACGCCGGTGGAGACCTTGTCGAGCGCGCCGTGAGCCGCCTTGCGGATCGCCAGTGCGTCGGGGGCGAACGCCGCCGGGCGCTCTGCCGGAGCCTTGGCCGCGATCGCCGCCGCATCGTTCACCAGCCGCCACAGCCGCTGCACAAAGCGGCTCGCGCCCTGCACCCGTTCCTCGCTCCAGATCACGTCGCGGTCCGGGGGGGAGTCCGACAGCATGAACCAGCGCGCAGTGTCGGCGCCGTAGGTCGAAATGATGTCGTCGGGATCGACGGTGTTGCGCTTCGACTTCGACATCTTCTCAATCGCGCCGATCTCGACCGGCTCGCCGGTCGACAGCAGCGTGGCGCGGCGGTTGTCGCCGTCGATCTCGATCTTCACTTCGGCCGGCGAGGCATAGGTGCCGTCGGCCTTGCGGTAGATCTCGTGCACCACCATGCCCTGCGTGAACATGCCCTTGAACGGCTCGTCCATGCCGATGTGGCCGGTGGCTTTCATCGCGCGGGTGAAGAAGCGCGAATACAGCAGGTGCAAAATCGCGTGCTCGACGCCGCCGATGTACTGGTCGACCGGCAACATGCGGTCCACCACCGCACGGGTGGTCGGCGCGGTTTCGTTCCACGGATCGGTGAAGCGGGCGAAATACCAGGACGAATCGACGAAGGTGTCCATGGTGTCGGTTTCGCGCCGGGCGTCCGCACCGCATTGCGGACACTTGACGTTCTTCCAGGTCGGATGATGGTCAAGCGCGTTGCCCGGCTTGTCGAACGAGACATCGTTCGGCAGCGCCACCGGCAAATCCTTGTCCGGCACCGGCACCACGTCGCATTTGGGGCAATGAATGATCGGGATCGGGCAGCCCCAATAGCGCTGCCGCGAAATGCCCCAGTCGCGCAGGCGGAAATTGACCTGCCGCTCGCCGACCGGCGCGTTACCGCGCGTCTCGGTTTCCAGCCGCTTCGCCACTTCGTTCTTCGCCGCGTCGATGGTCATGCCGTCGAGGAAGCGCGAATTGATCATGCGGCCGTCGCCGTCATAGGCGACATCGGTGACGACGAACGTGGCGGGGTCCTGTCCCTCGGGGCAGACCACCGGCACATTGCCGAGGCCGTATTTATTGACGAAATCGAGGTCGCGCTGGTCGTGTGCCGGGCAGCCGAAGATGGCGCCGGTGCCGTATTCCATCAGGATGAAATTGGCGACGTAAACCGGCAGCTTCCAGCTTGGATCGAACGGATGCACCGCCTTGATGCCGGTGTCGAAACCCATCTTCTCGGCGGTGTCGATCTCGGCTTGCGAGGTGCCGCGCCGTTTGCACTCGGCGATGAACTCGGCGAGTTGCGGATTGTTTTTCGCGGCAGCGGCGGCCAGCGGATGATCCGGCGCGATCGCCATGAACTTCGCGCCGAACAACGTATCGGGACGCGTCGTGAAAATCTTCAGCTCGCTCTCGCCGTTCGGCGTCGTCGCGGCGTCGAGCGCGAAGCGGATCAGAAGGCCCTCGGAGCGGCCGATCCAGTTGCGCTGCATCAGGCGCACCTTGTCGGGCCAGCGGTCGAGGGTATCGAGCGCGTCGAGCAGGTCCTGCGAGTACTTCGTGATCTTGAAGACCCACTGGTTCATCTCGCGCTGCTCGACCACCGCGCCGGAACGCCAGCCGCGGCCGTCGATCACCTGCTCGTTGGCGAGCACGGTCATGTCCACCGGGTCCCAGTTGACCTTGCGCTTCTCGCGCTCGGCGAGGCCGGCTTTCATGAAGTCGAGAAACATCTTCTGCTGGTGCTTGTAGTAGCTCGGATCGCAGGTCGCGATCTCGCGACTCCAGTCCAGCGACAACCCCATGGTCTGGAGCTGTTTCTTCATGGCTTCGATGTTGGCGTAGGTCCACTTCGCCGGATCGGTCTTGTTCTGCATCGCGGCGTTTTCCGCCGGCAGGCCGAAGGCGTCCCAGCCCATCGGATGCAGCACGTTGAAGCCCTTGGCCCGCATCGTCCGCGCCACCACATCGCCCATGGTGTAGTTGCGGACGTGGCCCATGTGGATGCGCCCGGACGGATAGGGGAACATCTCCAGCACGTAATATTTCGGCCGCGGATCGTCGTTCTTCGTAGTGAAGATCGCCTGTTCGTCCCAGATTTTCTGCCAGCGCGGTTCGCACTCGCGGGCGTTGTAGCGTTCGGATACTTTCGATTCGACGATCATTTGCTGTTCTTTTGAAGCAGAGTAGTTTGATTCGATCTTCCCGTACCAACTGTCCGCGATTTTATAAAGCCGCTGAAAGTTTTGTTGTAGGACGACAAGATTGATGAGCCGCCAGCTTTTCAGGTGTTGCTCACCCTGAATACTCTCGGGGTATCGGAAAATTGCACCGTTAGGATCTACTTCCATTATCGCGTTCACTATCTCAGTGATGTACGCAATTTCTGGTTCGGCGATTCTCAAAGATGACTTATTCAGCAGCGTTCGTGCGGTTACCCAATTTTGATGCAACGAGTGGCCAGTCTTAAATTTCTCATTTGTTGCACCGATTTTCGCGAGACCGAAAATTAGGTACTTAATATAAAGTTCGATGGCATGTCGAAAGTTGAGGCAAATAGGATAGACGATTGTGTCGATAATGATTCCGGGCTTCTGCGCTTCTTGAAGAAGAAGTCGAGTGGCCTCAAAGTAGCCGTGAGCATAGTCGTATAAGTCGTAAGGTCCGCCGTTCTCGCCCACACAAGCATTGAGACTTGCATGACTGGGTAAGCCTTTAAATAAAACGTTCTCTTTAAATTGCGCGGACAACGTCAGTTTCCCGTAGGCAAAAGCAGGTCGGATAAACAGGCATAACCCAGATTTTCTGCCAGCGCGGTTCGCACTCGCGGGCGTTGTAGCGTTCGTTGCTCATTTGGATCGGAAATTGACCGGGTGTTGGATCGCGACCGGCGCGATCGGGAGTGGAGCGCAAGCTTCAGGCAAGCCGATACCGACCTTGGCCGCGCCTGCGCGGAAAGCGGCTCACTATAGCGGTTTCGCGCCAAGTGGAAACCGGTCCGCGTAAAGAAAACGCGCCGGCGAGGGCCGGTTTTGGCGACAAAAGACCGCGCCGGGTCAACGTTTTAGGTGAAACCAGAGCGCGGTCGACTTGAATTGAAGCGCATGTCGTCATCCTGAGGAGCGAACGAAGCGAGCCTCGAAGGGGGCGGCCTCGGTCAGCCTTGGAAAATCATGCTCTGGCGCAAATTGCAGGCTGCATCGCGTCCCAGGCAGGAGGGGCCCCGGCTCAGCTCGCCAGCGAGACACGCGCCTCCGGCGGATCGTGCCTGCCGTGCTGAATGACGCAATCGCGGCCGGCATGTTTGGCGGCGTAAAGCGCGGCGTCGGCGGCTTCGATCAGGTCGTCGGGCCGCATGGTGGGGTTGGGCCGGGTGACGGCCACCCCGACGCTGAGGGTGACGTTTTTCGAGGCGGCGGCCCGATGCGGAATGGCGAGATCGCGGACCGCATCGCGGATCATCTCGCCGATCTCCATGGCGTGGGCGGTGCCGGTATCGGGCAGCAGCACGCAGAATTCCTCGCCGCCGTAACGCGCGGCGAAGCCCGAGGTGCGTGTCGCGATGTCGGCCAGCGTCTCGCCGAGCCGGGCAAGGCAGGCGTCGCCTTCGAGATGGCCGTAATTGTCGTTGTAGAGTTTGAAGTGGTCGACGTCGACCATCAGCAGCGCCAGTTCGGTGGCGGTCTGGTCGGCCTTGTGCCACTCGAAATCGAGTCGGCTCTGGAACCCGCGACGGTTGGCGAGGCCCGACACGGTGTCGATGGTGGCGATGACGCTGAGGCGGTTGTTGCTGGCCAATAGTTCGCTTTCGCGCGTGGTCAGTTGTGTCGCCATGGTGTTGAAGGCGCGCGCCAGCGGCATGAATTCGGTGGGCAATTCGTGGCGCGCCGCGCGCGCTTCGCGTTCGCCGCGGCCCAGTTTCTGCGCAATCCCGGCAAGCGTTTGGATCGGGCGCATGATCAGGCCCTCGACCACCAGCAGCGCGCCGAGCAGCACCATCAGGCAGACAAAGGCCAACTGGATATAGGCGAGCCGGATTTCGCGGTTGATGCCGGCGCTGACCTTGGCCTCGTCGATGCTGACGATCAGCCGCGCGGTTGAGCCGGGCAGTTGTGCGAATGACATCCTCCGCTTGCCTTCGCCGGGCGGACGATGCGTGAAGGCACCGCCTTGCGCGCCGGTGCCGGATTCATACGCGACGATGGCCGGCAGCAGCGTCTTGTCGGGGAGCGGACGCCCAAGGGTGCTGGCGAGATCGTCCGGGGCAGCCAGCACCACGCCGTTGCTATCGATCAACAGGGCGGTCACGCCGGGGCGACCGCCGAGTTCGTTCATCACCGACGACATCCAGCGCAGGTCGACGGCGGCGATGATGGCGACGCCGGTGCGGCCGTTGTCGCTGCTTTTCAGCGGGTAGGCCGCCATGATGGTCGGCTGGTGGGTTGCGCGGCTGAAGATGTAGTCGCTCAGCACCAGCGCGCGCGACACTTGAACTTTCTTCAAATACTGCCGGTCGCCGAGATCAAGGCCGGTCATGCCGGGCAATGTCGAGCATTGCACGTGACCGGCGCGATCGACCACCGACAGGCTGCGAATCCACGGCAGGTCGACCCGGAAGCTGGCGCGCATCACCATGCAGGGCTGGCTGATTTCGGTGCCCAGCGCATAGACGTAGGAGGACGACTTCAGCACCGCCTCGACCGACGAGATCACCTGACGCTGGGCATCGACGGTGTGATCGGCCAGCGTCTTGTATTCGCGCGAGGTCGCGGCGATCTGCTTGGCGCGCGCGTCCTCCAGCGAGCGGGCGCGCTCCAGCATCAGCGGAATCACCAGAATCAACGCCAACAGCACCAGACGGCCGCGAATGCCGAAAAGCCGCTTGAGTTTCATTTTATGGCGGTTGTAACTGTTGCGCGACATTGCCTGCCTTTGATTTGGGCTTGTTGTTAGCAGGAACGGCTCAAGGAGCCTTTTCCCTCTTTCTTAAAATTTGAGCGATGCCGTTGAATCCAGGAG
>JAFKKL010000316.1 GCA_017305595.1 Hyphomicrobiales bacterium | reverse complement strand
GTCGTGAACCTCATGGCGAATACCAGGTATCGATATAGGAAATCTTGCCGTCGATTTTTCCGTCGTCGGTTCGCCCGCGCCTGCGGGAGATGTTGCCGAAATCCCAAACCTTGCTTTTGTTGAAGGTGGACACGCAATAGGTCGAGCGGCCCGCGGGTCTTTTGACGATGGTGATCGTTGCGGAGTCCTTGTCGCCCGCGCGCACGGGACTATCGTAGACCCTGAGATAGTAGGTTTTCACGAACCCGAACGGCAGATTGTCGAACTTGATGAGGACCGAGCGCGCTTCGTCATTGTTGCCGAAGCACGGGGAAGGAAAGCCCGTGCAACTCTGTGATCCGAAGCCTCCGAAGCTGAACAGCCGATCCTGCGTGCAGGAATTGCCTTCGTAGAACACGAAAGGATCGTAGGGACTGTAACGCTGTGCGACGGCATTGCCGGACCAGAAGCAGCACGCCGCTGCGATGACGGCGATCAAACGATACATGCTGGCTTCCCTCCGTGCCGATGCGCGCGATTATCTTATGCGTCGGACGTCGCCCGCATAAGGTTCGACACAAAGATGGTTTCGGCGTCCTTGCCAGGACCGGAAGACTTTGAAGACTTCGCGCGAGGCCCGCCGTTCGATCCGTTGGAAGCAAAGATGCGACGTGCGCGCTTACGCCCGCTGAAGAAGATCGCATCGGACGAACGACGACGCGCAACGGTCCGTTTCAAGCCGCCGGTCGTTACAGCATCGCGAAGGCGCTGGAGACCATCGCTACCGGCTTGCCATCGCTCGCGGCCGTCAGCGTCACGCGGCCGAAACTCATGGTGCGCCCCAGCCGTACGACGCGTGCGTCCGCCAGCACATCGGATGACACCACGGCCTTGAGAAAATGCGTGGTCTGATCCACCGTTGTCATCGGCCGGTATCCGCCGGATGCGGCGAGAATCGCCATCACCATCGAGGTATCCGCCAGCGCCATCAACGCCTGGCCGCAGACGATGCCGCCCTGACGGCACAGGCGATCCGAGAACGGCATCCGCAAAACCGCACCCGGCTGCCAGTTGGTGGCTGCGCCGGGCGGCGGCGCGGTCTCGATGCCGTCGAGTATCAACTTCAGGTCCTGGACCCATGGCGCGAAGACGTCGCCCAGCACCCGCCTTGCGGCATCAAGATCGAAATTGGCGGTCGTCGGTTCGGCGGTCATTGGCGCGTTATCTCCCGATTTCTGATGGCTTATCGAGTGTAGGCGAGTTCCATAGGCATTGGCAGCGTCTTCCGCGCACCCGGTCCGATTGCCGCACGGCTTGAACGGCGATGGGCTTCACCGGTAGAATTGCCATTGGGATGTGTATTGCGTGAGGGTGGCATGGTCGGGCGGATCACCGTGGTTGTCGGTCTGATTGTTTTCGGTCTGGCGTTGAGCGGTTGCACCAAGTGCGGCCCGATCTGGGATGATTGGCAGGCTCCGAAATCCTGTCGATCCTGACGCGGCTTGTTATGCGGGCGCTTGCCCTTGGGAGAAATGGTATGAAGATTTTACATGCGGCGGTGATGTTTGCGTTGTTCGCAACCCCC
Source organism: Hyphomicrobiales bacterium (assembly GCA_017305595.1). Taxonomy (GTDB): domain Bacteria; phylum Pseudomonadota; class Alphaproteobacteria; order Rhizobiales; family Xanthobacteraceae; genus 62-47. Next base: position 4,586 of record JAFKKL010000316.1, on the reverse strand, counting down.
GCATTGGCTCAGACGCCGAATGTCAATCTGATCCCGGAGCTTCCGTCCAAGACGCCGGAGCAGATCGAGCAGGACAAGCAGCTTCAGAGACAGTATCGCGACTCGCTCCGCAAGATTCCCGATGCCAAGGCATCCAACGATCCGTGGGGCTCGGTGCGCAGTGCCGACACGCCGGCGACGACCACGCGCGCCAAGCCGAAGGCCAAGCCCCGCAGCGCCGGCCACCAGCAATAATGCTCACCTGCATTCGCTACGGCCGTGCCGGCTCAAAGTCGGGATGCATTTTCTCGCGCGAACCGGTTTCCACTTCGCTCGAAAACGCGATAGATTGACATTCAAGTTGATGGGGATGGGGTTCCCCCGATAACCGCCGCAAGGCTGATGACTCCTACCGGGCGCGTTGGTGCCGGGAGGAGGTTGTCTTCACCCGAGCGCGCCCTTGGCGGGAGCGCATATGATCGGGACGAGCATTTTCATGAATCTGCAGTTGATCGCGGCCGTGGCTCTGGGAGGCGCGATCGGTTCGGTCGGGCGCTATCTTGCCGGAATCGGGGCGGGCAAGCTGTTCGGTATCGGCTTTCCGTGGGGAACGCTGGTCATCAACATCGCAGGGTCATTTCTGATCGGCGTGTTCGTTGAATGCTTCGCACTGCGTTGGGATCTGCCACAGGCGGCGCGGGTGTTTCTCACCGTCGGCATCTGCGGCGGCTTCACCACGTTTTCGACCTTCTCGCTGGAATCCTTCCTGATGATCGAGCGCGGCGAATTCGGACCGGCGGCGGCCTATATCGCCGGCTCGGTGGTGGTGTCGATCCTGGCGCTGTTCGCCGGCCTGCACCTGATCCGCACCGTCAGTTGAGCGGCGCTAGTCGCGCTTATCCCCGGAGCCGGTATCATCGCTGTCGTCGCGCGTTGGCAGATCGTCGTAGCCATGGCGGCTGCTGTAGAACACCAGCGCCATCAGTCCGACGCCGACGATCAAGGACACCGTGGCGCCGGCGGCCAGCGCGATGACGCCCTCGACCGGCATGGGCGGCGCCGAGCCCGCGGTGAGGCCGCTATAGGCATACCAGCCGACGCCGGCCAGCAAGGCCAGCAGCGCGGCAACGAGACTCCAGGCTCCAATGCGCATGATGATCGTCCGGGTATGTTCGGCGCAGCGGAGCGTCGGTCGGTTGTCCGTGTCCTGAACCTTCGAGGCGGCTTTGACAACCGCTGCTTTGGCTCAAAGGTCAGGGGCTTGCCGGAAATAACACCGCCGTCGGACGGAATATGTTCGTCCGACGGCGGTGCAGAAACCCGAGCCCTGAAATTTCCCGGTGACCTTCAGTCCGTTCCGGTTGGAAAAGGTTCAACGGCTTTTTTGGCTTTTGTGATTACGGCACTGCGACCGTGACGGTTTCCTCCATGATCCGGGTGCGGTCGCCATCGTGAACGACGGTCGCGGTGTAATAGCCATGGAAGGGCTTGTCCCCCAGCTTGGCCCGCCATTCGCCGGTGTTGAAAATGAAGCGGCCGTCCGAACGCGAGAGGGTTCGTTTCACGGTGTAGTCGTGCAGTCCGATATCGAGCGCCGCCTGAAAGCTGCGGCGAATCGCGTCGCGCCCCTGAAAGATGCCACTGGGTGTGACCCGGATGGCGTTCTCCGTGAAGGCGTCGACCATCGCCGGGATATCTCCGCGATTGTAGGCCTCGGCGAAATGCCGCTGCATTTCGGCGGAGGGATCATCACCGGGCGATTGTTGAGCCCCTGCCGGTGGGGAGCCGACAAGCAAAAGAGCTGCAAGTCCGGCATAAAACGTTTGCTGCATCCTTGGGTTCTCCGCTGCCGAAGCCGTGCCGGAAACCGCGTAAGTCGACCGCACGAGAATAGCACCCTTTCAGGCGGGGGCTTATGCCGATTGGGCCAGTGAAGACGAAGATGATCCAAATTCCCAAAAAGAACATATTGCGAACAAGGAACAAATAGGGTACATTATCGGTCATTCGAATTGACGACCCAAGTTTCTGTTCAGCCGCCTCCGCCTTCGTTGTCCCCCTGGCGAATCCCGTTCATAAGGAGCACCACATGTCTGCCACTGCCCTGCGTATCGTCGAAGGATCTTCCATGGACAAAACCAAGGCGCTGTCCGCCGCGCTGTCCCAGATCGAGCGTCAGTTCGGCAAGGGCTCGGTGATGAAACTGGGCAAGAACGACCGTGCGATGGAAATCGAGACGATTTCCTCGGGGTCGCTCGGGCTGGACATCGCGCTCGGCGTCGGCGGGCTGCCGAAGGGGCGCATCGTCGAGATTTACGGGCCCGAATCCTCAGGCAAGACCACGCTGGCGCTGCATTGCGTGGCGGAGGCGCAGAAGAAGGGCGGCATCTGCGCCTTCATCGATGCCGAGCACGCGCTCGACCCGGTCTATGCCCGCAAACTCGGCGTCAATGTCGACGAACTCCTGATCTCGCAGCCCGACCATGGCGAACAGGCGCTGGAGATCGCTGACACGCTGGTGCGCTCCGGCGCGGTGGACGTGCTGATCATCGATTCGGTCGCCGCACTGGTGCCGCGCGCCGAGCTCGAGGGTGAGATGGGCGATGCACTGCCCGGCTTGCAGGCGCGGCTGATGAGCCAGGCGCTGCGCAAGCTGACCGCCTCGATCAACAAGTCCAACACCATGGTGATCTTCATCAACCAGATCCGCATGAAGATCGGGGTGATGTATGGCTCGCCTGAGACCACCACCGGCGGCAATGCGCTGAAGTTCTATGCATCCGTGCGACTCGATATTCGCCGCATCGGCGCCATCAAGGAGCGTGACGAGGTGATCGGTAACTCCACCCGCGTCAAGGTGGTGAAGAACAAGCTGGCGCCGCCGTTCAAACAGGTCGAATTCGACATCATGTACGGCGAGGGCGTGTCGAAGATGGGAGAAATCCTCGACCTTGGCGTCAAGGCCGGGATCGTCGAGAAGTCGGGCGCCTGGTTCTCCTACGACAGCCAGCGGCTCGGGCAGGGCCGCGAGAACGCCAAGGCTTTCCTGCGCGCCAATCCGGACATGACGGCCAAGATCGAGGTCGCGATCCGGCAGAATTCCGGACTGATTGCCGAACAGATTCTGGCCGGCACGCCGGAGCGTGATGCGGACGGCGAAGAGCCTGCGGAAGATTGAGCTTCCGCGACTTGAGTTCGTCGTAACTTGAGTTGCGGCGTGACCCCGAAGCCTCGGGAATCGGCTTCGGATACGGTCATGCCTTTGGAAGCGGACGGGCGCTGTGGACGTTGAGTTGCCGACGTCCCCAGTGCCCGTTTGATTTTGACAGGGTTCTGTCTTCGGATTTTTTACAGCGGCGTGGCTTCGTCATTGCGAGGCGCGTTAGCGACGAAGCAATCCGGATTCTCGAAGTAAGACTGGATTGCTTCGTGGAGCCGGTACTCGGACAGCGCAGAGCGCTGATCGAGTACCGCAATGACGATCTACCGCAGTTCGTCTGCGACAAGCCCTCAATCGCGCCTGCCACATTTCCGACCAGAGGATGACGCGCTACTCCGCGGCCTGCGCGTAGTCCTCGATCGGTGGGCACGAGCACACCAAGTTGCGATCGCCATAAACGTTGTCGACGCGGCCGACCGGCGACCAGTACTTGTCGTTGCGGGAGGTGCCGGCGGGGAAACAGCCGTCGGTGCGCGAGTAGGGCCGGTCCCAGTTGTCGTCGGCGATGTCATGCACGGTGTGCGGCGCGTGCCGCAGCGGCGAGGCCTCGATGGTCCAGCGCCCGGCCTCGACTTCGGCGATCTCGTGCCGGATTGCGATCATGGCTTCGACGAAGCGATCGATTTCCGCCTTCGATTCGGATTCGGTCGGCTCGATCATCAGCGTCCCCGCGACCGGGAAGCTCATGGTCGGGGCATGAAAGCCGTAATCGATCAGCCGCTTGGCGATGTCATCGACGGTGACACCACAACTGGTCTTCAGCGCGCGCGGGTCGATGATGCATTCATGCGCGACGCGGCCGCTGACGCCGCGATAGAGCACCGGGAAGTGCGGCTCGAGCCGGTCGGCGATGTAGTTGGCGTTGAGGATCGCCACTTCGGTCGCCCGCGTCATGCCTTCGCCGCCCATCATCAGGATGTAGAGATACGAGATGGTGAGGATCGACGCTGAGCCGAATGGCGCCGCCGCCACCGGGCCGACCGGTGCCTTGCCGCCGTCCAGCGCCGGATGGCCCGGCAGGAACGGCTTGAGATGCGCCTTGACGCCGATCGGGCCCATGCCGGGACCGCCGCCGCCGTGCGGAATGCAGAAGGTCTTGTGCAGGTTGAGGTGGCTGACGTCGGCACCGTACTCGCCGGGGCGGGAGAGGCCGACCTGGGCGTTGAGGTTGGCGCCGTCGAGATAGACCTGTCCGCCATGGCTGTGCACGATATCGCAGATCTCGCGGATCTTCTTCTCAAACACGCCGTGGGTGGATGGATAGGTGATCATCACCGCGGCGAGGCGGTCGGCATGCTGCTCGGCTTTCGCGCGCAGATCGTCGACCGAGACGTTGCCGTGTTTGTCGCAGGCTACCACCACGACTTCCATGCCGACCATCGCGGCG
>JAFKKL010000008.1 GCA_017305595.1 Hyphomicrobiales bacterium | reverse complement strand
GTCTGCGATGCCGTCGCGATGCGACTTGAACAACTGGATGGTGCGCCCGGCCTTGATGTCGGCGAACTTCTTCGCCAGCACACTCATCATCGCGCCCTTGTGGTACTCGTTCGGGCCGAACACGTTGAAGAACTTCAGCCCCGCCCATTGCGGCGGCAGCCTGTCGCCGCACGCGACGCGCTCGGCGACGGTGAGATCGAACTGATACTTGCTCCAGCCGTAGAGATTCATCGGCCGCAACTGCCGAAGCGCGGCGAGCGACGGATCGTCCACAAACCCCTGCTCGCCGTCGCCATAGGTGGCGGCGGAGGATGCATAGATGAACGGCGTCGGGTTGGCGGTGCACCAGTCGAGCAGCCGCGTCGAGAGGCGGAAGTTGGTCTCGATCACCAGATCGCCGTCGGTCGCGGTGGTTTCCGAAATCGCGCCGAGGTGGAACACGGCGTCGAGCTTTCGCCCGTCCAGCCACGCCATCAGTTGTTCCGGGGGAACGATATCGGCCAATTGTCGCTTGGCGAGGTTGCGCCACTTGCCGTCGTGGCCGAGCCAATCGCAGACCACGACATCGGCACGCCCGGCCTCGTTGAGCGCCGCGACCAGGTTCGATCCGATAAATCCGGCGCCTCCGGTCACCAGCAGCATCTGTTTCCCTCGCTGACGCGGACCGGCCAGACCTTCGGGGGTCGGCCGCCGGAGCGCTTTACCTGATGGCAGGGAGCGGATAACCACTACCTCCCCGGCCCTGACCTTCGGTCGCACCAGATCAAGCTATGAACGCGGATTCCAACCCATCTTTCGGCCCGGTTGACGCGGCGGACACCCGGCCGCTGCTGATCGTGCCGTATAACTGGATCGGTGATTTCGTGCGCGGTCATACCGTGGTCCGTGTCGCGAGGCAACGGTGGCCCAACCGGCCGATCGACATCCTGACCACGCCGCTTTGCGCCCCGCTGGTGGATTACATGCCCGGCGTCCGCAAGGCCATCGTCCACGACCTGCCGCGCTCGCGCCTGACGCCCGACCGCCAATGGCGGCTGGCCCAAAGGCTGCGCACCGAGGGCTACGGCACCGCCCTGATCATGCCGCGCACCTGGAAATCGGCACTGGCGCCGGCGCTGGCCGGCATCCCGGAGCGGGTCGGCTTCGTCGGCGAGGTCCGGTTCGGCCTTCTCAACCGCTGGCGCTGGGGCGAGCGCGCATTGCCCCGGCTGATCGACAAGAACGCCATGCTGGCGCTGCCGCCCGGCGCGGCGCGGCCTACGCATTGGCCGGAGCCGGAACTGCGGGTGCCCGCCGCCGACGTCGCCGCATGGCGACAGGCTGGCGGCTTCGGCCGCGAACCGGCGGTGGCGCTCGCCCCCGGCTCGGTCGGCGCGCACAAGCGCTGGCCCGGCTACCCCGAATTGGCGAAGGCGCTGACGGCGGACGGTGTGCAGGTCTGGGTGGTCGGCGGTCCCGGCGAAACCGAGGCGGCGCGCGCCATCGTTGCCGCCGCCGGTCCCCGCGCCCGCGATCTCACCGGCATCGATTTGCGGCAGGGCGTACTCGCCATCGCTGCCGCCAATCTCGCGGTATCGAACGACTCCGGCCTGATGCATGTGGCGGCGGCCACCGGCACGCCGACCATCGGCATCTTCGGCCCCACCAGTCCCTGGCACTGGGCGCCGCTCAATCCACTCGCCGCCGCCGTGCAGCCGGCCAGTCTGCGCGGCACTGAGATGCCATATCACTCGATCGCCAAGCGCGACGACGCCTCCTACATCAGCAGCATTCCGGTGTCCGATGTGTGGGACGCCGTGCGCGAGGTGCTGGCTGGAGTACGCCAGCCGCAGGCGACGTCATGAGCGCGGCATCGCGCCCCGCCGCGTTCCTCGATCGCGACGGCGTGCTGAATTTTGATGACGGCTATATCGGCACCCGCGACCGCATCCGCTGGATGCCCGGTGTCGTGAGTGCGGTCCGCACACTGAACGACGCCGGTTACTTCGTGTTCGTGATCACCAACCAGTCCGGCGTCGCGCGCGGTATGTTCAGCGAGCAGGACGTGCACGATCTGCACGACTGGATGCGCGACGAGTTGCAGCGCGACGGCGCGCGCATCGACGACTTTCGTTTCTGTCCGCATCACACCGAAGGATCGGTCGCGGACTACGCCATCGATTGTCATTGCCGCAAGCCGAAGCCCGGCATGTTGCGCGACCTGATGAGCGCGTGGCCGGTGCGCGCGCAGGGTAGCTTTGTGATTGGCGACAAACCGATCGACATCGAAGCCGCCAACGCCGCCGGGCTGCCGGGTTTTCTGTTTACGGGCGGCGATCTAGCGGTGTTCGTTGATCAAGTGCTGCGCACGATGGAGCGACCACGCGAATAATTTTCGCGCACGCTTCCAAGTCTGACGAGAAATTCGTTTCATGGGCGAATTTCCAGCACTAAAGCCGTCGTCCCCGCGCAGGCGGGGACCCATACGCCGCAGCGGAAATGATGTGAAAAGCGCTCATTGCTTGCGCTTGCAATCATCATCGAGGCCAGGGTAATGGGTCCCCGCCTGCGCGGGGACGACGCCGAGGATGATGACGCCGTCTCCCCTCTTTCGCCACCGCGATTTTCAGGCCACTCTCCCTCCGCATTGTCATACGGGGAGCGAAGCACATGAAGACGACCACTCTTGAAAGCCACGGCGGCAAGATCGTCTGTCACGACTCCGAAGGGACCGGCCGCACCCTCGTGCTGGTGCATGGCAACTCGGCTTCCTCAAAAGCATTCGCAAAACAGTTCGATAGCGCTCTGGGCCAAAAACATCGCGTCATCGCGTTCGATCTGCCGGGTCATGGCGAATCCGATAACGCCACCGATCCCGCCACGACCTACAACATGCCGGGCTATGCGCGCGTGCTGCGCGATGTGGTGAAGCAACTCGGCATCGAGGATGCGGTGTTCGCGGGCTGGAGCCTCGGCGGACATATCGTGCTGGAAGCTGCACCCGACCTGCCGCGCGCGAAAGGTTTTGCGATCTTCGGCACGCCGCCGCTCGGCTTTCCGCCGGCGATGGAGCAGGCATTCCTGCCGACGCCGGCGATGGCCTACACCTTCGCGCCGGAACTGAACGAGGAGCAGGCGCGCGCCTATGTCGCCGCCGCGTTCCGGCCCGGTGTCACCGATCTGCCGCGCGAGATGATCGACGACGTGCTGCGCACCGACGGCCGCGCCCGCGCGCAACTCGCCGCCAGCATCGGCCCGGATGGATTCCGCGACGAGGTGAAAGTGATCGCCGATCTCAAGCAGCCGCTCGCAGTACTGCACGGCGCGCAGGAGCAACTGATCAACGGCGCTTACTTCGACACGCTGACAATGCCGACGCTGTGGCGCGGCAAGGTGCAGGTAATCGACAACGCCGGCCACCTGCCGCAATGGGAGCAGGCGGAGAGGTTCAACGCGTTGATGGATGCGTTTGTCAGCGAGACGTGAGGCGCATGAAGGCGCGCCCCGAGGCACAACGTCATGCCCGGACTTGATCCGGGCATCCATCTTTTGGAGAATGATGGATTGCCGGGTCGTAGGCGAGCGAAGCGACGCCGTTCTTCGAACGGCTATGCCCGGCAATGACGTGAGAGTAACCGTGGATGGCCGGAACAAGTCCGGCCATGACGTTGAATAAAGACCCACACCCCGAGTCGTCCCCGCGCAGGCGGGGACCCATTACCCCTGGCCTTTGTTGTTTGAACAGGCGCGGATAACTAGCGCTGTACAGATCACGACCGCTGCGGAGTCTGGGTCCCCGCCTGCGCGGGGACGACGCTGTGGTTGTTTAGGCGCTGTGCGACACACAGTCGTTCACGTCAGACTTCCAATCAAAACGAAATACGGCGTATCACGCCATCCCGCTGCGCGGGTTGTAGGGGTGGTCGTCGCGCCATTTCTGCATCAGGGCTTCGAGTTCGGCGTCGTTGCCGTCCGGCAGCATGATGCGGGTGGTGACGAACTGGTCGCCGCTGCCGCCGCCGCTTTTCGGCAGGCCCTTGCCCTTGAGGCGGAAGGTGCGGCCGCTGGAGGTGTTCTTCGGCACCGTCAATTCGACCGCGCCGCCGACCACCGGCACCCGCACCTTGCCGCCGAGCACGGCCTCGTAAAGCGTGATCGGCAGATCGACACGCAGGTCGTCACCGTCGACCTTGAACACCGGATGCGGCGCGATGGTGATGGCGATCAGCAGGTCGCCGGGCCGGTGGCCCTGCACGGTTTCGCCCTGCCCCTTCAGCCGGATCTGCTGGCCGGAGGTGACGCCCGCCGGAATCTTGACGTTCAGTTCCTTGCCGTTGGGCAGCCGCACGCGCTTCTCGCCGCCCTTGACCGCCTCTTCCAGCGACACCGTCATCGTCACGTTGACGTCGAGGTCGGGCGCGCCGAAGCCGCCGCCGTCGAATTCGAAAGTCTGGCTGCCGCCACGGCCGCCGCGCGCGCCGCGTCCGCCGCCGGCCGCAGCACCGGCGAACATGCTGTTGAGGATATCCTCGAACGCCGCACCGCCGCCTGCGCCGCCACCGCCGGGGCCGCCACCAGTGCGGAAACTGTATTGCTCGAAGCCGCCGCCCGGCGCGCCGCGCGGGCCGGCACCGCCGCCGGGGAAACCCTGGAAGCGCGGCTTGCCTTCGGCGTCGATCTCGCCACGGTCGAACTGCTTGCGCTTGTCCTCGTCGCCAACGATCTCGTTGGCCGAATTCACTTCGGAGAAGCGGGCCGCCGCTTTGGGGTCGTTCTTGTTGTTGTCGGGGTGATGCTTCTTCGCAAGCTTGCGATAGGCGCTCTTGATCGCCGCAGCGCTTGCGTTTCGCTGCACCCCCAGGACCTCATAGGGGTCGCGCATCCGTGTCGTCTCCTTAAAGTCGGGATATGGCCGAACGGCCAGTCGTATTCGGTCTTACATCTGGGAGGTTCGTGGCATTTTTGCAACGGGGCCTCTGGCCGGAAATGGCCGCGATCAGCTTTGTTTCCACGGTTTCAGCGTGCGGATTTCCCACCGCCCGCCCTGATCGCGGCAAGCAGCGCCGTGCAGCCAGCTTTCCGAGGTGCCGTTGACGTAGCTCGCCAGGAAATCGCGGCAGGTGCGGCCCTCGGCCGAATAGGCGCTGGCGAGCGGCGTCACCGAGCCGCGCGCGCCGGTCGAGGGATTTTCCCACGGCTGGCTGGAATCCTTGCTGCCCTTGGTCAGTACGTCGGAGGCAGCGACCCTGGCGAAGGCAAGATCGGCGGCGGTGGGCGTGTCGCTCGGGACGGCGGCCGGCTGTGCCGTGGCGATCGAGCCGGTGACGTCGTCACCGCCCTTGGCCGCCGAGAGAGCATCGAACTTGCCGACGCTGCACCCGCTGAGCGCCATGCCCATTAGAATTGTTGTCATCAACATACCTGCCGGGCGGATGCCCGATAGGCCAATGCGGCCGCCTGCCTTATATAGGCTTGGCCGACGCAAAGGTCCCTTGGGACTCTGGGCTGATGGCCGACGCAACGCGGAACTCCGAACATGACCGATACAGCCTCCATCAAACACCCAACCGAGTTAACGTCTGGTGATTTCACCGCCGCGGAGAATCCGTTTGCCCTTTTTGCCGAATGGTTTGCCGAGGCGCAGGCGAGCGAGCCGAACGATCCCAACGCCATGGCGCTGGCGACGGTCGATGCCGACGGCCTTCCCGACGTCCGCATGGTGCTGATGAAGGGCTATGATACCGATGGCTTCGTGTTCTACAGCCACATCGCCAGCCAGAAGGGCCGCGAACTCGCCGGCAATCCCAAGGCGGCGCTGCTGTTTCACTGGAAATCGCTGCGCCGGCAGATCCGCATTCGCGGCCCGGTGATGCCGGTGACCGACGCCGAAGCCGACGCCTATTTCGCGACAAGGCCGAAGCAGGCGCAGATCGGCGCCTGGGCCAGCAAACAATCGCAGCCGCTGGAAAGCCGTTTCGCATTCGAGCAGGCCATCGCCAAGGTCGCCGCCAAGCACCTCATCGGCGCGGTGCCGCGTCCGCCGGGCTGGAGCGGCTGGCGCATCACACCGCTGCGCATCGAGTTCTGGCACGATCGCCCGTTCCGGCTGCACGACCGCATTGAATTCCGCCGCGACACGCCCGACATGGCGTGGACCAAGACGCGCATGTATCCGTAGAACTGGCCGTCACAGCCGGGCATGACGAAGGAAAAAGAGAACCGCTGATGCAGAACACCAGCAACGCGCCGCGACGAACCATGCTTCTGACCGGCGCCAGTCGCGGCATCGGCCATGCCACGGTCATCCGTTTCTCCAGCGCCGGCTGGCGGGTGCTGACCTGCTCGCGGCATCCGTTTCCGGAGGAGTGCCCGTGGGGCGCGGGACCGGAGGATCACATCCAGGTCGATCTCGCCAGCCACGACGATACGCAGCGCGCGATCAAGGAAATCCGCGAACGGCTCGAAGGCAACACGCTGCACGCGCTGGTCAACAACGCCGCGATTTCACCGAAGGCGCCGGACGGTAGCCGGCTCGGCTCGATCGAGACCGACACCGACACGTGGGGCCACGTTTTCCGCGTCAATTTCTTCGCGCCGATCATGATGGCGCGCGGCCTGCTCGATGAGTTGAAGGCGGCGAAGGGCTCGGTGGTGAACGTCACCTCGATCGCGGGCTCGCGCGTGCATCCATTCGCCGGTGCGGCTTATGCGACATCGAAAGCGGCGCTTGCGGCGCTGACCCGCGAGATGGCGTCGGACTTCGGCCGCTTCGGCATTCGCGTCAACGCGATTGCGCCGGGCGAGATCGATACCTCGATCCTGTCGCCGGGTACCGAGAAAATCGTCGAGAGTCAGATCCCGCTGCGTCGCCTCGGCACGCCGGACGAAGTGGCGAAGATCATCTACGTGCTGTGTTCGGAAACCTCGTCCTACGTCAACGGCGCGGAGATTCACATCAACGGCGGCCAGCACGTTTAGGGTTGATTCACTTTAGCCGCTTCGCACGGCCGTCGCCGTTACGGTCCTCTCTCCCGCTTGCGGGGGAGAGACAGAGAGGGGGACTCCTCGCCGGACGCAAGGCTCCCACCCCAACCCTCCCCCGCAAGCGGAGAGGGAGTGCGCCGTGCCCGACGGCAATTCAACCTTGTTGCATCCCACGCTAAACGAGTGACGCGATCCCTCTACTGAACGCCGATGGCGCGGAAACCGGTGCCGGCGTCGCGGGCCGAGCATTCGTCCTCGGATTCCCCTTCGGCCATCCACGCACCGCAATGCGAACAGTAGTTGTGACTGGCCACCAACGGCTGAGCGACCGCCGCGTGGGCGCGCTGCCGATAGGCCGAAAGGTCGATGACGTTGCGTCCGCGGGCGATGAGTTTTTCAACCATGTGATCCTCACTTGTCGGTGAGGACTTATCGCAAGAACGTTTGGATCAATCGTTCAGCGCAACGCTCAAATTTTACGAGAGAAATTGTGGCGTGGTTCCGCCCCTGCCGCGAAATGCGAAAAACCACCGTGGCACAAGAGTTTTTGCGATATTTCGCCACCAGGCGCAACGAACTGTTCATCTTGAATGATGAATGAAAAACGAAAGTTCGGCGGACTGACTTGCAACCCTGCCGCGTTATTTCGTCACAACCACTTCTTCCACTTGAAAAACATATAGGGCCCGATTGCCGCGCACAGCATCGCGATCAACGCCAGCGGATAACCGTGCGGCCAGTCCAGTTCGGGCATCGCCCTGAAGTTCATGCCGTAGATCGAAGCGATCAGCGTCGGCGGCATCAAAACCACCGCCATCACCGAGAACAGCTTGATGATGTTGTTCTGCTCGAGGTTGACGACGCCGAGCATCGCGTCGAGCACGAAGGTGATTTTGTTCGAGAGATAAGACGCGTGATCGGACAGCGAGGCAACGTCGCGCTGCATGGTCTTGAGTTGCGCGCGCCGCTCCTTCGACCATTTGACGTTGTCGGCCTCGGCAACGACGAAGGTGACGACGCGGCCGATCGACACCAGACTCTCGCGCACTTTCGACGTGAGGTCGCCCTTGCGGCCGATGGTAATCAGAATATCGGAATAACGCTTGGCATGGCCGGTGCGCGCCGAGCCTTCCTGTTCGAAGATTTCGCGGCTGACCGCGTCAACGTCGGCGCCCGCGCGTTCAAGAATGTCGGCGCAGCGATCGATCACCGCTTCCAGTAATTCCAGCACCACGGCTTCGCCGTTGACATCGGGCGGCGCGGTGCGCGCCAGCTTGTGCTCCACCGCCACGAACGGACGCGGGCTGTCGTAACGCACCGTCACCAGGCGACGGTCGGACATGATAAAGGTCACCGGCGTGGTACGCGGCGCGTCGGTCTCCGAGCCGCACATCAGGATCGCCGTCATGTACCGCGCGCCGTTTTCGACATAGAGGCGGCTGGAGATTTCGATCTCCTGCATTTCCTCGCGGGTCGGCACCGCGATCCGCACCAGCCCCTCGACGGCCCGATCCTCCTCCGGCGTCGGATTGAACATATCAATCCACACTGCGCTTTCCGGTAACGACCTCAAATCTCCGCAATCGACTTTCTTCAGAGCTGAACCTGTCGGCACGAAGATGGTCAGCATGCAGGAACTCCAGAGCCGTTTGGTAGGCCGGTCGGGCGGCATCATAGATCGCCGCTATTCGCCTGAGTGCGCCGATCCGGCCGATTCTGGCAAGCCTTTCCAGACGCCTCCGACGCGCAGCCAGCGTTCGCACCCTGGGATGACAACCGCATGACCGGTAACCTGTTGCAGCACCGCAACGGAATGAGCCGAACCGCCCCTCGCGTTGCGGCAAAAATATCACAACCACCATGCTGCATAGCGAAGCCGGCGTCTAACCGCTGGAATTATGGCGCGTTTAAGCGATAGTAATGGCAGCGGAATCGCCCGTGCCGGCGCCGATGTCTGGATGCCGGCCATGTCGGCAGTTCTGTATCAGATACGGATTGCGCTTATGTCGCCGCTCTTGAAATCGCCGTTCGTGAAGTTGGGCCTGCTGGCCGTCGGCCTGTTACTGTCGGGCTGCGTCGAAACCACGGCAACGCACATCGAAGCCACCAACACCGCAAACTTCAAGCCGCACGACAAGGAACTGCTGGCCAAGGTCAGCTACGTCAAGACGCCGGTCCCGGCGCCGTTCCGCCGCGCCATCGTCACTTATCACCGCAAGGAAGAGCCGGGATCGATCATGGTCGATTCCGACAATCACTACCTCTACTACGTGCTCGATGGCGGCAAGGCGATCCGCTACGGAATTACCGTCGGCGAGGAAGCCATGGCCTGGTCCGGCATCGCCAAGGTCGGCGCCATGACCGAGTGGCCGGCATGGCACCCGACGCCGGGCGAGATCGAGCGGCTGGGCGTGCCGAAATTCGTCGCGCCGGGCCCGGACAATCCGATGGGCTCGCGGGCACTCTATCTCTATTCAGGCGGCAAGGACACGCTGTTCCGCATCCACGGCACCAACCAGCCGGAATATATCGGCTCGTCGATTTCGTCGGGCTGCATTCGCATGACCAACGAAGACGTCATCGACCTCTACAATCGCGTCAAGCTTGGAACCGTGGTGGTGGTGCTGGAGCCGAAGCATGGCGACTCGCCCTACAATCCCAAGCTGGCGTTGCAGGGCGGAGCTACCAACGGAAATTACTGAGGACGCCTGGAGACGATTGCAGTGAAGGCCGGCTTAACTGGCGTTCTGTAGAGCGTTTTCGAGCGAAGTGGACCCCGGTTCGCGTGAAGAAAACGCGTCGAACCAAAAAGGATAACGGGCGGGTTTCGGGACGGACAGTCCCGGCATCGGCCCTCGGATCGAACCAGATAGCGCCGAGCCGGACTAACCGGCGAGGCAGTCGTATCAAGCAGATTGGATCACGTTGATGTCGTTGTTGACCAAGTTGGGACTTCTCGCCGCCGGATTGATGTTGGCGGGCTGCCAGACTGCCACGCAGTTCGAAGCCACCAACGCCAACCAGTTCAAGCCGCGCGACAAGGAATTGCTGGCCAAGGTTCGCTACGACAAGAGCCCGGTCGCACAGCCGTTCCGCCGCGCCATCGTCGACTATCACCGCAAGGAAGCGCCGGGTTCGATCCTGGTCGATTCCGACAATCACTACCTCTACTACGTGCTCGATAACGGCAAGGCGATCCGCTACGGCGTGACCGTGGGCGAAGAAGCCCTCGCCTTCTCCGGCGTGGCGCGGGTCGGCAACATGCGCGAATGGCCGGATTGGGTCCCGACCGCCGACATTCATAAGCGTATCGAAGGCCTGCCGGCGCGCGTCGCGGGCGGCCCGGACAATCCGCTCGGCGCACGCGCCCTGTATCTCTATCAGGGAAACAAGGACACGCTGTTCCGCATCCACGGCACCAACCAGCCGGAATATATCGGCGCGTCGATCTCGTCGGGCTGCATCCGCATGCTCAACGAGGACGTCATCGACCTCTACAATCGCGTCAAGCCGAACGCACCGGTGGTGGTGCTGGAGCCGAAGCACGGCGACTCGCCCTACAAGCCGAAGCTGGCCATGGGCGGCGCGACCAACGGCAACTACTGAGCCGTCGCGCAAGTCATCAGCAATACGAAAAGCGCCGGATTACCGGCGCTTTTTTGTTAGGTTGAGTTCGACACGACTGCGACCAGTTTCGTTGGAGCAAGTTTCGTTCGGATAGAATCGGCGTCATGCCCGGCCTTGTGCCGCGCATCCACGTCTTGAAACTGGCGCAAGATCAAAGCCGTGGATGGCCAGGACAAAGGCGAGCGAAAGCAACGCCGTTCTTCGAACGGCTATGCCCGGCCATGACGACGGATGAATTTGACGGCTTACTCGAAAATCTTACGCAGCACGCGCGGCAGATCCGGCTCGCTGCGGCGGGATTTCGCGCGTGCCGTCTTTCGTCGCTTCGCGTGTCGCGCGGATGACGGCGGATCGGCTGCCGGCTTCGCATCGGGCACGATCTGCATCGGCTGCGTGGCCGCCTCACGCGCCGCGCGCTTGGCATTGCGTGACGATTTTGCCGCCGGCCTGGTTCCGTCCGCCTTCGCTGCATCCGACTTCGCTGCATCCGACTTGGCCGTATCGGGCTTGGCCATATCAGACTTGCTGACATCTGGCTTCGCTGCGGTCTGCTTCGGCGCAACAGGCTTGGCAACATCCGCTGGCTGCCGCGCGAGCGGCACCGGCGAGAGCGACAGCGCCGGCGGCGGTTGAGCCGGCTGCACCTTCACGTCCTCGACCTGCTTCGCATCGTTCTGCGCCGGCTGTGCATCTTCTCGGCTGGCGAGTTCACGCGGCGGCGCGTCTTGCGGCCGTGGCGATGGCAGCGGCGTCGCGATCTCGGTCGCGCCGTCATGGATGATCCATTGGCAGATGCGATAGCCGTTGCGGCGCTCCGCCAGATCGAGATGGATGTGATCCTCGTGATAGCCGTCGGAGCCGGGGCCGAGCACCGTGGTGAAGCGTCCGCAGACCGATGCGCGCGCTTTCTCGCGCGCATCGCGCGGCGCGTCACGGTTGGTCAGCGACAGCATGCGGCCGTTGGCGAGTTTGACGCCGCGGACGTCGAGCGCATTGGCACGGCCGTGCTCGGACAGCTTCGCGCCGGCGACGCGATTGCGGCCCCGGCACTCGAACGAGTCGAAATTGTCGAGTTCGCTGACGGCCGTGCCGAGCCCCGCCGCCAGCGGCGCGACATCCTCGCGAACCCATTGCGCGACGGCCGACGCCATCTTGCAACGGAGGATCGCCGCCGGCTTCACCGCGACACGGCGCTTGTCGGACAGCACCACGGCCTCGAGTCGCACCAGATCGTCGCCGCCGCAGGCCCCCGGCCCCTTCACCGGCGGGATGCTCGGCGCAATGGCGATGGCGTCGGTCAGCGCCAGCCGGCAGGCCGACGGCGCGGCGGGCTGATCGCTCGCGGCCGGCGCCGCCTCCCCGCCTGGCGCGGCGGGTGCGGTATTGGCCTCTTCCGGCAATGCCGGGCGTGGACGCGGCAGCGGCACGGGGTCGGACGGCTTCGACCGGGCGGCGACAGCTACCTCATCCGGCGGCAGCGAGCGCGCCTGCGCAGAGGCCGAAAACACCACCAACATCAACGCCGCCAGAAACCATATTGGCCTTTCGCCGCAGTCATTTGGCCCAGAATGGCATTTCCCAGTCGCGTTCCGCGCGCTAATGTCCATGCCAACCCCTTCCAAGGGTATTGAGACTTGAATACGCGATCAGGAGGAAATTCGAATGCGCGGGTTGATGCAAGACTGGCCTATGCTGACTCATCGGATCATCGATCATGCGGCCAGGGTTCACGGCGACCGAGAGATTGTTACCCGATCCGTCGAAGGCCCCATCGTCCGCACCAATTACCGTGACATGCGTGCCCGATCGCTGCGGGTGGCGCAACGCCTTGAGCGCGAAGGCATCAAGCTCGGCGACCGCGTCGCCACCATCGCCTGGAACACCGCCCGCCACATGGAATGCTGGTACGGCATCATGGGCATCGGCGCGGTGTGCCACACCGTCAACCCGCGCCTGTTCCCGGAACAGATCGCCTGGATCGTCAACCACGCCCAAGATCGGATCGTCATCACCGACCTGACCTTCGTGCCGCTGCTGGAGAAGATCGCCGGCACCCTGTCCAGCGTCGAACGCTATATCGTGCTCACCGACAAGGCGCACATGCCGCAGACCACGCTGAAGAACGCGGTCGCCTACGAGGACTGGATCGCGGAAGTCGACGGCAATTTCAAGTGGAAGGAGTTCGACGAGAACACCGCGGCGGCGATGTGCTACACGTCCGGTACCACCGGCGATCCGAAAGGCGTGTTGTACTCGCATCGCTCCAACGTGCTGCATTCGTTGATCGCCAACAACGGCGACGCGCTCGGCGCGACATCCAAAGATACAATGCTCCCGGTGGTGCCATTGTTCCATGCCAATAGCTGGGGCATCGTGTTCTCCGCGCCCGCGATGGGCACCAAGCTGGTGATGCCGGGACCGAAGCTCGACGGCGAATCCGTCTACGAACTGCTCTCCACCGAGAAGGTCACCTACACCGCAGGCGTGCCGACGGTGTGGCTGATGCTGTTGCAGCACATGGAGAAGAACAAGCTCAAGCTGCCCGACCTCAAGGTCGTGATCTGCGGCGGCTCGGCGATGCCGCGCTCGATGATCAAGGCGTTCGTCGACATGGGCGTCGAGGTTCGTCACGCCTGGGGCATGACGGAAATGTCGCCGCTCGGCACCGTCGGTGCGCTGCAGGCGCCGTACGCGCACCTCACCGGCGAGGACAAGCTCGACGTGCTGCAAATGCAGGGCTATCCGCCGTTCATGGTCGAGATGAAGATCACCGACGACGCCGGCAAGGAACTGCCGTGGGACGGCAAGACCTTCGGCCGCCTCAAGGTGAAGGGCCCGGCGATCTCCGGTTCGTACTATCGCGTCGACACCAACATCCTCGACGAGAACGGCTACTTCGACACCGGCGATGTCGCGACCATGAACGAGCATGGTTACATGCGCATCACCGATCGCTCGAAGGACGTCATCAAGTCCGGCGGCGAATGGATTTCGTCGATCGATCTGGAAAACCTCGCGGTCGGCCACCCGAAGGTGGCGGAAGCAGCGGTGATCGGCGTCTATCATCCGAAGTGGGACGAGCGGCCGCTGCTGATCGTCCAGCTCAAGGACGGCCAGACCGCCACCCGCGAGGACATCCTCACCTATATGGACGGCAAGATCGCCAAGTGGTGGATGCCCGACGACGTCGCCTTCGTGAATGCCATCCCGCACACCGCCACCGGCAAGATCCTGAAGA
Organism: Hyphomicrobiales bacterium; assembly: GCA_017305595.1. Classification (GTDB taxonomy): domain Bacteria; phylum Pseudomonadota; class Alphaproteobacteria; order Rhizobiales; family Xanthobacteraceae; genus 62-47. The sequence continues at coordinate 42,921 of JAFKKL010000008.1, read as the reverse complement.
CGTCGCTGCGCGACCAGTTCAAGGATTACACGCTGCCGACCGCGGCGGCGTAAACATCCGGCGCGGCGGTCCCTGTGGCCGCCGCGCCACTGATGGTTAGCGGATCATCAAACTAATCCGCGCCATTCGAGCGAATGCCTTGAACGAGTCTTGAGGCAGCCCGGCTATTGCAGGGCTGCACTCCAACGGACCCGTGATGGCTCTCGACTTTCTCACGCTTTACATCGTCATCCTGCTGAACTCACTGACCGTCGCCGTGATCTGGGCGTCGGTCGCCTACAGCTATCGCTCGTTCGTCGCCGCGCGCATCTGGCTCGGCGCGTGCCTGATGACCATGACCGGCGGCGCGGTGCTGGCGCTGCATGGCGACGGCAGCGGCCCGATCCTTGCCGCCGTGCTCGGCAACGGACTGGTGATCTATGGCTTCTGCCTGTTCTGGATCGGCATCCGTTATTTCTACGGCAAGACCGGCGGCTGGATCGTCAGCGCGATCATCACCGCCATCAGCCTCGCCGTCCTCATGATCGTGTTCAAGAACGGTCACGGCCGCAATCTGGTCTATGCCACCGCGCAATCGATCCCGATGATCCTCGGCGTGATCTTGCTGTTGCGGCCGGAACGGCGCCAGCTCGGTGCATGGATCGCCGCCATCGCCATGATCATCGGCGTCGCCGGCCACGTTGTGGAATCGGCGTACAACATCGCGCTGATGAACGCCGTCATCACGCGCGAGGCCTATCTGTTCATCGAGACCTCGGTGCTGCTCTGCGTGATCTTCAGCGGTGTGTTGTGGAATTTCGGTTTCGCGGTGATGACCATCGACCGCCTGCGCGGCGAGGTCGAAGCGCTGGCCGTCGAGGATGAACTGACCGGGCTTCCCAACCGTCGCCGCCTGATGGAGCGCATCGCCGAGGAAGAAGCGCGCTCGCACAAGACCGGCCGTCCGTTCGCGCTGCTGATGATCGATCTCGACAACTTCAAGACGCTCAACGACACCTACGGCCACGCGGCCGGCGATCAGGCGCTGCGCCATTTCGCCGGCGTGCTGCGCCGTCACGCGCGCGATAATGATCTCGTCGCGCGTCTCGCCGGCGACGAATTCTGTGTGGTGCTGCCGGAAACCCGGGACGCCATCGCCGGCACCATCGCCTCCGACCTGACCGCATCGATCCGAGGTCAACCGCTGCACTGGCGCGGCCACACGATCCGCCTCACGTCGAGCATCGGCGTATCGTCGTGGCACCGTCACGCGCCGAATGGCGACACGCTGGAGCGCGCCGATCGCGCGCTCTACATCACCAAGTCGCAAGGACGCGACGGCATCAGCCTCGACGGACTGCTGGCACCGCGCCCCAATCGTCGCAATCTCAATCTCGTCGAGACAACGGGCGGACTACCGCCGGTGAAGCAGGCGAGAACCGGATAGTTTCGAGCTTGGCCACGGCGACCTCTACGACCGCCACGGCTGCATTACTCAAGCCCGCTGCGAGTCGAGTTGTTCGTGGTTTTTCTCGACGTCCTGCGCCTTCAGGTAGCTTTCGATCAGCAGTTGATAGGCCGGGAAAATTTTGGCGTAGACATTGGCCCATTCCTGCGCGTCGGTGCGACTCCAGGTGCGCTGCAATTCCGACGCCACCGCCGCGGTATCCATCGGCACCACGCCCGCCTGCACGATGCGCGCCAGCGTGATCTCCTGCGCCATCTTCGAATAGGTGCCGGAGGCATCGACCACCGCGAAGACCTGGTAGCCGTCCTGCACCGCTGCGATCGCCGGAAACGCCATGCAGACGCTGGTGATGGTGCCGGCGATGATCAATTGCTTGCGCCCGGTCGCCTTCACCGCCGCGACGAAATCGGGATTGTCCCATGCATTGATCTCGCCCTTGCGCGCAACGTAGGTCGCGTGCGGCGCGTTGGCGTGAATCTCCGGAATCAGCGGACCATTCGGGCCTTGCGGCACCGAGGCCGTGGTGATCACCGGCAGTTTTGAAAGCGACGCCATTTTGGCCAGCGCCGCGGCGTGATTGCGCAGCACCGGCATCGGCATGTCGCCGATGGTCTGGAATAATCCGCTTTGATGATCGATCAGCAGCAGCGCTGCGTTATTCGGATCGATGATCGGTTTCTGTCCGTTGAAATTCGCAATCGTGCTCATGGCAGTCATGGCTGCGCTCCATGTCGATGAATGTGTGGGGAGTGGCTGGGGCGTGAGATGCGGGAGATAGATATCCATCTCCCGCGTTGTGTGTGCTCTTGGCATTTGCGTCGTGCCCGCGGACAAGCGCGACGCTTCGCCTTATTCGGCTTTGTCGTAAGAGAACTGGATTCCCGCGGTGCCGCCGGTTTCGATAAACAGGTTCATGAAGGCCGGAACGGTTTCGCTGCGCTTCCAGTCACGCTGCAATTCGCAGAACAGTTGCGGCACGCTGATCAGCTTTGCACCGGCCTGTTCGACACGGCGCAGCGCCGCATCATGCGCGGCAACCGACGTGCCGCCGACCGCGTCGACCGGAACGTAGACCTCATAACCTTCCTTCAAGGCATCAAGTGCGGGAAACGTCAGGCACGCTTCCGTCCAGAGCGCCGTCATGATCAGCTTCTTGCGTCCTGTCGCCTCCACGGCTTTGCGGAATTCGACATCTTCCCACGAGTTGATCGTGGTGCGATCGTAGGTCGGAAAATCCTTGAGCACCTTGCGGATCGTCGGGATCGGCGGCTTGTTCAGCCCGGTCTTCACATTGACCGTCGAGTGAATGATCGGCAGCCCGTAGGCCACAGCCGCCCTGGCCGCGCCAGTGATATTGTTGACCAACAGTTGCCGATCCATCGAGGCAATCGAGTTCACCTGGACGGGCTGATAATCGATGATAATGAACGTCGAATTCTGCGGCGTGAGAAGATGATCCTTGACCGGATCGCGAACGGCTTCGCTGCTCATGGCTATTCCCTTTCTTCGGGTTGTGCTCGCCAGCCTCTACAAAGAGGTCAGGTGACCTTCGGCGGCGGGGCGAGCGATGCCGGCACCGATCTTCACGACCGGGCACGATCCGTTTAACCGGATCGTGCCCACATCGTTTCTCGTCAGGCGTCCGCCGTGACCGGCTCCAGATTGCCGAAGCGGCCACTCTGGAAATCGACCATGGCCTGGCGGATCTCATCGACGCTGTTCATGACGAACGGGCCGTGCATCACCACCGGCTCGTCGATCGGCTCGCCGGAGAGGATCAGCACCGACGCCTCGCCATTGGCCTCGATGGTCACCTCGCCGCCGCTGCGGTCGAGCAGCGCGAACTGCGCCTCGCGGGCGATCTCGCTGCCGTTGACCAGCACCGTGCCCTTGAGCACCACCACCGCGACGGTGCGTCCCTCCGCCGGGTTCAGCGTCGCAACGCCGTTGCGGCTGAGCTTCACGTCGTAGATGTCGATCGGCGTGAACGTCTTCGCCGGGCCTTTGCGGCCGTCGAACTCACCCGCGATCACCCGCAGCTTGCCGGCGCCCTCCGGCAGATCGACTACCGGAATGTCGGCGTTGAGCAGGGTCTGGTAGCCGGCGTCGGCATTCTTGTCCTTCGCAGGCAGGTTGACCCAGAGCTGCACCATTTCCAGCGTGCCGCCTTTCTTGGTGAAGGCGCGCGAGTGGAACTCCTCGTGCAGGATGCCCGAGGCCGCCGTCATCCACTGCACGTCGCCCGGCCCGATCAGGCCGCCGTTGCCGGTGGAGTCGCGGTGCTCGACCTCGCCCTGATAGACGATGGTGACGGTCTCGAAGCCGCAGTGCGGATGCACGCCGACGCCCCGCGGCTTGTCGGTGGGGGTGAAGTCGGCCGGGCCGGCATAGTCGAGCAGCAGGAACGGGCTGACGTGATCGCCGTGGCTGGCGTGGGAGAACAGCGAGCGGACCGGGAAGCCGTCGCCGACCCAATGCGGCCGGGGGCCGCTGAAAACACCGAGAACCTTGCGCATGATCGTATCTCCTTTGGCGCGGCCGGGTTCGGCCGCTGTGTTGCCAAGGAGGATATGAGCGAGACAAACAGTCCGGTAGCTGGCAATATCGCGCCTCACTGTCCTACTGATGAGACAATGATGCAGGACCTCAACGACCTCTATTATTTCGTCGAGGTGGTCGATCACGGCGGTTTCGCCGCCGCCGCCCGCGCGCTGGGGATGCCACGCTCGCGGCTGAGCCGCCGCATCGCGCTCTTAGAGGAGCGGCTGGGGGTGCGGCTGATCCAGCGCTCGACCCGACGTTTTAGCGTCACCGAGATCGGGCAGGACTATTACCGCCATTGCGTCGCCATGCTGGTGGAGGCCAAGGCGGCGGACGAACTGATCGAGCGCTCGCGCACCAAGCCGCAGGGCGTGGTGCGCGTGAGCTGCCCGCCGCCGCTGCTGTATTTCCAGGTCGGCGAGATGGTGGCCCGCTTCATGGCCGAGTGCCCGGATGTCGAGGTGCATCTGGAGAGCACGCCGCGCCGCGTCGACGTGATCGCCGAAGGCATCGACATCGCGCTGCGGGTGCGCTTTCCGCCGCTGGAGGACAACGATCTGGTGATGCGGGTGCTGGCCGACAGCACCCAGCGGCTGGTGGCGAGCCCGGCACTGCTCAAGGGCCTCAACCGCACGCTGGTTCCCGCCGATCTTGCCGCGCTGCCCTCCATCGGCTGGGGACCGCCGCATCAGCGCCACGAGTGGTGCCTCGACGGCCCCGACGAGGCCACCGCGCTGATCCCCTACGCGCCGCGCCTGATCACCGAGGACATGGTGGCGCTGCGTTTCGCGGCGCTCCAAGGCATCGGCGTCGGGCAGTTTCCGACCATGGTGATCCAGACCGACCTCGACAGCGGCGCGCTGGTGGACGTGTTGCCGCAATGGCGGCCGCGCGCCGGCATTATTCACGCGGTGTTCTCGTCGCGTCGCGGGCTGTTGCCGTCGGTGCGCGCGCTGCTGGATTTTCTCGCCGCCGAATTCGCCGCGCTGACGCGCAACGAAAGCAACGTTTCATCGGCACCTGAAATAAGGTAGGTGATCCGCGCACCCGCCCTCCCCGCAACCGGACGCCCCGATGGCCCGCAGGTTCCGCGCCGCTTATCTCTCCGAGCCCTATTCCGTGCTCGCCACCTGGGCGCGACGGCTCGCGGTGTTTGCTGCGGTGGTCGCCGTGGTTTCGACCATCGTGGTGCGCTTCGGTTTCCTCGAAGTGCGGCCGGCGCTCGCGACCTTCGCCGGCGCGCTGTTCTGCGCGGTGCTGGCAATCCTGGTGTCGTTCGCGGCCTTCGCGGCGATCTGGCAGACCGGTGCGCGCGGGCTGGGCCGCATCGCGGCGGCGCTGTTCATCGCGGTGCTGGTGCTGGCCTATCCGGCCTATCTCGGGCTCCAGTATCGCCAGTTGCCGAAGATCTACGACGTCACCACCGACCCGATCAATCCGCCGCGCTTCGACGTGCTGGCGCGGCTGCGCACCGGCGATGACACCAATCCCGCCGTCTATGCCGGGCTCTATTCCGCCGAACAGCAGCGGCAGGCCTATCCCGATATCGAGCCGGTTCAGCTCGACGTGCCGGTGCAGCGCGCCTACGACGCCACGCTGCATTTCGTCACGCGACGCAAGTGGCGCATCGTCGATGCCCGCCCGCCGCAGCCACCGCGCCGCGAAGGTCACATCGAGGCGGTGGCGCGCACGCCGGTCATGGGCCTGCGCGAAGACGTTACAATCCGCGTGGTGCCGGACGGTGACGGCTCGCGCATCGACATCCGCTCATCGTCACGCCATTTCGAAAGCGATCTCGGCAGCAACGCGGCCCGGATCGCGAAGCTGATCACCGACCTCAATACGATTTCCGACGAAAACAGCGCGCCCGCCAAGCGTCCGCAACCGCCGATGCCGCCAGTGAAGGCGCAGGCGAAGGGGACGAAGAAGTAGCGCGTGAGAACAAGTTTCGTTCAGATAGAAGCAACAACGCGTCATGGCCGGGCTCGTCCCGGCCATCCACGTCTTTCTCGCTGAGTGGCCGTTAAGACGTGGATGCCCGGCACGTAAGCAAGCGGAAGCGACGCCGTTTTCCAAACGGCTATGGCCGGGCATGACGGATGGGTGTTTCCGTTAATAACGGCTGATAGGCTATCCGCTCTATCTTATGCCAGCCTGTAGCTGCCGCCGATCACCGGATCGCCGTCCGTCGCCACCACGCCACGCGCGACCAGATCTTCCAAATGCGCCAGCACCGAATAGCCGGCGGCGTTCATCAGGCGCGGATCGATGCCGATGTAGCTCGCGCGCACGATGGTCGGGATATCCGCCTCGCTTTTGCCGAGCCGATGCAGGATCGACGCCTCGCGCGCCTTGCGGTGACGGATCAGGAAACGCACGAACTTCTGCGCGTTCGGAATTTCCGGGCCGTGGCCGGAGAAATACAGATGCTCCTTGCGTTGCGTCAGCCGCTCCAGCGACGCCATGTAATCGACCATCGAGCCGTCCGGCGGCGCGACAATGGACGTCGACCAGCCCATGACGTGATCGCCGATGAACATCAACTCACGCTCCGGCCACGCGAACGCCATGTGATTGGCGGTATGGCCCGGCGTCGCCACCGCTTCGAGACGCCAACCGTCGCCTTCGATGACGTCGCCGTCGCGCACCGTGATATCAGGCTTGAAATCACGGTCGGCGCCGGATTCCGGATTGTGCTTCTCGCTCTCGTAGCGCGGCCTTGAGGCGCGATGCACACCCTCGGCATAGACCGGCGCGCCGGTCGCGGCCTTGATGCGCGGCGTGTTCGGCGAATGATCGATGTGGGTGTGCGTGACGACGATATGCGTGACCGTCTCGCCTTTCACGGCATCGAGCAGCGCCTGCGCATGCGCGGCGTTATCGGGACCGGGATCAATGATCGCAACCTTGCCGCGGCCGACGATGTAACTCACCGTGCCGGTAAAGGTGAACGGCGACGGGTTGCCGCACAACACGCGACGCACGCCGGGCATGACCTCCTCGACGACACCTGGTTTGAGCGGAAAGTCGCGATTGAACGGAACGTCTTCGTTGATGTTGCTGTCGCTCATCCAATGTCCCACGTGACGATTTCATCGCGGCCGCCGGTTGAACGCTTGCGAACCGACAGCGACGAGGTCGACACGGCGGCAAGCGATCAACTGTCCCGGAAGACCAGCGACTGGTGAGTCGAGACGCCCGCAAGCGCACCATCGCCGACCGCCATCGCGACCGACCCGAATGTACGCGCTGCGTCGCCACATGCAAAGACCCCGGCAACCGACGTTTCCTTGAACTCGTTGGTCTCGATGAAAGAACCAACCGGGCCCTGTCCGAAATTGCAACCGAGTTGCGTGGCGAGCGGGCACCCCATTTCGACTTCGGTCATGGTGAACAGACCCGCGAGGTTGACCACGCGACCATCCTTCAACACGACGTCCGCACCCTCACCGTCGATCCTGTCGATCGGCGTACGCTCCACCATGACGCCGCGCCGATCCAGTTGCACCTGCTGCTCGTCGTCGGGCACGAAGACGCCGTTGGTGAAGAAGGTCGTTGGCCCCCATTCCGGCAGCAGCAGCGCGTGATGCATCGACAGCGGCGACACCGCGAGCACCCCGATACGCCCACGGTTCAGTTCATAGCCGTGGCAATACGGGCAGTGAAAAACGCTCCTGCCCCAGCGTTCGACGAGGCCCGGAATTGCCGGCAGTCGATCGACCACGCCGGTCGCGAGCACCATGCGTCGCCCCTGATAGCGCGCGTCGCCTGTCGTCGTGACCTCAAATCCATCAACGGTGCGGGATGCGCTCCGTGCCTCTCCGTCGATCCATTCGACCGTCGGATAAGCCATCAATTGCGCGCGGGATGCCGCGGCGATGGCGCCCGGCGAACGGCCGTCCTGCGTGAGGAATCCATGGGATGCCTCGGCAAAACGATTACGCCGGTTGCCGCCATCGATCACCAGAATCGAACGACGCGCCCGCGCCAATTGCAGTGCCGCTGACTGGCCGGCATAGCTGCCGCCGACAACGATCGCGTCAAACATCATGATGCAGATCTCCGCATTTTCTTTCGCTGTGCAGCCGCCCGCGCGCGAAATTCATCGGCCAGTGTTGCCAGAGTGACATCGCCGAGCCGCGCGATCAGCAACGCCTCGGCGTCGCGAAAGGCTTGTGTCAGCGTTTTGTTGACCGCCTGTTCGACCAGACACGCCGGGTGTTCGAGCTGAATACCGATGGCGAGCAATTCAGGTGCGCCCAAAGCATCGTAAATATCTTTCAGCGTCACCTTCGACAGATCGCAGGCGATCTCCCAGCCGCCGCCGTGCCCTTTCTCCGAACGCACCAGTCCGGCCTCGCGCAAACCCGCCATGGTGCGGCGAACCACAACCGGATTGGTGTTCATGCACATCGCCAGTTCGGCCGACGTCATCGGCCGCGCGTTGTCGGCGATATGCAGCAAGGCATGAAGCGTCGCGGAAAGTCTGCCATCCCGTCTCATGTAACTTCATATGATACATGAAACGACGACTGTCAAGCGACCTCAGTCACGTCACAACGCGCAAACGCAAATGGCCGGGACAAGCCCGGCCATTCAGAGACTTACAGACATTGTCTGTCGCGAACGACGCGCGCTTTACGAAAACGCCTGAATGCCGGTGATGGCGCGGCCGAGGATCAGAGCGTGGACGTCGTGCGTACCCTCGTAGGTGTTCACCGTCTCGAGGTTATGGACGTGACGCATGACGTGATATTCGGCCTGAATGCCGTTGCCGCCGTGCATGTCGCGCGCCATGCGGGCGATATCCAGAGCTTTGCCGCAATTGTTGCGCTTCATGATCGAGATCATTTCCGGCGCCATCTTGCCTTCGTCCATCAGGCGGCCGACACGCAGCGAGCCTTGCAGGCCGAGGGCGATTTCGGTCTCCATGTCGGCGAGCTTCTTCTGGATCAGCTGGTTCGCCGCCAGCGGCCGGTTGAACTGCTTGCGGTCGAGCGTGTATTGCCGCGCGCGGTGCATGCAGTCTTCGGCCGCGCCCATCGCGCCCCACGAGATGCCGTAGCGCGCGCGGTTGAGGCAACCGAACGGCCCCTTGAGACCGGATACGTTGGGCAGCAGCGCGCTCTCCGGCACCACCACGCCGTCCATCACGATCTCGCCTGTGATCGAGGCACGCAGCGACAGCTTGCCGCCGATCTTCGGCGCGGAAAGACCCTTCATGCCCTTCTCGAGCACGAAGCCGCGGATCTGGTTGTCGTGCGCGGCGGACTTCGCCCACACCACGAACACGTCCGCGATCGGCGCGTTGGAAATCCACATCTTCGAGCCGTTCAGGCGATAGCCGTCGGACACTTTCTCCGCGCGGGTCTTCATGCCGCCGGGATCGGAACCGGCATCCGGCTCGGTGAGGCCGAAGCAGCCGACCCACTCACCGCTGGCGAGCTTCGGCAGATACTTCTTGCGCTGATTGTCGTCGCCGTAAGCGTAGATCGGGTGCATCACCAGCGAGGACTGCACCGAGTTCATCGAGCGATAGCCGGAATCCACCCGCTCGATCTCGCGCGCCACCAGGCCGTAAGCGACGTAGCTGGCGTTGGCGCAGCCGTATTCCTCCGGCAGCGTGATGCCGATCAGGCCGAGTTCGCCCATCTCGTTGAAGATCTCGCGGTCGGTCTTCTCTTCGAGATAAGCCTGCGAGACGCGCGGCAGCAGCTTGTCCTGCGCGTAGGCGCGCGCAGTATCGCGGATCAGCCGCTCGTCTTCGGTGAGTTGCTCGTCGAGCAGGAACGGATCGTCCCACTTGAAGCTCGCCAAACTCGGCTTGTCTTTGCTTTGCGGACGCACGCCCATGAGTTTCCTTTCACATCGCAGCCGTCACCAATGGCGACGGGAGAGCCTAAATCTTTGACTGTCAGCCTTCAAGGCGCTCGTTCGAGACGATCTCGATGCCGAAACCGGACAGCCCCTTGTAGTCGTGGGTCGACGACGTGAGATGACGGATCGAAGTAACGCCGAGGTCGCGCAGGATTTGCGCACCGACGCCGACTTCGCGCCATTGCCGGTTGCGATCGGCCTCGGCAGTCTTCAGCTGATCGATCGGCGCGACCGGCACGCCGGCGGCACCGTCGCGCAGATACACCAGCACGCCGCGTCCGGCCTCCTTGAACTTCTCCAGCACCTCGCGCATCCGCTCCGGGCCGGTGAAGATATCGCGCACGATGTTCGGCTTGTGAAACCGCGTCAGCACATTGGTGCCGTCGCCGACGCCGTTATAGACGAAGGCGGCATGCGCGATGCTGTCGAACGGCGAACGATAAGCGAAGCCTTGCAGCGGTCCGATCGGACTGTCGACAGGAAAGGTCGAGACGCGCTCGATCAGTTTTTCGCGCGCCTGACGATAGGCGATGATGTCAGCGATCGTGACGTGCCTGAGGTTATGCGCGGCGGCGAAACGCGCCACCTGCTCGCCCTTCGTCACGGTGCCGTCGTCGTTCATCAACTCGCTGATGACGCCAACCGGCGGCAACCCGGCGAGCCTGCACAGGTCGACCGCCGCCTCGGTATGACCGGAGCGCAGCAGCACGCCGCCATCCCGCGCGATCAGCGGGAAGATATGACCGGGCCGCGCGAAGTCGTTGGCGCCGGCGTTGGGATTGGCGAGCGCCCGGCAGCATGACGCGCGTTCGTCGGCGGAAATGCCGGTGCCGCCGTCCGGCTTGTAGTCGATGGAAACGGTGAAAGCGGTGGTGTGGTTGGAGTCGTTCTGCGCCACCATCGGATCGAGCCGCAGCCGCCGCGCATCGTCGGTGGTCAGCGGCGCGCAGACGATGCCGGAGGTGTGGCGGATGATGAATGCCATCTTCTCGGCGGTACAGTGCGAGGCGGCGACGATCAGGTCGCCCTCGCCCTCGCGGTCGTCATCATCGGTGACGACGACAATCTCTCCAGCGGCGAACGCCTGCAAAACTTCGGAAATCGGATGGGCCATGCGGGGTACTCTGACAATGACCCCGTTCATATGGCGCAGCGCGGGAAGCAACGCAACTCTTCCACAGCCGTCATGCTCATCCGGTTGTCATGCCCGGACTTGATCCGGGCATCCATCTTTCTCAAAAGGATGGATCGCCGGGTCAAGCCCGGCGATGACGCCACCATCTAGTAGTGCGGCCCCGCCCTACGGCAGCACCTCGCTGCGCTCGGCGAGCCGGGCATCGGTTTCAGCCCGCTTGGCGTCCAGCAGGCCGTCATCCGCGGCTTCGATGGCCTGGAACAGGTCCTGTGCGTCGGTGAAGCGCGGCACGGTGACGTAATTCGCGCCGGCGGAATATTGATCACTGACATCCGCCAGCATGTCAGCGGTCGAGATGATCTTGGCCTTCGGATTAAGGGTGCGGACGTGGCGCACCAGCTTCTCATTGTCGGCGCCCTTGAGCAACGCATCGGGCACGCTGAGGATGACGATCTCGGCGCTGCCGATCCCGGCATGCACCAGCGTCTCGACATTGCTGATGTCGCCGTAGATCACATGCAGCCCGCGCGCGGCGAGATTGCGGAACACGTTGGGATTGAAATCAACCACCGTGATATGGTTGAGCATCGACTTGTCACGCTGCTCGATCTCGCTGAGCAGCGCGCTGGCGGCACGGAAAAAGCCGAGAATAACGATACGCCGCGCCGCGCCGTGGCCCTCGCCCGGCTCGCTCGCGCCGGGCTCGGTGGCATCGAGATCGCGCAGGCCAAGCCGCTTCAAGGGGCCGATGGCCGCGCGGACGATCTGGTCGCTGCGGCCGATCAGGAAGGTACTGATCACCGCCAGCAGCACGAAGGCGAACGACACCGCGTTCGCTGTCTGCATCGAGATGTGCTTGGCGAGCACGCCGGTCTGGATCACCACCAGCGAGAACTCGCTGATCTGCGCCAGATTAATCGCCGGCAGCAGGCTGGCGCGCAACCCCTGCTTCATCAGGTAGAGCGGCACGAAGGTCGTGATCACACGGCTCACCACCGTGAAGGCGGCAACGATCCGCGCCATTCCGATCACCGAGCGATCCGGGATCGGGATGGTCATGCCCAGCGCCACAAAAAACAGCGTGATGAAGAAATCTCGCAGCGTAGTGACCTTGGCGGTGACATCGAGCGCGTAAGGGAAAGTCGAAAGCGAGACGCCCGCCACCAGCGAGCCCATCTCGCGCGACAGATGCAGCCGCTCGGCGATCTCGCCGATCAGGAAGCACCACGCCAGCGCGCCGAGCATCACCAGTTCGGGCCGCCGCGCGATCTGATGAAACAGTTTTGGCAGCACATAGCGGCTCAAGACCCACGCGGTCGCCACCAGCATGGCGACGCGGGCGACCGACAGCAGGACGACACCGATCTGGAGATTATCGAGGCTCGGCTGCACCGCGAGGAACAGGATCGCGAAGATATCCTGCAACACCAGCACGCCGAGCGTGATGCGGCCCGGCAGCGTGTCCAGTTCGCGCTTCTCATAGAGCACCTTGACGATGATAACGGTGCTGGAGAGCGCGCAGGCGACGGCAAGATACAGCGCATCGAATCGCCCCGCGCCGAGGCCCAGCCCCATCGCCAGGAACATCAGCACGCCAAGTACACAGCCGCCGATCAATTGCCCACCCGCCGCGAAAAGGATGACGCGGCCGGCGCGGATGATCTTCTTGAGGTCGATCTCCAGCCCGATCATGAACAGCATGAAGATCAGGCCGAGTTCGGAGATAGTGGCGATCGACTGCTCCGACTTGACCCAGCCGATGCCGTAAGGGCCGATCACGAAGCCGCCGACCAGATAGGCCAGGATCAGCGGCTGCCGCGTGACATGGGCCAGCATCCCGAGCATCCAGGCAAACAGAATGCTGAGCGTGATGTCGCTGACAAGATCGTGCATACCCAACCCGTAGTCCGACTATTTTCGGACCGCCAGCAAAAACCGATTCACTTGCCGGGAGTATGGCCGGGAATTTGACCGCGAGGCGAAAAAGATGTGTATCGGGGGTGACTTCGCGGCTGGCCGGGATCTGGCCAGAAAAGCCGGAAGCTCAAGGAAATCAATGGCAAGAAAACATGGTCGGAGTGGCAGGATTTGAACCTGCGACCCCTGCGTCCCGAACGCAGTGCTCTACCGGGCTGAGCCACACTCCGACGATGGGGCGGCTTATAGCCTCCACTTTCGGCCACCGCAAGACAGCGAATGGAAGATCGGAACGAATGGCCGTCGAACTGACCACAAAAATTATCCCCGCGGGCGAAACCGCCGTGACCGAGGCCGCGCGACGCCTTGCGGAGGGCGGGCTCGTGGCATTCCCGACCGAGACGGTCTACGGCCTCGGCGCCGACGCGACGCATCCGGAGGCGATTGCACGGCTCTATCGGGCCAAGGGACGGCCTTCCTTCAATCCGCTGATCGCCCATGTCCATGATCTCGCCGGGGCCGAGCGAATCGCCCGCCTCAATGGCACCGCCCGCAAGCTGGCCGAGGCGTTCTGGCCCGGTCCCCTCACACTGGTCCTCCCGAAGACGCCGGACTGCGCCGTCGCCGACCTTGCCACCGCCGGGCTCGACACCGTCGCGGTGCGGATGCCCGCTCACCCCGTGGCGCGGGATATTTTGCGCGAACTCGGCCACCCGATCGTTGCCCCGTCCGCCAACCGCTCCGGTCACGTCTCACCGACCGCCGCCGACCATGTCGCCAGCGACCTCGACGGCCGCATCGACCTGATCGTCGACGGCGGGCCGGTATCGGTCGGCGTCGAGTCTACCATCGTCGGCTGTTTCGACCCACCGCTGCTGCTCCGCCCCGGCGGACTGCCGCGCGGCGCCATCGAACAGGTGCTGGGTCACCCGCTGCGACGGTCACGCCCGCAACCTGACACCGCCGGCCAGCCGATGGCCCCGGGCATGCTGGCCTCGCACTACGCGCCCCGGACCCCGGTGCGGCTCAATGCAACGAACATCGAGCCCGGCGAAGCGCTGCTGGCGTTCGGACCCGTGACACTTTCCGGCCACGGTGTTGCCGCAAGAATCCTGAACCTCTCGGAGCGGGGCGATCTGACCGAAGCCGCGGCCAACTTGTTCGGTTACCTGCGCGCGCTCGACACCGCCAATGCCCGCGCGATCGCAGTGATGCCCGTCCCCGAACACGATCTCGGCGAAGCCATCAACGACCGGCTGCGTCGCGCCGCCGTGCCGCCGACGTGATACCATCAGGCCAAATAACAAGTCATAGGCAACAAGAGACGCGACATGAACATCGTCCCGCCGCCGCCCGCACCGCTTTCGCCGGAGTTGATCGCAAAGTTCAAGGCCATCGTCGGCGACAAATACGGCGTCACCGATCAGAACGAAATCGCAGCCTACGTCACCGAGGAGCGCAACCTTTATCAAGGCCACTCGCCGCTCGTGTTGCGGCCGGGCAGCACCGCTGAAGTCGTCGCGATCTGCAGGCTCGCCAGCGAAACGCGCACGGCGCTGGTACCGCAAGGCGGCAACACCGGCCTCGTCGGCGGCCAGACACCGCATCATGGCGAAGTCGTGCTGTCGCTGCGTCGCCTCGACAATATCCGCGATGTCGACACGCAATCCAACACCATGACCGTGGAATCCGGCTGTGTGCTGCAAACCTTGCAGCAGCGCGCCGACGATGTGGACCGGCTGTTTCCGCTCTCGCTCGGCGCCGAAGGAAGCTGCACCATCGGCGGAAATCTCTCTACCAACGCCGGCGGCACCGGCGCTCTTGCTTATGGCGTGGCGCGTGCGATGGCGCTTGGGCTCGAAGTCGTGCTGGCAGATGGCCGCGTGCTCAATACGCTGTCGAAGCTGAAGAAGGACAACACCGGTTACAATCTGCATAACCTCTTTATCGGCGCCGAAGGCACGCTCGGCGTCATCACCGCCGCGACGTTGAAGCTATTTCCCAAGCCGCGCAGCGTCGACACCGCATTTGTCGGATTGGCCTCGCCTGCACAGGCATTAAAGTTACTCGAAATTGCACAGGCCGAAGCGGCCGGCAATCTCACCAGCTTCGAGCTGATGGCGGAAATCTGCATCGACTTCTGTGTGAAACATGGTCCGTCGATCCGCGATCCGCTGGCCACGCGCTATCCGTGGTACGTGCTGATGGAAGTCTCGTCGTCGCGCGACGATGCACGCGCGACGCTCGAAGCGATCCTCACTCGTGCGCTCGAAGATGGCATCGCCGATGACGCAGTGATCGCGGAGAACCTCGCGCAACGCGCCGCGTTCTGGACGCTGCGCGAAGTGATTTCGCCGGCGCAGAAACCGGAAGGCGGCTCGATCAAGCACGATGTGTCGGTGCCGGTCGCTGCCGTGCCGGCCTTTATCGAGGAAGCCAACGCCGCCGTGGTGAAACTACTGCCCGGCAGCAGGCCGGTGCCGTTCGGCCATCTCGGCGACGGCAATATCCACTACAACGTCAGCCAGCCGATCGGTGGCGACAAGGCTGCTTTCCTCGCACGCTGGCATGACGTCAATGCGGTGGTATTCGAGATCGTGCTGAAGATGGGCGGCTCGATTTCGGCGGAGCACGGCATCGGCGTGATGAAGCGCGACGAATTGCCTGACGTAAAGGACAAGACGGCGATCGAGGTGATGCGCGGCATCAAGGCATTGCTCGATCCGCTCAACATTTTGAATCCGGGCAAGGTTCTATAACCGGCGCCTTGCGACACTCATGCTCCGCTTTCGCGATTGTCATTGTCCGCGCGCTGCGCGTGTCGTCGCGATCCGGCGTTACGTCGCAGCAGGTGATCGCGCCTCGTCTGCATCCGGCTGATCCATTTCAGCAACCCGAATGACAGACGAAGCTTCTCCTGTCCGAGCGGAAGATCGAAGCCGCCGTGCATCCATGTCGACTTGGGATAGGCGACCAGTTGATCGGGATAGACGCTGCGGTGTCCGATCATGACATAGGCTGCCATCGCCGCGCCCGCGACGTAGATCGTGCCGGTCACACCGCCGAATAATTCGACACCCATCAGGATAGCCGCGATCGGCGTGTTCGATGCCGATGCCACCACCGCAACGAGTCCCACGGCCGCCCCCAAGGTCGGGCTGATCCCGAGCAGATGCGCGAAAGCGTTGCCGGTGATCGCGCCGATCACGAACTGCGGCGTGACGATGCCGCCATAGAACCCAGACCCTAGGGTGATGGCGACCAGCAGCGTCTTCCAGAAAAAGCCGAGATACGGCATCGCTTCTCCGCTCAATGCGCGATCCATCAGCGGCAGACTGAGGCCGAGATAGTCGCGGGGGATGACGATGATGAGTGCTGACAGCAACATCCCGCCGAGCAGCGGCATCAGCGGCGGCCACAAATCGTAACGTGCACGCAGACGTGTGAACAGGCGTCGTGCGAGCATCACCATTTCAACGAATATGCCGGCAACGATGCCGCAGACAATCCCGATGATGATCGTCTTGAAGAAGAGTACGCCGTCGAAGTGCGGCAGCAATTGCATGGTGTAGTATTGATAAGGGATATTCCAGTACTTGCTGACTTCGAACGAGGCGACGCCCGCGACGATCGCAGGAAACAGGAAGTCATGACGGATGCGGCCGATCGCAAGAACCTCGACGCCATAGATCGCGCCGGCGATCGGCGTGCCGAACACGCTGGCGAAACCCGCGCTGACGCCGCACGCCACGATCCGCTTCTGCAACTCGACGTTCAGACCAAGCAGACGTCCCAGCCCCGACGCCAGCGAGCCGCCGATATGTGAGCACGGCCCCTCCTTGCCGGCCGAACCGCCCGATGCCAGCGTGATAATCGCCGCCACCGGCTTGATGGCGATGGTCGCGAGCGGCATCTTGCCGGATTGCCGATGCACCGCCGCGATCACGGAATCGCCGAGCCCGGTGCGGTTGATCTTGTAGCCGTAGTAAAGCAGCAGGCCGTTGAGCAATCCGCCAAGCGGCAGCAGCGCCATCTGCCACGATAGCGAGATGGACGCGGTTTGATCCGACAGGAAAAACAGGCCATGCAGGAAAAGACTGGTGCCGCTGCCGACAATAACTCCCGTAAGCGTCGCCAATACGATCCATTGCAGGATCGTCGCCAACATGACGACGGGTTCGATCAGGGTTGCGCGCGGCATCACCGTCATTGTCATGACGGGTTCGATTCCGTCAAGCAAGCTGCCAAGGCCGAGGGCTTAAAACAGCGATCCCTGCCTGTCGTCGTCGGGTAATATCTGCTTGCGCGGAGCGGGCTTTGCTTTCGGTGCAGGCGCTTCGTCCGCGATCTGTTGTTCCGATAGCGGCAGGGTCAATCGCGCATCGTCGTTGCCAACGCGATTGACGTCGCGTGAGACACGATGCCAGGAAAATTGACCTTCCGCGGGCGCAATCATAAGTGTCGCGGCTTCGTTGGCATTCACCGAAGCACAGTCGAGCCAGCGCGCGAAGTCTTCCGGTTGAATCGTCACCGGCACGCGATGATGCAGCATCGCAAGCTCACCCTTGGCGGCGGCGGTGACGATCGCCACGGTATCGACCTCCTCGCCGTTCGGCCCGCTCCAGGCTTCCGCGATGCCGGCAAAACCAATTGGGCTGCCTGCGCGAGGATAGATAAAATACGGATACTTCTGGTTACCGACCGTATGCCATTCGTAATAGCCGTCTGCAGGGATCAGACAGCGCCGTCGCCGGATGGCGTTGCGAAACGCCGGCTTCTCGCGCACCGTCTCTGCGCGCGCGTTGATCACCAGCGTGAAGGTGCGCGGATCCTTGACCCAACTCGGAATGAAACCCCAGCGCATCAAGCGGAAATGGCGCGCGCCCTGCTCCACCAGCACCACGCTCACCGGCTGGGTCGGCGCGATGTTATGCTGGGCCGGAAAATTCGGCTGCTCGCCGTAGTCGAATGCCGCGCGGATCGCCGCCGGCGACGAAGTGATGACGAAACGGCCGCACATTCTCGAGTCT
Organism: Hyphomicrobiales bacterium; assembly: GCA_017305595.1. Taxonomy (GTDB): domain Bacteria; phylum Pseudomonadota; class Alphaproteobacteria; order Rhizobiales; family Xanthobacteraceae; genus 62-47. The sequence continues at coordinate 24,974 of JAFKKL010000008.1, read as the reverse complement.
CAACTGAATATCTTCAGCACCTTTTAACCCGGCATGCTAAAAGTGACGTCGATGACCTCTTCCGCCCAACACGCTCGTCCACAGAAAACGCAGCAAGCCGAGCGGCCCACGGCGGCTGAACTCACCGCCGCCAATATCAATCCACGCACCGGCCTCGCCACCGACTACCTCAATCATTTCAACGAAGCCATCATGCTGCTGGACATGATTCCGGACATGCCGGAGTGCGCGGAGGATTTCCTGATCTGGCAACCGCTGAGCTATCGCGAGCACTTCGCCGCCTCCAACTTCAAGGCGCGCGATCTCGCCATCCTGGCCTATGAGCAATCCGACGCCACCGTCCGCGCCGAGTTCGACAACATCACCGGCGCGATGACCTCGATCCTCACGGCGGTCGGCACCGCGATGCGCGAGGCCCAGCAGGATCGCACCCGGATCAAGTTAGCCGAGCAGGCCACCGGCTGGGTGCGCCCGCTGGCGACGCTGGCCGGCGGCATCATCCACGGCTCGCGCAGCGAAGCCGAAGCCGATATCGATTCCATCATGACGCAAGACCTCAAGTGACCGAATCCGCTTCCGGCCGCCCGCAACTCGCCGCCAGTGCGGTGATCTTCCGCAACGGTCAATTCCTCGTGGTGCGCCGCGCCAACGCGCCCGGACGCGGGCTCTATTCGGTTCCCGGCGGCCGCGTCGAGCATGGTGAGACGCTGCATCAGGCGGTCGCGCGCGAGGTGCGCGAGGAAACCGCGCTCGCCATCGACATCGTCGGCTTCGCCGGCTGGCGCGAGGTGCTGCCGGACCCCACCGCCGGCCGCGCCGGGCACTACCTCGTGATATCCTTCGCCGCCCATTGGCGCGCCGGTAAGGTGACGCTGAACGAGGAACTCGACGATTTTCGCTGGATCACACCGGACGAACTGGGCGAGTTGCGGACGACTCAGGGGTTGGCGGATATCGTCGATGCCGCTAGGCGACTGATCGCCCCCTGACACCGCGATTCGAAAGCGTCGGCTTGCGCCCGCCTGCCCGACGGGGCATATCAGCCGAAATCCGGACCCGATGATGCGGAAACAACTTTTAGCGGCAATCCTTGTTCTTGCGACGTGCGGCACCGGCCTCGATCTGGGCCGCGCGCGGGCGCAGGATGCTGCCGCGCCGTTCGACGGCGACCTGCAACGGCTCGCGGAAATCCTCGGCACGCTGCACTATCTGCGCGGCATCTGCGGCGCCAACGAAGGCGCGAAATGGCGCAACGAGATGCAGGCGCTGATTAACGCCGAAACGCCCTCCGGCGAGCGCCGCACCCGGCTGATCGCGAGTTTCAACCGCGGTTATAACGGCTTCCAGCAGACCTACCGGAGTTGCACGCCGGCGGCCAATGTCGCCATCAAGCGCGCCATCGAGGAAGGGGCGAAAATCTCCCGCGACCTCACGGCCCGCTACGCCAATTGATCCGGCCGGATCGAGCCTGAAGACCCGACCTTGGAAAGTTCCACAAACGACAATGGTCGTGGCCTCGGGACGCAGCCGGGAACTTCCGTGCAATCTTGAATCTCTCCGTTAACCTTTCCTAAAGAAGTGACCTAGCCGACGCACGGGGGCGTGTTACACCTTATGCATATTCGCGGCGGTCCAACGGATCGCCCACGCCGTCGGGAATTTCATGAGCCAGTCCTTGTCCTACACCGTCGCCAACGATCCGATGCCCGATCATGAGCAAAAACGGGCGGCGCTGAGTTACCTCAACGAAGCTTGGGCGGAAGCCCGGCACGAGGGCATCGACGGCGATTGCCTGGCGCAGGCAAGCCTGTTCACGGCCTTTGCCGAGTTGGTGTCCACTTACGGCGAGGATGCCGTGGCGAAATTCGTCGAAGGACTGCCGAACCGGGTCCGCAACGGCGAATTCTCGTTGATTCTGCCGAAGCAGTAAGCCGCTTCCCTTTCCAACCGGCGCGCGTCAGCCTCCACATTCGCTGGCGACAAGGCATTGGCATGCGCCGTCGCGGCCTTGTCGTTTGCCGGCACGCGGCTTACGTTCGGGATGAGTTCCGGCGCGGCCGGACATCTGATTCTCCCGAGACTTCGACGATGGACGCAGCGCTTCTTTCCAACCGGGGTGTGATCAAGCTCAGCGGCGAGGATGCGAAAACATTCCTCAACGGGCTGATCACCACCGACACCACCAAGCTTGAGCCGGGCGCGGGACGCTTCGGCGCGTTGCTGACGCCGCAAGGCAAGATCGTCGCCGACTTCCTCATCACCGAGGTGCCCGTGGGCCACGGCGGCGGTCTGCTGATCGATTGTCCTCGTGCGCTGGCGCAACCGCTCGCCACCAAGCTCGGCTTCTACAAACTGCGCGCCAAGGTGAGTGTGGAAAACCTGTCGGACGCATTCGGCATCCTCGCGGTGTGGGGCGGCGAGCCGGCGGTCAAACCAGACCTGTGTTTTGCCGATCCACGCGCGGAAGACCTGGGCTGGCGCATCCTGATTCCGCCTGAGCTAGCGGCTAAGACGGCCACGCTTGTCGGCGCAAAGATGACCGACGAGGCGGCATATGAAGCACACCGCATCGCCTGCGGCGTGCCGCGCGGCGGCGTCGATTTCAATTACGGCGACGCATTTCCGCACGAGACCAACATGGACCATCTGCATGGCGTTGATTTCGACAAGGGATGCTATGTTGGGCAGGAAGTGGTGTCGCGGATGCAGCATCGCGGCACAGCCCGCACCCGTACCGTCCGCGTGACGTTCGACGGCGGCGCACCTGATGCGAGTGTGCCAATTCTCGCAAACGATAAGCAGGTCGGCACCATGGGATCGTCCGCGCATAACAGCGGGCTCGCAACGGTGCGGATCGACAAGGTGTCCGACGCGCTCGACGCCGGCACGCCGCTGATGGCCGGCAATGTCGCCATCCATCTCACCGATCCGGACGCCGTGCGCGGCCTGCAAAAGAAGACCGTCGCATGAGCCGCGCTGTGCAGCACGCCGACGGCCTGATCCGTTGCCCGTGGCCGGGCGAGGACCCGCTTTACGTCGCCTATCACGACACCGAATGGGGCGTGCCGGAATACGATGACCGCGCGCTGTATGAAAAGCTGATCCTCGACGGCTTTCAGGCCGGGCTGTCGTGGATCACGATCCTGCGCAAGCGCGACAACTTCCGCCGCGCCTTCGACGATTTCGAACCGGCGAAAATTGCACGCTACACCGAGAAGAAAATGCATGCGCTGATGCAGGACGCCGGCATCGTGCGCAACCGCGCCAAGATCGAAGGCACCGTCAAGAGCGCGCAAGCCTATCTCGAGATCATGGAGAAAGGTCCCGGCTTCTCGAAACTGCTGTGGGACTACGTCGACGGCAAGCCCAAGGTGAATACCTTCAAGACCACCGCCACCGTGCCGGCCTCGACGCCGCTCTCGGTGACCATTTCGAAAGACCTGTCATCGCGCGGCTTCAAGTTCGTCGGCCCCACCATCGTCTATGCCTTCATGCAGGCGACCGGCATGGTGAACGACCATCTGGTGACGTGCCATTGCCATGCGGTTTGCAGCGGCAAGCAGCGCGCGCGCCGCCTTCCCGCTACATGACGCAATCCAAAGCACGCGCCGCAAAAGCCGACACCCGCGTCTGGCAGCGCATGCTGTCGGGACGGCGGCTCGACCTTGTCGATCCTTCGCCGCTCGATATCGAGGTCGCCGACATCGCTCATGGCCTCGCCCGCGTCGCGCGCTGGAACGGGCAGACCGAGGGCGCGCACATTTTTTCGGTAGCGCAACATACGCTATTGGTCGAAGTCGTATTGCGCCACGCGCTGCCCCGCGCCGATCATCGATTACGGCTCGCAGCATTGCTGCATGACGCGCCGGAATACGTCATCGGCGACATGATCTCGCCGTTCAAGGCGGTGATCGGCGGCTCCTACAAAACTGTGGAGAAACGACTGCTCGGCGCGATCCACGTCCGTTTCGGCCTGCCAGCGGTGCTGCCGGAAGAGTTCACGCAAGCAATCAAGGCCGCCGATCGCGGCGCCGCCTATCTCGAGGCGACGCGGCTCGCGGGCTTTTCCGAGAGCGAGTCCAAGCGGCTGTTCGGCCGCGATCCGGCACTCCCCGCCACGACGGAGCAGGATTACCTGACGCCGTGGTCCGCCGGAAAGGCCGCGAAACGTTTCCTGACACGGTTCGCGGCATTGCGCGTCTAGCATTTATTCGCTCGTCGGAATGGACGTCCAATTCGATCTGAACCAATCATGCTCTCGAAAGCACTTATGCTGGCGGGAGAACATCATGATGAACCGAACGACGGCATGCGTTGCAAGCCTGCTCACCGGGCTTAGTTGCCTCTCGCCCGCATCGGCCAACCCGCTCGGCGATCTATTGTCGTCGGCTGGCGGTGGCGTGTGCTTCGCGCGCAGCTATGATGCCGCGCACCTTGCACGCGACCCCAAGCAGGATACGCGAAAGGCGCTACTCTCACTGATCAAGGACAGCAAATTCGACGGCGCAACGATGCGCATCACGCTCGAGGGCAAGGCACGCACCAGCGTCATCGTCGGCGAATGCGGCTGGACGGCGCGTGCCAATCTCGACGTGCAGGGCAAGCCGCTGCTCGACACATTCAAAGGCGGTCCCGGCCTCGATTGTCACGCCTATACCAGCATCGATGGAATGTCAGCCGAGGAAGGCGGCGATTTCGTCATCGACATGCGCGACGACCGCACCATGGTGATGCACCTCCCCGATTCCATCGCTACATGGTCGACAATTGAGCGACGCGGCCGCGCCAAGTGGGCAGCGTTCGGCAAAAGCGACCGTGTCTTCAAGCTGGAACGCGCCGATCGCGATCTGTGCAAGCAGATGGATGCATCCATTGCTCCGCTGAAATAGCCGGCGTCGCAACGCATCCCCGAGTGGAATACCGTCAGTTCGCACGACGTCCGGAACCGCTCGCAACAGCAATTCCAAGCTTGAATGACTTGCGCGGTTTCGTCCCCTCCGCACAGCTTCCGTTCGGCAGAGGTGGCGGCTATAATTTCGCTGGATGACAAGGGACAACATCATGATCCACGTGTGCTCGCTCGCCGCGCTTCCTTCAACCGTGCAATCGACCGGCGCCAGCCACATCCTGACGGTGATGGGCGATATCAGACGTGTGCAACGCCCCGCCTCGGTGCGCGAAACCAATCACCTGATGATCTCGATGGATGATATCAACGAGCCCGCCGACGGCCTTGTCACGCCGTCGGAAGATCACATCGAGAGAGTGCTCGCCTTCGTGCGCGGTTGGGATCGGCAGGCGCCGCTGGTGGTGCATTGCTTTGCCGGCATCAGCCGCTCGACCGCCAGCGCCTTCGCCGCCGCCTGCGCGCTCAATCCGCATCGCGACGAGGTGATGATCGCGCGGCAGATGCGCCGCGCCTCGCCCACCGCATTCCCCAACCGGCTGATCGTCTCACTGGCCGATCGTGCACTCGGCCGCAACGGCCGCATGTTGCGCGCGCTCGACGAGATAGGACCGGGCGACATGTCGATCGAAGGCCGCCCGTTCCGCGTCGACCTGGAATGACGCCCAATCCTTTTGGGCCTTTGAACCGATTGCCGGAACGCGCCGACTGACGACACGCCGCCGCGATAGCGCGCACCTTATTTCTCCAACCATCGCCCCACCCGCCGAGATTCTCCGGTGACGCGACGATCGAGGACTTATGGAATTTCTCGCGCTGCTGATCGCCATCGCCGCCGTCATTTTCGCCCGCAAGGCACTCAATCGCGCCGACGCGTTGCAAGCGCGTGTGCAGGCGTTGGAAGCCGCTGGCAGCGGGACGATCGCCATGCCCCCGCCGCTCGACATCCCGCTACAGCCGACGATGGACGAAGCGGCGGTCAGCGCAGACACCTCGATTCCCGCGCCACCGCCACTCCTGCCCGATGCGGACGAAATCCAGCAGCCTCCGCCGATTCCGAACGCCGCCACCGCTTCCGGCGCACGCATCGAGGAACGCATCGGCACGCGCTGGGTGGTCTGGCTCGGCGGTCTGACGCTGGCGCTCGGCGGTTTCTTCATGGTGCGTTACTCCATCGAGGAAGGCCTGCTCGGCCCCGGCGTGCGCGTGCTGCTCGGCGGTCTGTTCGCGGCCGCGCTGCTCGCCGCCGGCGAATGGACGCGCCGGCAAGACAGCATGGCGGCGATCGCGCCGCTGCCGACCGCCAACATTCCCGCGATCCTCACCGCCGCAGGCACCGCCGTCGCCTTCGCGACGGTGTATGCTGCCTATGCGCTGTACGACTTCCTCGTGCCGGCCACCGCTTTCGTGTTGTTGGGACTGGTCGCGTTGGCGACGCTGGCCGCCGCGTTGCTGCACGGTCCAGCGCTGGCCGGACTCGGCGTCGTCGGTGCGTTCGCGACACCGGTGCTGGTATCGTCGGAGCGACCTGATTTCTGGGCGCTGTATATCTATCTCGCCATCGTCACCGCCGCCGCTTTCGGACTGGCGCGCATCCGCTTGTGGCGCTGGCTCGCGATCACCACCACAGTCTTCGCGCTGTTGTGGACAGCACCATGCCTCGATTGCGGGCCGTCGATGATCGCGCCGCATGCGTTCCACGTCATCGTCGGCTTCGCGCTCGCCGCGTTGCTCGTGGTGTGCGGACTGCTGTTCGGCCCGCCTGCCGAACCGGGCAAGGTGGAGCCGGTCTCCTCCGGCGCACTGGCGGCCTACGCGCTCGGCGCCACGATGATCGTGCTCGGCAGCGGCCACGCGATGTCAGCGATCACGGTATTCGGCTTGCTGATCGTCGCCACACTCGCGATTGCCTGGCGTGCGCCGGCGGCCGTCGCGGCGGTCGCTGCCAACGCCGTGCTGGTCGCGGTCGTGTTCCTCGAATGGGCGGTGCGCGCCAATCCCGACATGCTGGTGCTGCCGGGCGGCGCGATGCCGGGCCTCGCACCGAGCGCGACTGACGACTCCGTCTCCGCGCATCTGACTGCGGCCGCGATCTTCGGGACCGGCTTCGTCGTTGCGGGTTTCGCCGCGCAGGGCCGTTCGATCAGCGCATCGGTGCCGGTGATCTGGGCGGCCTCGGCGGTGTTCACGCCGATTGCGCTGTTGATCGCGCTCTATGCGCGCGTCGCGCATTTCGACCGTTCGATTCCTTTCGCCATCATCGCCGTCATCGTCGCGGCGGTGTTCGGCTGGATGACCGAAACGTTGAGCCGGCGCGAACCTCGACCGGGTCAGGCCATCGCGGCCGCGCTGTTCGCCACCGGCACGCTGGGCGCGTTGGCTTTGGCGCTCACCTTCGCGTTGGAACGCGGTTGGCTCACCATTGCGCTGGCGCTGATGTCGGCGGGCACCGCATGGGTTGCAACCCGACGGCCGATTCCCTTCCTGCGCTGGCTGGCGGCGATCCTCGCCGCCATCGTGGTCGCCCGCATCGGTTATGAACCGCGCATCGCGGGCGATGCCATCGGCAGCACCATGATCTTCAATTGGCTGCTGTGGGGCTACGGCATTCCGGCGCTGTCGTTCTGGACCGCGAGCTATCTGCTGCGGAAGCGCGGCGACGACGTGCCGCTACGCATGATCGAATCCGCCGCGATCCTGTTCACCGTGCTGCTGGCCTTCATGGAAATTCGCCACGCGGTCAACGGCGGCAAGGTTTACGCCAACATCGCCGGACTGAGCGAGGTAGCGCTGCAAGTCTGTGTCGCACTGGCGATGGCCATCGGGCTCGAACGCCTGCGCATTCGCTCGCGCAGCGTCGTGCATGACGTCGCGGCGGTGCTGCTGACGATCTTCGCCTGCCTCGCCGCGCTGTTCGGCCTGCTCGGGCTCGACAATCCGATGATCTGGCACATCGATGTCGGCGGCGTGGTCGTCAATCTCCTGCTGCTCGGCTACGCGCTGCCTGCTGCATTGATGCTGACGCTGTCTTATCTCGTGGCCGGCCGCCGCACCCGTTTCTATGGGCACGGACTCGCCGCCGGCGCGCTGGTGCTGGCGCTCGCCTATGTCACGCTGGAAATACGCCGCATCTATCACGGTCCGATCATGAACAGCGGCGGCATCGGCGACGCCGAGCAATACACCTATACAATCGCGTGGCTCGCGTTCGGCGTGGTGTTGCTCGCGGTCGGCGTGCTGGTCAACTCGCAACGTGCGCGACTGGCTTCGGCAGCGGTGATCGCGCTGACCATCCTCAAGGCATTCCTGGTGGATATGTCGGAACTGACCGGCGTTTACCGCGCGCTGTCGTTCATGGTGCTCGGACTGGTGCTGGTGGCCATCGGCTGGCTGTATCAGCGCATCCTGTTCCGGAGCGCACCACAGCCGCCGGCACAAGTAAGTGCACCGCCTCCGCCGCCGGAGGCGTAAGAGGCGAACAAATCAGGAGATGAAGATTAGTCAGTCGAGCGGCGCAATTCGGAAACCGCTTCGGCCGGCACCGGCGCGATCTTCGACTTTTCGACTCGCGGCGTTTCTACACGCGCCACGACCTCCGGCGAAGCAGCGTCCGCCGACCTCACATGGCGCGGATGTAGCGAGCGCGGTCCCCGACCGGAAACCGCCCGCGCCATGAGGATGTGACCGGCACCCTTGTGATGGAAGTCGCAATAGGCGAAGCCCATGCCCGACACCGCGCCACGGAAACTGCGGTCGTCCTTCTTGTCGAGATTGAAGCAGGGCGAGAACGGCAGCCCCTTCAACGAAGCACACACCGACTCGCCGCGCGTCTGCACCGTATTGACCGGAAGCCGCATGTAGCGCGTCGGCCCAGAACCGCTGAACTGGATCGATCCTGCCGCCGAACCGTCGTCGAAGATCCGGCCGGCGCCGCGGGTGCCGTCGAAGCAGGTGAAGGAGAATATCTTTCCGACGACGAACTTGCGCGCCTCGGTGGCGTTCATTTCGCCGGCCACGGCTGGCGCGATCACCGCGCCGATGGTCAAGGCACCCAACACAAAACGCGCAAGCATGCTGAACTCCACACAACTGAGCGCAGGATAGATGACGCCGCCGCGCCACCTTTACCCGCTGCTTACCATACTAACCGTGGCAACAATGGAGCAGCTTGGTTGGTAAAGTCTGAACGTCGCTCAGGAAATCTTTACCACGATGCGACCCCGCACCTGCCCTCCGAGAATCCGCGGGCCTGCCGCGATGACTTCATCCAGACCGATTTCATGAGTGATTTCAGCCAGTTTCGCGCGATCCAGATCGCTCGCAAGGCGGCTCCAGGCCTGTTTGCGAAGCTCGATCGGACACATCACCGAATCGATGCCGAGAAGACACACCCCGCGCAAAATGAAGGGGGCGACCGATGACGGCAGGTCCATGCCGGCGGCAAGACCGCAGGCGGCGATGGCGCCGCGATATTTGGTCATCGACAACAAGTTCGCCAGCGTGGTGGAACCGACGCTGTCAACGCCGCCCGCCCAGCGTTCCTTGGCTAGCGGCTTGGCCGGGCCGGAGAGTTCGTTGCGGTCGATAATCTCGGTTGCCCCGAGGCCGCGCAGATAATCCGCCTCGGAGGCGCGACCGGTAGAGGCGATCACCTGATAGCCGAGCTTCGACAGCACGGCGATGGCGACCGAACCGACGCCGCCGGCCGCGCCGGTCACGACCACGGGGCCATCCGCGGGCTTCAAGCCGTGCTTCTCGAGGGCCAGCACCGACAGCATCGCGGTGTAGCCCGCCGTGCCGACCGCCATGGCGTCACGCGCTGACATGCCGTCCGGCAACCGCACCAGCCAATCGCCCTTGACGCGCGCTTTCTCGGCGTAAGCGCCGAGATGCGTCTCGCCCATGCCCCAGCCGTTGCAGACCACCTTGTCGCCAGCCTTCCAGGCCGGATGCGACGACTGCTCGACAGTGCCGGCAAAATCGATACCAGCAATCATTGGAAAGCGGCGTACCACCGGAGCCTTGCCGGTGACCGCCAGACCGTCCTTGTAGTTCAAGGTCGACCATTCGACGCGAACGGTGACGTCGCCGTCCATCAGTTCCGCCTCGTCGAACTGGGTCAGCGTCGCCGTGGTGCCCTTCTCCGCCTTGTCGATCCGTACTGCCTTGAACGTAGCCACGCTGTATCCCTCCGCCGACGCCTGCCGAATTTTTCGGATGTCGATTTCACTGCGGCAGATGCGCCGCGCAGGGCCGAATTTAGCCAACGGGACGCATGCCAGCAACCCGCGCCAAGGCGTGAAAGATAGATGGGTAGCCTACGGCTTGAACGCGGCCAGTTTCGCGGAGATTTCGGCCGTTTCCGCCGCCGAGCCCCAGCGCGGCGCATCGCTACCGTCGCCCCACGCGCGGGGTCGATAGAAGGTATGCACGCCGGTGCGGTACATCTTGCGCATCTCGCGCACCCACGACGGATGCACCCAATAGGCGTGGTAGTGCGTCGACTTCCCGACTTCGGGCAGCCAGAGCTGACCGTCGAGGGTGGCTTTCGCGATCTTGCGCGCGCGGTCCCACATGTCGGGTTCGCGCACAACGTCGGGAATGCCGTCGCAGGCGAAGGTGAACTGACAAGCCAGACGACGGTTGGCGTTCTGATAGACGACGCCACACACGGTGGTCGGGTAGAAACCGGAGAACACCCGGTTCATCACCACCTGCGCCACCGCAATCTGGCCACGCACCGCCTCGCCCCGCGCTTCGAAATATACGGCTTCGGCGAGACACTTCTCCTGCTTCGCGCGAGCCTTGCCCTCAAGGCTTAACCGTTCCGCCGGTGTCTTGAGATGCGCCTTGTGATCGCTGTTGACTTCGCCCTTGCCGGCGACGCTTTCGCCCGCCTGCGGTGCCGCCACGGCAACCTGCGGCGCTGCGGTTTTGAGATCGGGATCCGGCGCCCCGGGGCGAAGCACCGTCGGCTCCTCACCCGGCTGCCAGCTTTGCAACGTCTGGCTGGCAATGCCGAGCGAGTTGCTACCGAAATAAAGGCTCGCGGTCTGCACCTTGAAGGGATCTGGTGACGGCGTCACAGCTGGCAAATGCTCGTGGCTCACTGCCGGGCCTTTGTCCTCGAATGGCCGGACATCCACTGCCGAGGCGGCATCGTATTGCGCCAGCGGCGGTGCGTTGAGCGCTTCGGCGAGTTCCGGGTCGAGCAAATTTTGCGAGACTGCCGCGGTCTTCTCGCGCGCAGGCGGCGCGACGAAGCGCGAAGGTTCCTGCTCAGGCGCTACGGTCTCCGGCGTCTCGACCGGAGCCACGATGGCAAGGCGATCGCCCTTCAGGGCGCGGTCGACGCGCGGAAAATCGCTGGACTGATAACGGCGCGGCTGAACCAGCACCGGATTGCGCGTGATCGCGCCGACGATGTCGTTGCCCTGGCTTTCAAAACTCGCAAGCAAGGCGGCGGCAGTACGCGGCAACGACGTGCCGATCGGACGGCCAAAACTGAAGGTTGCAACCTGGATGGCGTTTGCGGATGGCGAGAACACTCGTTCCTGCCAACGTTCGGCAACGCCCGGCTGGCGCGCCAGCAGCGAGGCAATGTCCTGGTATCCGGCTTCCTTCGGAAACAGTGCGAAGACGCCGAGACCGAGGCCGAAGAGCGCTAACCGTGCGCCCTTCGGCCCGTTACGCATGACAACCATCGATACGCTCACGCAACGCTACACATACGCACACACGAGATCGACGCGCACCTTCGATGCAATTCGATCCTTGCCGTTAGTAGCCCATTAAAGTTGCGGGGGAGTTAATCGGCGATGCACGTAAGACACATGCAAGCGACTTGTCGTTGCGGCGCAAGGCTTTCTTTCAATGTCGTGAATCACACGTCACGAAATCGGGTAAACGTTCGGTCAACGCCGATAGTTAAGAATTCCTAACAGCGCGTAGCACGCGATGCAGGAAATAAAATGCCCGGAGCAAACTCCGGGCATTCTCGACGTATTGAATGACAGTCGCATCACGCCTGGCTGGCGATCTCCTTGCCGAGCGCCGCCTGCGCTGCCGCAAGCCGCGCGATCGGCACGCGATACGGCGAACACGAGACGTAATTCAAACCGATGTGGTGGCAGAAACTCACCGACGCCGGATCACCGCCATGCTCGCCGCAGATTCCCATCTTCAGATCGCGACGCGTGGCACGGCCGCGCTCCACCGCAATCTTCACCAACTCGCCTACGCCCTCGCGATCGACCGAAACAAACGGATCGATCTCGAGAATACCCCGCGCGGTATAGGTGCCGAGGAAACTCGCGGCGTCGTCGCGGCTGATGCCGAAGGTCGTCTGCGTCAGATCGTTGGTGCCGAAGGAGAAGAACTCGGCTGCCTGCGCGATCTCGCCCGCCTTGAGGCAGGCGCGCGGTAACTCAATCATGGTGCCGACCTGATACTTCAGCGCCACGCCGGTTTCGCGCGACACCGCCTGCGCGGTGGCGTCGATGCGCGCCTTGACCAGATCGAATTCGGCCTTGGTCGCGATCAGCGGCACCATCACTTCGGGATTGACCGCCTTGCCGGTGCGCTTGCCGGCCTCGACCGCCGCCTCGAAAATCGCGCGCGCCTGCATCTCGGCGATCTCCGGATAGGCGATCGCGAGACGGCAACCGCGGAAGCCGAGCATCGGATTGAACTCGGCCAGTTCGCGCGCGCGATCCGCCAGACGGCGCGGATCGGTGTTCATGGCGCGCGCCACTTCCTCGATCTCGGCCTGCGTATGCGGCAGGAACTCATGAAGTGGCGGATCGAGCAGCCGGATCGTCACCGGCAGATCCTTCATGATCTCGAACAGCTCGACGAAGTCGGCGCGCTGCATCGGCAGCAGCTTCGACAGTGCCGAACGGCGCGACTGCTCATCTTCCGCGAGGATCATCTCGCGCACGGTGCGGATGCGCGTCTCCTCGAAGAACATATGCTCGGTGCGGCACAGGCCGATACCTTCCGCACCAAACCGGATCGCGGTGCGCGCATCCGGCGGCGTGTCGGCATTGACGCGCACGCCGAGCTTGCGGACCTGATCGGCCCAGCCCATCAGCGTGCCGAACTCGCCGGACAATTCCGGCTCGATCATCGGCATCCGACCAGCGAGCACTTGTCCGAGCGAACCGTCGATGGTGATGACATCGCCGGCGTTGAAGACGCGGTCACCGATCGACATGGTGCCGCGGCCGTAATCGACGCGGATCATGCCGCAGCCCGAAACGCACGGCTTGCCCATGCCGCGCGCCACCACCGCCGCGTGGGAGGTCATGCCGCCGCGCGTAGTGAGAATGCCTTCGGCGGCGTGCATGCCGTGAATGTCTTCCGGGCTGGTCTCGATGCGAACCAGAATGACCTTGCGGCCATCGGCTTGCAGCTTGGTGGCCTCATCCGATGAGAACACGATCTCGCCCGCCGCCGCGCCAGGCGAGGCCGGCAGGCCGGTCGCGATCACGTCGCGCTTGGCATTCGGGTCGATGGTCGGATGCAGCAACTGATCAAGCGAGGCGGGATCGATGCGTGACACTGCATCGTTGCGCGAAATCAGTCCCTCGTTGGCGAGTTCGACCGCGATACGCAGCGCTGCCTTGGCGGTGCGCTTGCCGTTGCGGGTCTGCAGCATCCAGAGCTTGCCGTCCTCGACGGTGAACTCCATGTCCTGCATGTCGCGGTAGTGCTTCTCCAGGAGCGTATAGATGCGTTTCAATTCCTTGAACGCATCCGGCATCGCATTTTCCATCGACGGCTTGTCGGAGCCGGATTCGATGCGCGCTTCCTCGGTGATGTCCTGTGGCGTGCGAATGCCGGCGACGACGTCTTCGCCCTGCGCGTTGATCAGGAATTCGCCGTAGAGTTTGCCTTCGCCGGTCGATGGATTGCGCGTGAAGGCGACGCCGGTGGCCGACGTCTCGCCCATGTTGCCGAACACCATCGCCTGCACGTTGACGGCGGTACCCCACGATTCGGGAATATCGTGCAGCTTGCGATAAGTCATCGCACGCGCATTCATCCACGAGGAGAACACCGCGCCGATGGCACCCCACAACTGATCGTGCGGGTCCTGCGGAAACTCGCTGCCGGTTTCCTCGGCAACCGCCCGCTTGTACTGGCCAACCAGCTCGACCCATTCGTCGCCAGTGACGTCGGTGTCGAGGGTGTAGCCCTTGCTGTCCTTGAAGATGTCGAGGATTTCCTCGAAGTGATGATGCTCGAGGCCCAGCACCACATCCGAATACATCGTGATGAAACGACGGTAGCTGTCATAGGCAAAGCGCCGGTCACCCGATAGCGCGGCGAGCGATTCTACCGTCTCGTCGTTGAGGCCGAGATTGAGCACGGTGTCCATCATGCCCGGCATCGAGGCGCGCGCGCCGGAGCGCACCGACACCAGCAGCGGATTCTTGGTGTCGCCGAACCCCTTGCCGGTCAGCTTGCCGACATAGGCCAACGCCTGATCGACTTGCGCCTTCAGCTCCTTCGGATAACTTTTGTCGTGCGCGTAGAAGTACGTGCACACCGACGTCGGGATGGTGAAGCCCGGAGGCACCGGCAGGCCGAGATTGGCCATTTCGGCGAGATTGGCGCCCTTGCCACCGAGCAGGTCGCGCATGCTGGAGCGACCTTCGGCCTTGCCGTCGCCGAAGGTATAGACCCACTTGCCGGCCTTCGGAGCAAGAGCAGCCTTCGGAGCCTTTGCGATGGCTTTCGAAGCCACCGCCTTGGCGGGCTTCGCAACAGCAGCTTTCCGTGCGGTCGGCTTCGGCGCTGATTTCGCTGCCGGCTTGGCTTTGGCAGTGGACTTTTTCGCGACTTTGCCGCGCGCAGCAGCCACCGGCTTTGCCTTCTTGGCGGCGGGCTTCTTGGCTGAGGACTTTTTGGACTTCGCTTGAGCCTTTGAAGCGGATGAGGATGCCGACTTCTTGGATTGGGACTTTTTCGATGGGGACTTGGATGCAGCTTTGGCCATGGCTTCCAAACGTCATAAGGAGGGGGGAAATATTGCCCGCCTTACACCACGTTTTGCCGCACTCGCGCAAGCCGCGAGGCCCGTTTCGGGCCCAACCCACCGGATTGAGCACCGCTATTCTCCATCGGCCGCAGTCGATGCGTGGCGCTCTCCGCTAGAAGTGGAACATCCGCAGCACACCAAGCCCCACCAAACCCACGAAAATCAAATAGATCGCCACGATGAAGTTTAACAGGCGCGGCATCAGGAGGATCAGGATGCCGGCAACCAGCGCAACGATCGCTGGCAAATGGGCACTGGTAATCGTCATGGATATTCACTCCCGGCAGCCGTGAAACGTCTTCACGAATCGTATCTATTTTTATCATCGCCGTGAGCGCAGCGATAGCGGCGCGACTGGCTGTCCGAAAAGCTTCATCGAATGACCCCATCGACGCCGCATTTGACCGGAACGTCCGATGCCGTACGACATTAATTCGGCTGGCGTGGCACGCGTTCGGCGTTGCCCTCGTCCCAAGGGATCAATTCAGGAGATATCCATGCGTAACGCATTCATCGCCGCTGCCGCGTTTGCGGCTGCTATCGGTGCCCCGCTCGCCGCGCAGGCGCAAGGCACCGTTATCGTCGAGGATCGCGCCACCGTGGGCGGGCCCTATGTCGGTATTCCGCACGAGCAGGTTTCGCAGTTCCGTGAATATATCGTACGCGAACGCGTGCCGTCCTACGTGGTCGATTCACCGGTCGCGGTTGGAACAGTACTGCCGGAAGCCGGCGTGACCTATTACGACGTACCGCAGCGATACGGCGAAACGCCCTATCGCTACACGGTGATCAATGAGCAACCGGTATTGGTCAATCCGCGCACGCGGCGGATCATGCAGGTCATCGACTAGCTGGATTAACGACGGCGCATCCAGCTTCTCACAGCGTCATGCCCGGACTTGATCCGGGCATGACGGCGTCGATCAGTCCTGAATCTTGGAGAAGTCCGCGACCGCTCGCGTGGCGGCGCGGATTTCGTTCAATAGTTTCAGGCGATTCTCGCGCACCTTGGCGTCGTCGTCATTGACCTTCACCTTATCGAAGAAGGCATCGACAGCGGGGCGCAGTTTCGCCATTGCCGCCATTGCAGCTTCGAAATTTTCTTTGGCGACAGCGTCACTCGCCTCGCGTTTCACCTCGTCGATAGCGTGCGCAAGTTGCTTTTCCTCGTCGGCGACAAACAACGACGCATCTGGCGCACCGTCGAATGTGCGCTTGTCCTTTTTCTCCTCAATGGCGAGGATATTCGACGCCCGCTTGGTGCCAGCGAGTAGATTCTTGCCGTCGTCAGTGTCGAGAAATTTTCCCAGCGCCTCGACACGGCGCACAACCATCAACAGATCGTCCTGACCTTCGAGCGCGAACACCGCGTCAACCAGATCGTGCCGCGCGCCCTGCTCGCGGAGTTGTACTTTCAGGCGATCAGCAAAGAAGGGAAGCAGATTAAGAATAATTTCTTCAGAATTCTTCCATTCAAAGCTAGCCTCATCGCTTATGCGACCATTGAGATAAACGCGACAACCCTCAGATAATATTTCCTCGAGAAATTCGTCCCTGCGAGCACTGTCGTTCAGTGCTTCATTACAATACGGAAGCCAGCCCGCTGTTAGATCGCCATCTATTTCTTTCTCGTAGAGATAGTAGCCTCGTCCATCGTCGATCAACTGTTCCGCATGGAGTTTGTAGGCGCCCATAAAAGACGCAGATAGACTCAGTCGAAGGGCGCGATCCTCAACCAATTTAATCAATCCCAACGCTGCCCGACGCAGCGCGTAGGGGTCTTTCGATCCCGTCGGCTTCTCGTCAATGGCCCAGAAGCCGACGAGCGTATCGATTTTATCGGCCAACGCCACCGCGATCGCGACTGGATCGCTCGGCACGCGATCATTCGGACCTTGCGGTTTGTAGTGATCCTCGATCGCCTGCGCGACGCTCGTGTCCTCGCCCTGCGCCAGCGCGTAGTATTTCCCCATCAGGCCCTGCACCTCGGGGAATTCGCCGACGACTTCGGTGAGCAGATCGGTCTTGGCCAGACGCGCGGCGCGCTTGGTCTTCTCGACATCAGCGCCGACCAGTGGCGCAATCTCGGCGGCGAGGCGTTCGATGCGCGCAATGCGCTCCGCCTGGGTGCCGAGTTTCTCGTGAAACACGATGCCGTCGAACTTCGGCAAACGGTCTTCCAGTTTGGTCTTGAGGTCAGTCTCGTAGAAGAATTTCGCATCCGACAGCCGCGCGCGGATGACGCGCTCGTTGCCGGCGATGATCGCCGCGCCGCCGTCGCTCGCCTCGATGTTGGCGACGAGGATGAAGCGGTTGGCGAGCTTGCCGGTCTTCGGATCGTTGACGACGAAGCACTTCTGGTTGTTGCGGATGGTGGCGCGAATCACTTCGCCCGGAATCGACAGGAAGGATTCATCGAACGAACCCATCAACACCACCGGCCATTCGACAAGGCCCGAGACCTCATCAAGCAGTCCCTGATCCTCGATCAACTCAAAGCCTTGCGCGAAAGCCAGTTCCTTGGCGTCGGCCAGGATAATGTCCTTGCGACGCTGCGGATCAAGCACCACCTTGGCGTCGAACAGCTTTGCTTCATAATCCTCGAAGCGGCGCACGCTGAACTCGGCGGGCGCCATGAAGCGGTGACCGCGCGTCACCTGCCCGGCCTTGATGCCTGCGACATCGAATGCGACGACGTCCGGCTCCTCGGTTTCCATGCCGAACGTCGCGACGATCGAATGCAGCGGCCGCACCCATTGCAGCGCGCCGGGCTTCGCCGAGAGTTCACCCCAGCGCATCGCCTTCGGCCACGGGAAGGTGCGGATAATGACGGGAATGATTTCCGCGATCACGTCGATGGCGGGACGCCCGGCCTTCTCGATCAGCGCGACGTAGAAGTCGCCCTTCTTCGGGTCCTTCTGAATCGTCGCCTCATCGAGCGACTTCAATCCGGCGGCTTTGAGGAAGCCCTGAACGGCCGCCTCCGGTGCGCCGACCTTTGGTCCCTTGCGCTCGTCCTTCAGGTCCGGCTGCCGCGCCGGCAGGCCGTGAATCGTGAGCGCGAGACGGCGCGGCGTCGCGAAGGATTTCGCGCCGTCATAGACGAGACCTTCTGCGACCAGCTTGTCGGTGACCATCTTGCGCAGATCGTCAGCGGCCTTCGCCTGCATCCGCGCGGGAATTTCTTCGGAGAACAGTTCGAGCAGAAGATCGGGCATCGCTTACACTCCACCCGCTTCGGTATGAATCCACGCTTCGCCGCAGGCTTTCGCCAGTTCGCGCACGCGCAGGATGTAACTCTGGCGCTCGGTCACTGAAATGACGCCGCGCGCGTCGAGCAGGTTGAAGACGTGACTGGCCTTGATGCATTGGTCGTAAGCCGGCAGTGCCATCAGGTGACGATCTTTCTTGCCACCGTCCCATCCCGCTTCGAGATACTTGCGGCAGGCACCCTCGGCCATCTTGAACTGCTCGAACAGCATCGCGGTGTCGGCATGTTCGAAATTGTGTCGCGAATATTCCTGCTCGGCTTGCAGGAACACGTCGCCATAGGTCACCTTGTCGGCGCCCTCGCGGCCGTTGAAGTTGAGATCATAGACGTTCTCGACGCCCTGCACATACATCGCGAGGCGCTCGAGGCCGTAAGTCAATTCACCCGCCACCGGCGCGCATTCGACGCCTGCGACCTGCTGGAAGTAAGTGAACTGCGACACTTCCATGCCGTCGCACCAGCACTCCCAGCCGAGCCCCCATGCCCCGAGCGTCGGACTTTCCCAATCGTCCTCGACGAAGCGGATGTCGTGCAGCCCGGCGTCGACGCCGATCGCGGCAAGCGACTTCAGATACAGGTCCTGAATGTCCGGCGGCGACGGCTTCAGGATGACCTGGAACTGATAGTAGTGCTGCAAGCGGTTTGGGTTCTCACCGTAGCGACCGTCCTTCGGCCGTCGTGACGGCTGTACGTAGGCCGCGTTCCAGTGCCTCGGTCCGAGAGCCCGCAAGGTTGTCGCGGGATGGAAGGTGCCCGCGCCCACTTCCATGTCGTAGGGTTGCAGGATCACGCAGCCGTGGTCGGCCCAATAGCGCTGCAACGTCAGGATCAGTCCCTGGAACGAGCGTTCGGGACGCATGTGGATTGGCGTGGAGTCCATGAGCGGCTTCTGGATTGGTCGGAGGTCACGAGTCGCGCGGACCGTATCGGCGGTGCCCCGCGGAATCAAGGCAACGTCCGGATAAAGCAACCCACGCAATTCGAGCAATTCTACCCGTTAGCGGGTCAACGCGCCGGCTGAAAGCTGCTAAAAGCTGGCCAATCGTTGAAGTCAGGCCTCTCGGGCCGGATATACCTCCAACGTTTGCTCGCCGGTTTCGCGGGTGATGCCCCACCCGACGGCCGGCGAGAGAGCGCCGACCGGACAAGCCAAGAGCGATTAACCCGGCCGGTAGGTGCCGGTGCGCGGATCGCGGCGCAGGGTCGGAACTTCCTGCATCCGGACCGTCTCCGCCATCCTGACGCGGCGCGCCTCTTCCAGTTCTTCATTGATCCGGCGGGCAGTACGATACGCCCAACGGACCACAGCCAGTCCACCGAGGGCTCCGGCAAAGGCAACGAATGGCGGCATCGGTCGATCCTTCTGGTTCGCGGTCATCAGCCCCTCCGACAGTCATTTTCGCGCAGCCGGCAGGCTTCCGCAAGCGACCAAAAGGCGCGGGATCGCACCGGTTACAGCCCGAATTTCGCCCACATCGCGCGTTCCTCGACCGCGCCGATCAGGCATTCCGGCAGCGCGCCGATCCCCTCTCCCAACACCGCCCCACCGGCTCCGGATTTGCGGCCGAGCAACCCGCTCAACAGGCCGCGCGGCTGCTCGATCACCGGCATCTCCACCTTGTCGCCGAAGCGCGCCCGCAGCACCGAACGCAGGTCGCCGATGCCATCGGCCAGACCGAGCGCAATCGCGGTTTCGCCCGCCCAGTATTCGCCGCTGAACAGATGCTCGTCCGAACCCCGCAGCCGCGCGCCACGGCTGCGCTTGACCAGTTCGATGAAGGTTCGGTGGATGTCGCGCTGGATCGCCTTCAGCCGCGCGACATCATCGGGGTTTTCCGGCAGGAACGGATCGAGCGTCGCCTTGTGCGCACCGGCGGTGTAGAGCCGCCGCTCGACGCCGATCTTTTTAATCGCCTCCTGAAATCCGAAACTGCCGCCGACCACACCGATCGAGCCGAGGATCGACGACGGATCGCAGAAGATTTCATCTCCCGCGCAGGCGATCATGTAACCGCCGGAGGCGGCGACATCCTCAGCGAATACCAACACGGGAAGTTTCTTCTCTTCGGCGAGTTGCCGGATCCGTAGATAGATCAACCGCGATTGCACCGGCGCACCGCCGGGCGAATTGATTGCCAACGCAACTGCCTTGGCGTTCGGCATCGCGAATGCGCGCTCCAGTAATTTGGCGATGCCTGCCAGCGACAGACCCGGCCGCAACGGCGTCACCGCGCCGATCGCGCCGGACAACCGCACCACCGGCACCACCACGGCCCCACCGCGCCAACGTCGAGGCACCAATCGCTTCAAGCCACTCATCACACTCATCGCCAAAAAACTCCTCGCCGGCCGCCGTGCGCACTTTACTGAAAACTCACCATTCCCGATCACGACAGTGTCATCAGATGTGTGGAACGCAATTTGCACTTCCAAGATATCCTCAACCTGACTTGCAGCGGAGCATGACATGAAAATCTATCTGCTGATTTTGCTGATGGGCTCGCTCTGGACCGCAATTCGCTTCACTTCGACGGCAAAGCCGCGCTCCGAACGATTACCGAGCTGAATTCAGCACTTCGCTCATAGGCTCGCGAGCGGCAACACCGCCTCGCCGGACAGCAATGCGTTTGCCTGCAGCGTAGGCACGCCCGCTGAATCATTGAGCATCAAGCCAGGATAAATCCGCAGCGGCGCGCGAGCTCCTTTGGTCGCGCGAACCAAGATACGAATCGCCGGCCCCGACGGCGTGCCGTGAACGGGCTGGATTGCAATTCCACCAAAACCTCGCGCGAGCGCGGCCAACACCTCCTCCAATCCCTCCGCGCGCCAGATCAGCGTCAGCATGCCGCCGGGCTTGAGCACGCGCCGTGCCGCATGAATCCAGTTCTCCAGCGTTGTCGCCGTCGCCTCATGCGCGACACGTCGCGCACCATCGGGGGAAGGTTGCTGCCGCACCGGATCATTGAACGGCGGGTTCGTCAGCACGCCATCGACACTGTCGGGTCCGAGACCGGCAGCCGCGAATGCCGCGGCGCTTGAGTCGAGATCAAGCGTCACCACCCGGGCCTCGATTCCATTGGAAGCCGCGTTGGCGGACGCCAGTGCGGCAATAGCGGCATCAACCTCGACCAGCACCAGTTCGATACCAGCGACCCGCCGGGCCACCGCCAAACCGGCGGCACCGACACCCGCTCCGAAATCCGCGATCCGCTGACCGGGCTGTGCCGCGGTCGCCGCCGCCAGCAGGATCGCGTCATGCCCGGCGCGATGGCCGGACGCCGGCTGGCGCAGCCGCAAGCGGCCGCCGAGAAAACCATCTTCGGTGATACCGGACTTCGCCTCAGACATCGGGCCGCAATTCATGGGCGAGGCCGGCATCAGTCAGAAGCTGGCGGGCCTTCCGGTTGTCATCTTCGTGGACCAGAATCCGGCGCGGGATCGCTCCGATCGAGCCATCGAGTACACTCATGTTCTGGTCCAGCACCAAATGGTGGATATCGGCGCCGTTCAGCAGGGCCTCGATCGCCGAGACCAGCACTACATCGTTGGTCCGTACCAATTCGCGCACCGAAACGCCTCCTTCGCCCTCCGCCTTGACCGGCCCGAGGGCCTGTCAAGCGTGGTCGGCCCTTGCCGCCTCACCCGCCAGTTTCTATGGTTATAACGACTTTCCGGGCCGGCGCGAATTGGCCCGGTCCATGGGCCTTGTGCCCCGGCCGCGAATGAATTCGGCCATTTGACGAGGCAGTGGAGATAAAGCGTGGCGGTGATTGTTCCCTTCGAGACCCCCTCGACAGCATCGATCGATCAGCTCGTCGAGCTTGTCGCGACGGATATGGAGCGGGTCAACGCCACCATTTTGTCTCGCACCGGATCCGAGGTCACCATGATCCCGGAGGTTGCCAATCACCTGATCTCCTCCGGTGGTAAGCGGCTGCGCCCGATGCTGACGCTGGCGATGGCGGGGCTCTCCGGCTACGGCGGCGAAGGCCACATCAAGCTCGCGGCCTCGGTCGAATTCATGCACACCGCGACGCTGCTGCACGACGACGTCGTGGACGAAAGCGAACTGCGGCGCGGCAAGCTCTCCGCCCGCATGGTGTGGGGCAACGAGGCCAGTGTGCTGGTCGGCGACTTCCTGCTCGGCCAGGCATTCCGGATGATGGTGGAGGTTGGCTCGCTCCGTGCGTTGGACATCCTCTCGTCCGCCGCCGCGACCATCGCCGAGGGCGAGGTGATGCAGCTTGCCGCCGCAAAGAACACCGCAACGACCGAGGACGAATATCTCGCGGTGATCCGTGGCAAGACCGCCGAACTGTTCGCCGCTGCGTGCGAGGTCGGCCCGGTGATCGCGGAGCGTCCCAAGGCCGAGCAGACCGCTGCCGCCAGCTTCGGCATGAATCTTGGCATCGCCTTCCAGTTGGTCGACGACCTGCTGGACTACGGCGGCAAGGCCGCCAAGCTCGGCAAGAACGTCGGCGACGATTTCCGCGAGGGCAAGATCACCCTGCCCGTCGTGCTGGCCTTCCGTCGCGGCAACGATGCGGAGCGCGAATTCTGGATTCGCGCGCTGGAACGCGGCGAGATCGGCGAAGGCGATCTTGATCACGCCGTCGGCCTGATGACCAAGCATCGCGCACTTGAGGACACGCTGTCGCGCGCCCAGCACTACGGCGCAATGGCGGTCGATGCGCTGGCGCTGTTTCCGCCGTCACCGATGAAGACGGCGCTGGAGCAGGTCGTCGCGTTCTGCCTGGCGCGCTCACACTGATCGCAGCCGCAACGCCCGATTTAGCCCAAAGGCCGTAGCCGGCGCAGCAGCAGCAACAGTTCCGACTGGCGGTTGGTGCTGGTTTTGGCAAAGACGCGCTTCAAATGCGAGCGCGCGGTTTCGAAGGAAATGCCCAGCAGTTCGGCGACCAGCGGCAGCGGGACTTCCCGTGCCAGATGCGAAACCAATAGCGCCTCGGTTTGCGTGAGGCCGAATATCTTCCGTAACAAATCCATCCGCGAATCGGCGGATGGACGTTCGGTATCCGAGACCAACAAGATTGCCTTCGCCGGCGAAAAGACCGCACTGGCCATTCCGTTGATGCGGATGCCCTCGACGATCAACGGACGCTTCGTCGGGCGGCGCACAATTACGGAAGGCAATGCTTCGGTCTCGCCAATCCCCGGCGAACGGCAAAGTCGGGCCACGAGTCCGGCAAGCTCCCGATTGTCGTCGGCAACACCGCATCCGAGCACACCCAGCGCAAGGCTCAACCCATCGCCGATCAGCTTTTCTGCCGCGGCGTTGGAACGGATCACGCGCCCACCGCGATCGAGCAGAAAGCTCGGACATCCCAGTGATTGATAGGCATCGATCATTCCAGTCGCGCTGGCAAAGCCGAGATTATTCGCCAACAGTACCGCGCGCTTGAGATGAGCACCAAAGCGCAGAAAATCCTTCTGCTCCTCCGGCGTCACGAAGCCGTGGGCATCGTCAAATTGAATGACGAGGCTCCATTCCTCATCGCCGTTGGTCGCGCCGATTCCGGCGGACCAGTTGAATCCGAATGGAGCAAGCAGGCCACGATAGTAATCCGATGTCTCGATCTCCTGGCGCGACGCGAAATCCTGATCGACGAAAATGCCGTACCTGCGCATGTACGGCACGCCCCGCATCCGCTCGTCGCGGAGATGCCAGCCCTCCCGGAAATAGATCTCGAGTCCCTCCTCCATGGAACGACTGTGCGGCACTTCCAGCCGGCTGCCGTTGGTTTGGAGGAGGAGTGCGCCGGTCGCACCGGCATATTGCGAGATCTGCTCCATCGCCTCGTTCCACCGCGTCGGATCGATTGCGGCGTCGAGCAGCGACTGGGCGGCCTGGTCAAACGAAACGCGGGAACTTGCCATATGGGCTATCGAACCGAGTCAACACCGGGACGATCATCGCGACTTGAAACGGTACCTGCAACAATTACCGCATGGAGTCAGTAGGTTTTGGACCGCGTGTACCGTCTCAGCCGAGCGTTCCGGCGTGAACCCACCACTGCGGATGGCTCGATTGCAGCGCCTGACCGGCGGCCCGGGCCTCAGCGTCGCTATCGAACAGCGCAAAACACGTCGCGCCCGATCCCGACATCCGCACCAGCCGCGCACCGGCCAAATCGCGCAGCGCCGACAAGACGTCCCCGACGACCGGCTGGATCTTGATCGCTGGCGCTTCGAGATCGTTGGCCGCATGGCCCAGGGCCTTCAGCCATTCCTCGACCGATGACTCTTCGGTAGGCCACTTCCGCGAGCGGACCACATCGGTCACGTCGGTCAGGATTTCGCCCTTGCGCAAGCCGAGCGCGGTAAACACCTCCGCCGTGGCCACCGCGACGCGTGGATTGACCATCACGCAAGGCATCTTCGGCACGCGCACCAGCGATAGCTGTTCGCCGATCCCGGTCATCACCGAACTTTGCGAGGCGACGCACACCGGCACATCGGCTCCGGTCAGGCGAGCCGCCTCCATGATGCGTGGATCGTCGGAGGCGAGTGCATTGAGCCGCGCTAACAACCGCAACGCCGCCGCCGCATCCGCCGAGCCACCGCCGATTCCGGCCGCAACCGGCAACCGCTTATCGAGCTGGAAAGCGCCGACCCGCAATTCGGGCACACGTTCCGCGAGAAGCTGTGTCGCCTTAAGCACGAGATTGTCCGCAGTCGCGCCGCAATCGCCGCCGCCCGGTCCGCTCGTGGAAAGGCTCAGTTCCGGCCCT